>JARRNO010000011.1:0-23729 GCA_037384885.1 Acidobacteriota bacterium
GCGAACGTCTCCACACGGCAGGCACGGTTCACAACGTGGAATGGTACGCGGCGGGAGAAACGGTCCAGTCGGACGGCTGGCGGGAAAATGATGGATACCGCCTGGACAGCGCTCTGGGCAGGATCAACGTCAGCCTCGCCCACCGCCAGTCTTTGGCGTTTCTCGTCCAGTACGAGGGCGGCAGGGAGGATGATCCGGGTTCTTTGACGGCGTTTGAACTCGCGGCGAATCCCCGTCAGAGCCCTTTCAATCTGTACGATTTCACCAGGGGGCGGCACAGGCTGGCTTCCTTGACTTACTCGTGGAAGCCGGCAAACGGATGGAGCGTTTCGGCGCAGGGATACCTGCGGCGCCAGGATCGCGATACGCTGACGACCGGACGGTTCTTGTCCGGTTTCCTCGCCCGGGACCGGGAGCATCTCAATGGGATGATTCTCCAGGCGGCCAAGTCCGGAAAGAGCGGCCCCTGGTCCTGGACCCTGTCCGGCGCAGTCGAGGGGAACGGCGGCAAGCTCAAAGCCAGGGGATTTTATACGGATTTTACCGGCGGCAACGCCGTTCCGGCGACCGATACGGCGACCACCGAGTCCGGCGAAGGCGCCTACCTGAACTTGGATCTCGGGCGCGGGAAGTCCCGTTTCGCAGTGGGTTTCAGGCGGGACAGGCACCGTTATACCTACGAGGACCACTTCAACCCCATCGGCGGTTCGCAGCGCGTCTTTCTGGACAACACTCTCCGTCTGGGCTACCTCTATAAGACCAGCCGCTGGTCATCGGCCTTTGTCAACTATTCCGAAGCCTACCGCATCCCCAGCGTGGTGCAGCTTTTCGCGTATCCCGGCTTCTACTCGAATCCGGATCTGGTTCCGACCCGGGCCTACGATTGGGAGGCGGGCTGGCGCTACCTCAAAGGCGCGTGGCGTTTCTCCGTGGATGCTTTCCGAATGGACATGAGAAACGAGGTCGTTTTCGTGTTGACGCAGCCTCAATTCTTCATCGGACAAAGCGAGAACGTAGGGCGCTCCTACAGGAAGGGCGTGGAATTTACGGCCCACATGCCGTTGGTCAAGGGTTTGAGCGCCTTTCTCCAAGGGTCTTACATGGACAGCGTCATGACCGCAGGCCCCAATGCGGGGAGCCGTGTTCCCATGGTGCCCCGCTACCAGGGCGCCGGTGGCCTCCAATGGCTGGTGAGGGGGCTCGAAATCCGGCTGGAAGGAGTCACCGTGGGGCCGGAACGTCTGGATAACGATCTGGCCAACGTCCAGCCCGGAATCCCGGGCTACACGGTGGTGAACCTTTCCGCGCGGTGGCAGTACCACGCGCTGACGCTGCAGGCGTCAGCGGACAATCTTCTGGATCGTTCCTACGTGTCCAGGGGCATAACCAACGGCGCCACGAATTACTACACACCTGCTTATCCTCGCTCTTACAGGGTTTCTGTCATGTGGAGTTTCTAGCCCGGGGGTCCCGCCGGGGATCGGCTGCAGCGGCGGATAAATCCGCGTCTGCGGCGTCATGCTCCCTCGCCCATCCTCGACGTAGTCTCCAACTACGCCTGCGTCGGCCTCGGTCGCCTTCCTTCCATCCGCGGGTTCCTCCGCCGCTTCGCGTCGATCACCGGCGGGACCCCCGGGCGGCCCGTGGTTCTTCGTTTGCTACCGGCTGCAGCGGCGGATAACCCTGCGTCTGTGAGTGGGCCTGGCGGCCCGACGGCGGACGGATGACGGCAGACGGGGGCACTGGCCGCACAGCGGCCAGTGAACCGTGAGCCGTGAGCCGTAAGACGTAGCGAAGGCGTGCCTTCGCAGGCAAAAATGCGAAAAGCTTGCCGTTGCGGGATTCGTTCCTCGGAGGCATTCCCGCATGAACACTAACGGCTAACTGCGCGAAGCCCATCCGGCGGCTGCCTCTTTATCTCCGTGGTTCCCAGCCCCTTTGCTTTTCATGCCGGGGATGACATTCGCCTCCGGAGGCATATAATCATTGGTATAAGACAGTAAGCTGGAGTGCCTTGATATGCGCGCACCGGCGCCCGCAAGCGAAAGCGTCAGGCATCCGCCACCGGCAGCACCTCGCTCACGCGTCCCGAATCTTCCGCCGGCGCCCGCTATGAAAAGGGGAGGGGTTCATGAAACGTTTTAAGACATGGAAATGGATTTTTGCTTTGATGGCCGTTTCGTTCGTGTCGCTGCCTGTATGGGCAGGGGCTCCGTCGCAATTTACGGCGGATCTCGTACAGACTCGGAAGGGCGTCGTCACGAAAGGAAAGCTGACCGTCATGGGAAGCCGTTACGCCTGGGAGCAAAAGCAAGGCGATGAGGTGATCCAAGTGGTTGTGGACACGCAAGCCAACCTGACCCGGGTGATGGTCCCCAAAGACAAGAGCTACCTTGAAATGCCGTCGGACAAGCTCCGGAGCGTTGCGGGCGACCCGTTCCAGGCGGTCCGGGCGGCGGCCGCGCGCTACGACTCGGCCAAGGTGGGAGAAGAGAAAATCGACGGAAGAACGTGCGAGAAGATCGTGATCAGCAGCGGGGGACACAAGTTAATGACCGAATGGGTGGCGAAGGGCCTGGGGTTTCCCGTGAAGATCATCACGCACGGCAAGTACCCGCGGGTGATGGAAGTTAAAAACATCCGCACGGGGCCGGTGGACGAGTCGGTGTTTACCGTCCCGGCGGATTATCAGCGGATGGAGCCTCCGCCCGGGCCGCGGAGAGCCGCTTCAGCATCTGTAAAACCGGGCCTGAGCACCTCGGTCCGGGGGACGGCCCCCATGGGGCGCCGCCTTTCGCCCGGCGGGGAACTCAGGGTCGGGGTGAAGGGAGGCAGACCCGCCAAGGTGGTGGTCAAGAATCTCATTGCGGGAAAAACCACGATCCTCGTGCTTCCCTTCCGGAGCGGTAAACAGGTGGAGAACATCGGTGTTAAACCCACCGAGCTGACAGGACGGGGCGATATGTGGGATCGTGAATTCAATACGTCTCTCAATGTTTCCAAATCTTTCATGGTCGATGAGCTCGTCATCCGGGCGGAAAAGGGCCTGGCGGTTGTCTGGGTGGAACAGAAAGACAAGGCGGCGAGGGACTATTTCAACCCGGGGAACATGACCACCTGGATCTCCCTGAAAGACTCCGCGCCGGTGTCGGTGACGATTACCGGCGACAACCAAGACGCAGCAGAGTCCAAAGTGGTGATGTCTGAGGTGAAAAAGGCCGGAGGGTCTGTCAGGCTCGAGCTCACCTTGAAGAACGGACAGTCGAAATCATGGAAATATCCAGCCGGTCACGGCCTGAGCCGCATCCAGGTGACGGTGCGAGGCGGCGAGGGCATGGTCAAAATTCACGTGGACCAGAGCGGCGGAACCTGATGAGGCTTGGCTCAGAAAAGGCCGGCCGTTATTCGAAGGGATGACCTTCCTTCTCGAAGTCCGGACGGTAGCTGTCGGAAGAACCGGGCTGTTGAAAGTATCCCTCGGTCAGTCCGGAATCGTCGAAGGCGTCCAGCGCTTCCTCGTACTCCCATGCCTGTAGACAGCGCCCGACAAACGGATGGCCCGGCGCCTGGAAGGTAGGGTAATACTGCGCCATAAGGCTGACCGCCACCCTGCGGCCGAGCGATCGTGCGAGAAACTGCATGACTTCCCGCGTTTGCGACATCCTGTTTGGCAGAACCAGGTGGCGGACCAGCAGCCCATGCCGGGCCACGCCGTCATCATCCAACTGAAGAGGCCCCACCTGGCGCCACATTTCCTTCACGGCCGATCGGGCCTGGTAGGCGTAGCCCAGGGCGTTGGAAAGGGAATCGGCGGCCCGGTCGTCCGCGTATTTGACGTCGGGCAGGTAGATGTCCACGACGCCGTCCAGCAGTTCCAGGGTGTCCAGTTCGTCGTAGCCGTTCGAATTGTAAACGATGGGAATGCCGAGCCCGTCTCTTGCGGCCAGGGCCAGCGCCTCCAAGGCTTGGGGCACCACGTGCCCCGGGCTCACCCAGTTGATGTTGTGGGCGCCCATCTCCTGGAGCTCGAGATAGATGTCGGCAAGCTGCCGGGGGGTTTTCACGCCCCTGCCCGGCGCGGCGAGCTGGGAAATCTGCGCGTTCTGGCAGAAGATGCACTTGAGGTTGCAGTGTGCGAAAAAGACCGTTCCGGAACCCTTCGTTCCACTGATGCAGGGCTCTTCACCGCGGTGCAGGCACCACGAAGCCACCTCGGCGAAGCGTCCTGTTTCGCACACGCCCAGACCGTTCCGGATCCGGTTGGCGCGGCAGTGTCGCGGACAGACTTTACAGGCCTGGAGCTTCTTTATCAGCAGCCCCACGCGCCGGAAGAGATCACCCGATTCGAGGAGAGTCAGGTACCCCGGTCTTGTTCTTCCGCTGCTCGTTCGAGCCATGATGTTCCCCCGACCAGGTAACACCGCCTGGCTTCTTCTGCTTCCCGGCGGGTCAGCGTCCGGAAGAGAAGCCCGCCCCTTCTTCGAGGGCCTGGAGGAACTCCGCCGGCCCGTTTCCATCGCCCCCTGCGGCATAGCGACGCAGCTCGGGCAGATAGCGAAGCTTCAGGGACAACCTGCGGCACAAGATTTCGATCTTGGGGTCCTCGATGGCGCCGCGGGCGCAATCGAGAAGAATATCGGCAACAGGCCGGAACTTCGCCTGCCCCGCGTCTCTCTCGTTGACGGAACCATCCCCCGGAGCCGCTTCCCGAGTTTCAGGGTCGACGCGCACGGCGCACAAGTGAATCTTTTCGGAGGACTGCCCGTGCGAGGGAAAGAAGCCTCCGCCCAAGGGCAGGACATCTTGAGGGACGATCCGGAATCCCGCTTCTTCCCACACCTCATCCACAACCCGGCGCAAAAACCCCTCCACGCCCCGGTCAACGGGTTCCAGGCTGCCCGCAACAGCTTCCGGCGTAAAAAGGTAATCGCGGCCGTCCGGCAACGTCAGGGGGAGTGCTTTGCGAAAATAGACGGGCACCCGGATGCCTTGGCGATACGCCATCATGGGAAGTCCCTGCGTCTCGTGAAAAATGGCGATCGCCACGGCATCGAAGCCCCGGCGATGAATGTATTCATAAACATAGGGCCTCGACAGAGAGCCGTCCTCGTAACGGTTCCGGTAATGCATGCGCACCAGGGTGAGAAACCCGCCTTCCCCCGGTTCGGCCCGGCTTTCCGCCTCGATGGCGACCACCCTCTTCTTCGCGTCTCCCGGGTTCATGTTTCCAGTGGCTCCACGTGAAATTTCATAGTTTTGGATTCATCCAGGCGGGCGGCCTTCACGACGGGGTCGTGTTCAAAGAAGACGATCCAGTTTTCCCGCGCCAGTTTGGGAAGAATGCGCTTCTTGGTTTCGAGCGTTTCCATGGGGTAAAGGTCGTAGCCCATGATCCAGGGCAGCGCGACGTGGTGCGAGGTTGGGACGCAGTCGGTGAGGTACAGGCCTTTCTCGCCGCCCGATTCGATCATGAGGCCCTGAAGGCCCTTGGTGTGGCCCGGCAGCGGAACCACGGCGACTCCCGGGGCGATTTCCCGTTCGCCCGACAGCAATTCCATCCGGCCCTCATCGAAGAGGGGCTTGTAGTTGTAATCGAAATAGGACGCCTTGTTCCGGACATGGGGATGCACGGCGGCGTCGTACTCGATGCGTTGAACGAGATACTTGGCGTTGGGAAAGGCCGGTGCGATTGTGCCGTTCCCGCTCCGGACGGTGTTGCCTCCCGCGTGGTCAAAATGGAGGTGCGTGTTGACCACGATGTCGATATCTCCCGGTTTCAGATCTGCTTCCGCGAGCGATTCCTCCAGGTGGTTGCGGCTCAATCTGTACATGTCGGCGAACTTCTCGTCCTCTTTGTCGCCTGCGCCCGTATCGAGAAGGATGTTTTTTCCTCCGGCCTTGACGAGCAGCACATTCATGTTGAGGGGGATCCGGTTCCGGTCGTCGGGGGCGAGCTTCTTTTCCCAAAGCGTCCGGGGCACGACGCCGAACATGGCGCCGCCGTCCAGGTAGAGCGATCCCGCGGTCAGCGAGCGAACCTCGATATTTCCGATTTTCATGGAAGACTCCTTGGTGTCAGGCGGGCGGCCCTGGGGGCCGTCTGCCCTAAGTGTACCTCGGGGAAATAGGCGTGGATGAGACGTCCACGCGCCCTCCGAGAAGGGTGACAAAACGATCCACGATGGAAAGACCGAGCCCCGTACCTTCCTGCCGCCGGGTGTCCGAGCTGTCCACCTGCCGGAACTCGTCGAAAATCCGGGCGAGGTCCTTCTTTTGGATTCCCGTCCCGGTGTCGGTGACGCGTAGACGAAGTTCCGAATCGTCGGCAAGGACCTCCAACAAAACGCTTCCTTCCTCGGTGAACTTGTAGGCGTTGCTCAGGAGGTTGATGATGACCTTCCGGAGCATGTCGGGATCGGTAGAGAGATTGGCCGGAACGTTGTCCTCGATCACCACGGAGAAATCCAGAGACTTCTGGGCGAATAGCGGCTCCATGACGTCCTTGAGGTCTCCCACGAACTTCTCGAGCGAGAAGATCTTTTCGCGGGGCATGATCTTCCCGTGTTTGAGCTTGGCGAGGTCCAGGAGGTCGTTGATCAGATCAAGGAGAATGCGGGCGTTCTTCCGGATCAGGTCCATCTGCCGGCGCTGGATCGGAGTGGCGGTTTCCGACATGTAGCGTTCCAGCACTTCCGAGGTGACCAGGATCGTCGTGAGGGGGGTGCGAAGCTCGTGCGTCACGTTCGCCACGAACTGCTCCTGGACCCGGCTGGCTTCTTCCAGCTGGTTGATGGTTTGCTCAAGTTCCGTATGCTGGCGTTCCAGTTCTTCGCGGGCCTTGTAAAAATCATCCACGTCCCGGAGCACGCCGAGCAGGGAACGGATACGGCGGCCGTGGCGAATGGGGATCAGGCTCAGCTGGCCCCAGAATTGGCTGGCGTCGTGTCTCCTGAACCGGAGCGTCTCTCCCTGGAGGCCGCCCTTCAGGATTTTCTGTGCGCTCATGGCCTTCACGTGGGCGAGTTGGTCGGCGGCTAGAAAGGCCTCTAGCTTGATGGGCCGGCCCACCCATTCAGCCGGGGAAATTCCCAGGACGTTGAGGGCGGCCGGGTTCACGTACAGCACTTCGAGCGCCGGTGTGAGCTGAAATATGACGTCGGAGGAATTTTCACGAGGGAGCGAAACCGCTCGCGGGATTCGGCCAGCCTTTCCTGAAGCAGGCGGTTGGCCGTTTCGTCATGGAGGTGGATCGTGATGCCGATCAGCCTGCCCAGGTCGTCTTGGTAGGGGACAACCTGCACCTGAAAGGTCCGGAGTACACCGGCGACGTCCTTCAACCGGCATTGAGAGCGAAGCGGTACCGGCTCCACGGACGCCTCGGCCCGTTCCACCCTCCTCAGCCACTCGGTGAAGAGGGAGAGGGGCAGGTTAGGGACGTCTTGTCCGATTTGCCCGCCCTTGACGAGTGCGGGAGACCACCCAAGCAGTTCCTCGCACCTTTTGTTGAAAAGAAGCACCGTTCCATCGAGAAGACAGGTGAAAATAAGGTCGGGGGCGGATTGGAAGAGTTTTTCGTAACGCTTTTCAGCAGCGTGCGACGGGGATTCCAGCAGCCTCCAACGCGTCCGGTCCTCCAGGAGAAGCAAGAGCCGCGGTCCTTCCTCGCCGGGCATTCTTGTCACGGTCAGAAACACGCGGATGGTATCCCCGCTGACAGAATGCGGGTACAGCACTTCCGTGCGAATGACACGCCCTGTCTTCAGGCAGTTCTGAATGGCCGTCTTCAGCGTGGCATGCTGCTCCTCCGGAAAGAACTGGAGAATGGGCTTCCCGGCCATGTCCTCCAGGGAAACGCCGGATCGTTCGCAGACAATGCTGTTTGCGCTTTGAATCAAGCCCTCCGCATCCAGCACAATGAGCCCCTCGGGAAGGTCTTCATAGATTTTCCGATAGGGCAGGGCGTCCGGGGGCTGGAAATGTTCATCTAAGCCTGGCACGCAGTCGGGCATGCCGCCCAGCACCAGGACTGGTGGGCGCCCGGAGGGGGTGTACGCCGGGACGAACACCGTCCTTTCGGGACCGGAGAAGCGAAATCCAAAAGCGTCTTCAAGATGGATCTCGGCCGCATTCCCCTGGCGAAGCCCCTCGGGGAGCCCCTCCCAGCGGGTCGAAACCGCAGGCTTACCGCCGGCCGGGGCGCCGGCGAGGCGTCTAAAGTGATCGTTGGCAAGCTTTAGACGGCCCTTCACATTCAGGACAAAGGCGGGAAAGGGGAGACGGTCGGCCAGATCTCCGAGAGCGCTTAGTTTTGGGGAGCCGCCGCCCGGGAGCCTGAAAGCCCAGAACCATCCCTCTCCGAAAAGGGGGAAGGGCCGCCAACTCAATTGTTCACGGTGCGGATTGCGGCCGGCGCCGTCCGGCGCGAAGGGGCTGTCTTCCTCGGGGAGTTCGAAATCCCTGGGCCATTGCGCGGCCGCGATGCACCGCCTTACAACCCCTCCCGATACTTGAAGGAAGGCGCACGGAGCGTCCCAGTTCGTCAGGCGTTCTTCCCAAAATGCCGGATGAAGAGGCCGGGACGCCATGGAAGGTCACTCCACTCGGTTTTCAAGCCGGACGCCGGCCGCTTCGACGGCGACGACGTCGCCCGGAGAAAGCGCGCCGACGCCGGCAGGGGTCCCGGTGGCGATGAGATCCCCCGGATTGAGCGTCATGACACGGGAAATATACCGGATCAAGTCGGGAATGGAGAAAGCCATTTCCGAGGAGCGGCCGGACTGGACCCTGCGGTTGTTATGAAAAGTCTGAACTTCGAGCGCTTCCAGGCCGATCCGGTCATTGATGAACGGTCCGACGGGACAAAAGGTGTCGAACGACTTGGCGCGGGTGAACTGAACGTCCAGGCGCTGCAGGTCCCGGGCCGTGACATCGTTGACCGCAGTGAACCCGGCCACAAGGGACATGGGGTCATCTTCCGGACCGATGTCTTTGCAGCTCCTTGCCATGACGACCCCGATCTCCCCTTCGTACTCCACCTGGCTGGAGTCACCAGGACGCCGGATAACGCCCCCGTGGCCGAGAAGAGCGGACGGCGGCTTCAGAAAGAGCAGCGGACGTTCTGGAACGGCGTTGCCCAGTTCGGCCGCGTGGGCGACGTAGTTTCTTCCCACGCAGACGATTTTCGTGGGACGGCAGGGGGGCAGAAATGAGACTTCGGAATCGTCGAAGACACGGCCATCCAGCGAGCGGAGCTTTCCGTCCTCCAGCCAAGTGACTTCCTGCACAGCGCCATTGAAGAGTACTCTGCCGTATAGCATTAAGGTGAACCTCCTTCACGCTCGGAATGGATGCTGCCGCCGCTGAGAATACCCCGGTACACGACCCGGGCCTCTCCCTTCAGAAAAACCTCGCGCGAGCCATTCCCGGCCCCTGGCAGACCAACCTCGAGGACGCTGCCCGATCGAACCAGGAGCCGGTGCGGGCCTCGTTTCCCATAGCGCTCCTGGAGAAGCCAGGCGGCAGCCGTTACGCCCGTTCCGCATGCGAGCGTCTCGCCCTCCACGCCACGCTCCCAGGTGCGGATCGCGGTGGGGCCGCTTTCGCGCAAAGACAGAAAATCCACGTTCGTTCCCGCCTCACCGAAAAAGGGGTGGCTGCGGATGAGGGGCCCCAGCGTTGAGACGGGGGCGGCCTCCATTTCTCTGACAAACAAGATGAAATGGGGGACTCCGGCATGGACCCGAAAGCCTTTGATTGCTTTCCCCCGGATGTCCAGAGAAGCTGGAACAGGCGGCTCAAGGCGAAGCGGCATTGTGACCTGCACATCGTCTCCCGAGAGGATTTCGGCTTCCAAAACACCCGCTGGAAATTCCATGGTCATGTGTTTTCCCGCGATGACCTTGAGGAAGGCGAAGCGGGCGGCACAACGCGCCCCGTTTCCGCACATCCGCGCCCTGGAGCCGTCGCTGTTGTAAATGTCTACCTTGAAGCTGGCCCGGGGGGAGTTTTCAAGCAGGAGAAGCCCGTCCGCGCCGATCCCAAGCCGGCGGCGGCAAAGGCGGGCCGCCAACCCCGGGAGGTCGTTGCTGGGCCAGCGTCCCGAGCGGTTGTCGCCGAGAATGAAATCGTTTCCGGCCCCGGACATTTTGTAGAATTCAATGGGCTCCGCCAAGGATCAGCCTCCCTTTTGGTGCCCCTGGTTAACGGGGTTCTGCACATTCACGGCTCCGTGGGCCTGACTCCTGGGGTAGGGATCTCCCTTTCTCCCGCAGGCGACCGCGAACACGAGGAGAAGGGCGAGCGGCAGGAATTTCAATAGAGTTCGCATGCGATCGATTCTCTCCTCCGGCAAGCCTCGGATACAGCCTGGCCCCCTCAACGCCAACTTGTAAAAGTATACCACGCGAGTGGGTGATTTCCCGCATGTAGGGGCCGACGGCAAGACGGTGGAAGGCCTACTTGGCGTTGGTCTTGATTTTGTCTTTGACTTCCCGGTAGTTTGCGTTGGCGGCGTAGATTTCACGAAAGAGTTCATCAGCGCGGTCGGGGTATCCTTGTTCCTGCAGCGCTTCTGCAAAGTCGTATTTCAAGCCGAGGTAGACGTCCTCCGGAAAGCCTTCCGCTTCAAGGCCCTTTTCATACCATTTTTCGGACAGGTCGAACAGGCCTTTCTGGCGGAAGCACAGGCCGAGCATGGAGCAGCATTCCATGAAATATTCCGGGGAGCGCGCTGCGATTTGAAATTCGCCGATGGCCTCGTCCATGAGGTCCATTTCCTTGTAGGCGATGCCGAGATTGTAGTGGGTGGAAAAGTCCTCTTCGCCCACCTTCGACTCCACGCCCTTTTTGAACTCGTCGAAGATCTCCTGGAAGGACATCTCTTCGGCGGATTTCTCTTCGGGCGGGAAAAGCTCTTCCGACTCGTCCAGGCTGTCCAGCGCCGCTCCAAGTTCCGCCGCGAGGTCGTAGTATTCGTCTGAAGGCGCGTCACCTTCTATGACGGCCTGTTCCTGGGATCCCAGCCTGAAGTGGGTGCTGCTTCCAAGTTCATCGGATGACCCGGCGTCTTCCTCTTCCTCTTCCAGCGCGCCGGCCGGCTCGGGAATCTCTTCCTCCGGGGCTTTGAAGGGCTGCCCGCCGGACAGCGCCGCTTCAACTTCTTGGAGAAGGTCATTGACGCGAGGGTCATCGGGAAAGTCCACCGTCAGCGCGTCGGCGCCGCGTTTCGCCTCCCCGAAGAGTTCCTGGTTCAAGTAGAACTGAATTTCCTCGATGCGGGTCGCAACTTCGCTCCTCGATTCGACCTCGCCGGGAGCGATGTCGAGAGAAAGTGCTTCCATGGAATCGGTTCCGGCGCCCTCCGGCTCGCCGGCACCATCCAGGCTCGACTGGAGGAGCGGCTCTTCTCCGGTTTCAACCGGGGAAGGTTCGTCCACGGCCTCCAGTTCCTCTTCTTGGGAATCCAGCATGGCGTCGGTGGGGCCGCCCCCGGAGGCGGCCTCCTCAAGCTCAGTTTCCAGAACGGCCGACTCATCCGCATCGACGTCAACATCAAGCTCGATTTCCAGATCCGCCCCGCCGGCGGCCTGAACCGGTTCCATCTTCGGCGGCGCCGCTTCGGTGAGGCTTTCCAGGTCGATGGAGGGGACATTGGGGGCCGGAGCCGGTTTGGAAACCATTTCGGCCGCCTGGCGTCGCAGATCCTCTTCCAGAGAGATGGACGGTTTCTGGAATTCCTGAATCGCCTTGTGGTTGGGGTCGATACCCCGGGCTTCTTCCAGGAGCTGCTCGCAGGTTTCTTCGTCCCCCTGTTCGCGAAAGATGCCGGCCAGCTTCAGGACTTGGCGGACGGCCTTGTCCTTCTTGTCCTGTTTCTTGAAAATGGCGATCAGTTTCTGGTGGGCCTGAATGTGGTCCGGGACTTTCTTCAGCACGCCCTGGAGCTCTTCCACCGCCTTTTCCACCAATCCATACTTCAAGAAAACCTCGGCCTCGGCCAGATTTTCCCGGATCATTTCAGAATCCATGGAAGTCATCACGGCGGACTTGGGTTCGGGCGCATCGGCGGCTGCGGCCTCCTCTTCTTCTTCAAGGTCCGCTTCTTGAACGGTCCCTTCCTCGCCGGCGGCTTCGGACGGCTCCACTTCGGTCAGGGAGACAAGGTTGTCGTGGGATTCACCCTGCGTGACCTCGGTCAGCTCAAGGTCACCCATCTCCACGTCGATCGCTTCCTCTCCCGTAATGTCCACGGCTTCCGGTTCCAAAGAAACCCCGGAATCCACCGGTGCTGAAGGCGCTTGTCCCTCATCACGGATCCGGCCCTCGATCATTTCGAGCTTTTCCTGAAACTGCTGATTTTCCGGCTCGACTTCGATGAGCTCCACAAGGGCGCCCTTGGCAGTGCCGAGGGCGTTCTGACCGGAAGCAACTTCTACGATCTTTGCGAGCGTGTTGACCCGCTGGGAATCGTTTCCCGTCTTCCTGTAAAGCTTCGCCAGGCCCTCCAGGGTTGCCAAGTGGTCGGGCACTTGGCTGAGGACCTCCTCGAAGCAGAGCTGGAGCGTGTCCAGATCTTCGAATTCGCCGCCTTCCACCAGGCGTCCCAGGCTTTGGGCGGCGGCTTCGAAACGGCGGCACTGGATATAGAAGCTCAGGACCTTGGTCACGAGTCCGGCTGAGATCTGGCGGCCGTCCAGAAGATCTGCGCAGAGCGCTTCCGCCTCGTCGGTCCTGCCCGTTTCGGCAAGCAGCGTGATCTTCAATGCGCTGAGATCGGCAGAGTCGGGACTGCGTTCGAGGAGATTATCCAGGAGGGTTTCCGCCTGGGAAACATTGTTCGAGGCGAGGCTGCTTTTGATAACACCTTCCAGGGTCGTGATGTTTTCGGGATCCAGCTGCAGCGCCCTCTCGTAGACCCGGGCCGCCTCCTTGATCTTTTCCTGCGAGAGCAGAAGCTCCCCGGCCTTGAGGTAGCATTTCAGCCCTTCGGGGTTCTCCCCCTTCCGGATCAGAAGGTCGCCGAGATGAAGTTGAGCCCTCAGGTTGTCGGGATCGAGGTCGATGAGCTTCCGCTGGATGCGTATGACCGGATCCAGTTCCGAGCTTCCTGAAATGAGCTGGGCGACCTTTTCATAAGCCATGCGGGCTTCCTTGATGAAGCCCTGCTGCTCCGATAATTCTGCAAGAAGCTCCCACGCCCGGAGGTTGTTGGCGTCTTCGCGGACTGCGATTTTCAGGGAGGCGACCGCCTTGGTGGCAAAGCCGTTCTTGTTGTAGAGTTCCGCCACCTTGATGAAGATGGGAACGGCGGCGGACTTGTTGCCGACGCGGAGATGCAGGTTCCCCAGCTGGTTGAGGGTGTTGATATCTCGCGGATTATCCTCCACGAGCTTCTGGATCTCGCGAATGGCCTCGGGGATCTTGTTCGCCCGAATGTATTTGTCAGCGTTTGAGCGCGCTTTCACGCGGTCAATGGCCATGGGCGGCTTCCCTCAACGTAAAACACCCTTGAAACTTCTCCGGTGAAGGGGCGTCGGGCCGAATCGCCTCAACGCCTCCAGGTGCGCCCGGGTGCCGTAGCCCTTGTTCCGGGACAGCCCGTATTCAGGATAATCGGTCGCGAGGCGGCGGATCATCCTGTCCCGTGTCACCTTGGCGACAATGGAGGCGGCGGCGATCGACGCAACATCCCTGTCTCCGTGAACAACGGCTTCTGCTTGATATGGTAACGCAGGAAGTTGGTTCCCGTCCACAAGCACCCAGTCCGGTGGAGCGGAAAGTGCGAGGACCGCGGAGGCCATCGCGGAAAGGGTGGCCGCGAGAATGTTGATTTCATCGATCACCGCTGCGTCCACCCCAGCCGTGGCGCAGAGATGACCGCCGGACAGGATCTGATCGAAAAGCCTCTCGCGGGTGCTTTCCGAAAGGGTCTTTGAATCCCGGATTCCCGACAGGTCCGCCTCCGGGTTCAAGACGACGGCTGCGGCGACCACAGGTCCGAAAAGGGCGCCGCGACCGGCTTCGTCCACACCCGCCACCCTGCTCAGGCCGCGGCTCCACAACAGTCTTTCCCGGGTGAGGAGATCATCCACGCGAGGCTCCGCACTATCCGGAGACAAAGCGCCGCCGCTTGAAGGAAAGTTCGGCGGCGGTCCGCCGGGACGCGTTCGAACAAGCCCGCCGATTAGTCTCTTCTCAGCTCTTCGAGGCGTGCCTTTTTGCCCCGTCGTTCGCGGAGATAATAGAGCTTCGCGCGGCGGATGCGGTTGCGCTGGGCCACCTCGACCTTGTCGATGATGGGGCTGTGAAGCGGGAAAATGCGCTCCACGCCTATGCCGCCCGAGATCTTTCTGACGGTGATGGTCTCTCGGGCCCCGCCGTGTTTGCGGGCGATGACAACCCCTGTGAAAACCTGGATCCGTTCCTTGTCGCCCTCGATGACCTTGACGTGCACCCGGACCGTGTCTCCCGCGCGAAACTGGGGGATATCCGAGCGCATGCCCTTGGATTCGAGGGACTCCATCGTGCTGGTCATTTGCTACCTCCAACGTCTTCCAGGCCGTTCAGAAGGTCGGGACGCCTGGCTTTTGTCAGGTCAATGGATTGTTCGCGACGCCACCGCCGGATGGCTTCGTGGTTGCCGGAAAGCAGAATTTCGGGGACCTTCCAGCCCCTGAATTCGGCGGGGCGTGTGTACTGTGGATACTCGAGAAGGTTTCCCGAGAAAGATTCTTCTTCGGTGGACGAATCGTCGCCCAGTGCGCCCGGAAGCAGACGGGCCACGGCATCTACAACGACTACGGCGGCCGGTTCCCCGCCGGAGAGCACGTAGTCTCCGATGGAAAGTTCCCGGTCCACCAGGTGGTCGATCACGCGCTGATCAAGGCCCTCATACCGCCCGCTGAGGAGGATGAACCCGGGCATTGAAGCCAATTCGCGGGCTTCGGCCTGCGTAAAGCGCCGGCCTCTGGGACTGAGGTAAACCAGGGGAACGCTGTCTCCCAGCTCGCCCCGGAGCCATTCGACGGCCCGGAAAACGGGCCCGGGCTTCAAGACCATTCCGGGACCCCCGCCGAAGGGGCTGTCGTCCACGGTGCCGTGGCGGTCGTCTGTGAAACGGCGGAAATCGTGTGTGCGCAAGTCCAGTATGCCCGCCTCCCGGGCGCGTTTGATGATGGAATGGTCGAAAGGCCCGGTAAACATCTCCGGGAAGAGGGTCAGGATATCAATCCTCATCGTCCACTCCAGGGTACGCGTCCGGAAGGGATACCCGGATCACAGATTCCTCTTGATTGACTTCCACGCCCAAGCCTTTCACGGCCGGGATTTCGAAAGATCGATTCCCGGAGACCGCATCGAGGATCCAGTAAGGCCCGATGTCCCGGGCGCCTCTCGCTTCTCCGATCCGGCCCCGGCGGGTATCCACGACGGCGAATCCTCGAATCCCCTCCGCGTCGAAAGTTCCCGGCGGCTCAGGGGGGACCTCCGATTCATCCAAAAGCACTTCCCGGCCGGACAGCAGGCTCGCGAGCTCCACGGTGTCCACACCGGAGAGTTTCAGGACCGCCCCCTTGTCGTAACGGAAAAACGAAACGATCTCGTGGGACTCGGGGGAACCTTCCGATGATGATACCCAGATGCCGCCGCCAGGTTCCAGGGCTTCGAAATCCCACCGGTAAAAGTCGATCCAAACCTCACCGCGGATGCCGCGGGGCTTTCCGATTCTCGCAACAGCGGTGAGGGGCATGGCGCAAGGTCCGCCTCTGACCGGGCCGTCAGGCCTCGGGCTGAGAGGCCCGGGCAAGGTCGATCAGCTTCGCCACCTGGGCGGAGGGGCGGGCGCCGCGCGCCAGCCAGTAATCGGCCCGTTCCAGGTTCACCTTGATTTCCGAGGGATCCGGCAGCGGGTTGTACGTGCCGATTTCATCCACGTTCCTGCCGGTCGGCCGTTTCCGGCTGTCGGAAACCACGATGCGATAAAACGGCCGGTGGGTCTGGCCCATTCTTTTCAACCTGATCGCTAACAACACTCACCTCCAAAACAGGCGTCAACACTCAACAGACAAAACTAGAATATACAGGTTTTAGGGGTTTCCTGTCAATATGGGCCGGCCCTTCGCGCGGGTCTTGCCGGACGCTCTAATTTCCATTCTCCTCGCGCCACCAATCGGGCACGTCTTCCCCGCCCGCCCTCAGCCTCCGCGTCTTGAAGCGCCGCAACAACACGGCCGCCGCCGCAGCGAGAAAAAGAAGGGTGATGAGGAACCACAGCAGGTCTTGTGAGACGAGGATCTGGAGCCACTGGCGGAAGACGGATTTCCGCCGGGCCCAGCGGGAAAAGAGGACTTCCGGACTCGCGCCGAACTGAAATCTGAAAGCGGCGTCCACCGAGCCCAGGCGCCTGGCGGTTAAAACAAAACGGGTGACGGCGCGGTCCCTGGGAAAGAGATCACCCACAAACGCCCTGGACAGGGCGTAGGACCGGCGGACCTCCAACGAGGAGCCGCGGAACCCGCGCGTCAGATCGGCCAGGGTGTAACGTCCCGAAGCCGCCCGCGGAAGAGCGAGGGCGAGGTACCAGTCCTGTGCCGCCCCCAGGCTTCCGCCCGCCCGCATGGCGAGCCCCTCGTCCAGCCATCGGGGCGGCTCGTATCCGAGGGAGCGATAGAGCAAGACATGGGAGAGTTCGTGGGCGAGCGTTTGCCCGGGTGCGCCGTAGGGAAAGTTGCCGCAGCGTGGCAATACGATGATGATGCGGCCGGCTTCCGGATCGGCGGCGCCCGCGGCGTAGGATGGAAGTCCGCGCCAGAAGGGGGGCAGCCTGTCCCCCGACGGGGCCAGGCGAATAAGGATGGGAGCGGCGCACTTTGAAGGGGGAACGGCGTAGAGCCCGCACAAGCGGGCGGCGGCGCTCGCCCGCGCGTCCCGAAGCGAAGGAGGCAGGGGCGCGGCACCCGCATGCGCCGCCATGGCGAACCCGAGGACGGCGAACGCGGCGGCCAGAATGTGGAGAGGGCCTTTCGCCATCGGGTGCTCCCGTGTTGCTCGAAATCTTACTTGTGGGCGCCGGCTCCCTGGATATAGCCTTTGACGGCCATGTTTCCGTAGGCGTCAACGGCTTCCACGGCCAGAAAATGCGGACCGCTTGCCGGCAGGGGAATGCGGAAGGTTTCGTGTCTCGCGCCGAAGCGTCCTTCTTCCGCTTCCACCGGCGTCCACTGTTTTCCATCCATGCTGTAACGAAGCGCCTGGACTCCCGTATTGTCTGCGGCGTTCACCACAAGCGTCCGTCCACCGCCCGCATCAAAATGAAGGGTAGGAGCGGTATTGTCCACGACGAAGGCGGGAATAAGCTGGGATGCTGATTTTTCGCGGCTTTCCGGGTTGGAGAGACCATCGTCGGCCACGAGCTTGACTTGGTAAGTGCCGTCCGGGAGAGTCCGCGCGTCGAAGACGTAAAAAGGGTCGGTGATGTTCTTGGCAAGCGTCATCCAGGGGCCGGAGCGTTCAGGCCGGAACTCGATGCGCACGCGGACCTGGTCCCCGTCCGGGTCTTCCACCTTCCAGGTGATCATGCGAAAGCCGTACAGATAGTAGATCTGCTCTCCCGTCCGGGTCGGCCTGGATTCCATGATCGACGGGAAGGGCCGGTCCTGGTCGTGAATGTTCTGAACCAGGCGGTCTCCGATCTGGGACGCGTTCTTGACATAGATTTCGCCGGGCGGCTTGACCTCGGCGCTTTCGAAAACGGGGGGCCTGTTTTCGGGCCGGTACACCAGCGTGACGCCGGTGACGTTTCCTGCGGGGCCCTTGAAGACGAGCTTCCATTGAAAATACCGGAAATGGGAAAGACTCGAAGCGTCGTCCGCCGGACGCCATCCGGCCCAGAAGGGGTCGGGCTTGGGGGAATTCCCGCCCCTCACCTCCAGTTGGACCGGTCCGCTTCCGGAAAGGAAGACCCGGCCCAGCCGGGCGCCGCCTCCTGCGTCGATGACGGGGGAGACATACCAGCCGCCCTTTCCCGGTCGAGTCCGGTAAAGCGTTCCCGGGGACGCGGCGGCCGCTTCCACTGCGCCGCCCGTGGCGCTGCAGACCGCCGCGACCGGTGCGTCTCGCCATCGCGCCGCCAGGACGAGGCCGTGTTTGTCCAGTTGGAAGAGGGCGCCGTCCTTCGTGCCGATATAGACGCCTTGGGCCGCGGGGGCCATGGAGAGGATGGTCGCGGAAAAGCTGTACAGCGGCCTGGCGCCGCCGGACTGAGTCATCACGTAAAGGACGGCCCCGCCGCTCGAACTCTTATCGCTCCCGTTGCCGCTGTCCGGCTTCTTGTTGACCGCCGCGTAGAGCTTCCCGCCTGAGGAGGCCATGGCGGCCACCTCGTCTTCGGAAAAGGAGGCGGCGAGGACGGCCCCCGGTGTCTTTCCCAGTTCGTAAATGGCTGCAGGACCGCTCGTTCCCGCCCAGAGGCGGCCGTGGTACTCGTAGAGCGACCTCACGTGTTCGCTCTGGAGATCGGTGTAGAGTTCAGGAGATTTGCCCGGGTGGAGGAGGAAAACCTTTCCCGGAGAGCCCGTGGCCACGAAAATGCCGTCGGCCGTGGCGGAAATCGCCCAAATGTACTGGGCGTCGAATTTCGCGAGGAGCTTCACCTTGTTGGATCCGGGATCGACGAGGTACAGATGCCCCGGCGTAGAGGTTCCCACCAAGATCCCGCCGTTCGCAGACCGCGCCAGCGCGGTAACGAGGGGTTCTGAAAAGGAGTGGACCATGGTGGCTTTTTCTCCGCCGGCCTCCAGGAGGTCTCCCGAAGGACCGGTCCCGATGGAGGTCTTTCCCTTGATCGCGAGCATGCAGAGAGGCGTCTGTTGGAAGGTGACGCCCTTGCCGAACGCGATCCCCGGCCTTAAGATCCCGTCCTCCGTCACCGACACCCCGTCCGACTGGCCGGACCACAGAGTCGGGCTGGCGGAAAGCGCCGTCTGGGCCTGGGAGGCCCGGAGGGCCAGAGGCAGGAGCGCCGCCAGAATCCCGGCGGCCAGCGCTGTTTTTCTCAATGCAAGGTGAAGCATTCGGTTCCCCCATGTCTAGGGGCCGGCCGGGGAGGCCGGCGCACTGGAAGTGCTCGATCAGGCGTCGTTCTTTTTAACGGTCACAGTGAGTTTCATCAGCCCCTTCAGCGGGCCGGTTCGGGGCCCCTTTCGGAACTCGAAGAGCCGCGCGCCGGCAGCCTCCTGACGGGTTTGCAGATCTGTTGTATCAAGCAGGGAAAGCGTGGAAGGTGGTAGCGATCCAAGACGGCGGTTGCCCACGGCCAGGCCGGATCCGGGCGCCAGGACCGCGGCGGCGAGATGGGAGTTATCCGGCAGCCGGGCCAGGAATCGGAGGAGCGCCGCGGCCGAGTCCGGGGCGCTGTCCCGGTGCTTGGAGACCGCGCCCTCCAGGGACAAAGGATCTCCCACCCATACTTGCACCTTCCCCGTGGGCCATTGAGATGTGTTCAGCGTAAACCGGACCCGGCGGGCGGGCGCCTGCGAAGGCCGCAGCGTACAGGTCACCACCAGGGGGTCGCCCGGGGCCAGCGAGTCGCGGTCCACCCACGCCGAAACCAATTCGTGCCCTCTATTCTCGGCGTGGACCTGGATGTCGAGGGTTAGGGAATTCACGCGGATGTGCTGGTAGGGGTTGTTTATCAGCAAGTCCATCAGGTTGCTCACGTAGGTTTCCAGATCTGAAAAGGCCGAGTGGCCATAAAAAGCCTGTGGGTTCATGTGCACCGCGGCATGTCCTTCAGGCGCAATTTCGGCGACCTTCAGCAGGACGGTTCCCGGCGTGGTCAGGCCTTCGAGGTTTTGCGCCAGGGTGGCGATCGCTCCCTGGACCAGACCCGGCGTGAGCAGGCGGTTCCGTGCCGCCTGGAAGTGGAAGGTGCGCAGGCGCCCGTCCGTTCCCGTCCAGCGGATGGTGACGGGCAGCGTATCGGCCTTGACGCCGAGGAAACCGGCGACGCCCGACTGGGCGTCGATCCGGGCCGCGCCGATGGGCGTCAGGGCGTTGGAAAGCTTCATTCCCTGCATGACGCTGGGAATAAGTGCGACCACGTCGGCCCTGGCTACGGGAAGATCGATGCGGCCCAGGTTCAGGAAGGGGTGGCCGAAGGCGACGAAGCGGTTCCCATCCACCCAAGCCAGCGTTCCAAAGGCGGCGAACTGCACATCGCCGGACACGAGCTGAACCGCCACCATGTCTCCCGGCGCGGGAGGAGGCCCGTTCAAACCCTCCGCAGCGCCCTTCCCCAGCTTCGATTCGGCGGAGAGGCTCCATCGAAAGCCCTTCTTGTCCAGCGTCTCGAAGAGGTCGGTCCTGGACTGGGATTCCCAATCCGCCGCCTGTGCGCTTCCTCCGGGCCGGCCGGCAGGCAGGCCGGGTGGCTTGAGAAAGCGGGACAGATTCATGGAGCCGGCGCCCGGGGAGGCCGCCGGGGGGATCTTTCCCCGTCCGAGCGCGACCAGCGCGGAAGCCGGCGTGACGCCGCACAGCGACTCCTTGCTGAAAGGCCAGGCGAAGGCGACCGCCCCGAGGAGGCGGCCCTTGACATAGACCGGGCTGCCGCTCATGGCCTCGAGAACGCCCATGTGTCCGAGTCCCGCGCCTGAAACGCGGCAAACGATCATGGGGGAGAGTCCGGCGCCTCTCTGAAGCACGCCTTGGACCTTCAGTGAAAAGGTCGTGGGACGCCGCCCCTCCAGAACCGTATAGCCTGTCCCCTCAAGGCCCTGCTTGACCTGGGCGAGGGGATAGATGGGGACGTCGCCCGACGGCGCCGGAGGCGGGGCGGCAGCGGAAAGCGCAGCGCTTGCGAGGAATCCGAGACCAAGTAGAACGGCGGTAAAGCGGGTGCGCATGGCGCCTCCAGAAATATGACAGCCAGTCTATCACGGGATAGGCGGCGAAATCGCCATGGCCGGGCAGCAGTCCTGGTTCACAGGGGACGTGAGGATAGGAGGAGAAAGCGTTCAACCTCTGGAGGCGCGGATGCGACGGCGCGCAGTTAATCGTGAATCGTCAGCCGTTATCTTTTATGCGGGATTCCCGTTGGGGTTGTAAGGGAGCGAGGAAGTTAGGAAGTTAGGAGGTTAGGACGTTAGGAAGTCGCCGCCCTCGCGGCTGTAGCGGCCTTTGCTTGCCAAAGGCCGAACCCGCGACGGCATGCTATTCACATCTCCAACGTCCGACCACGGTCGGCCGGCCTCCTTGGGGCCGCGAGATGCGGACCTAGTCACCTAATCACCTAGTCACCTAATCACCTAGTCACTTAATCACCAAATCACTTAATCACTCAGTCACGTCGTCACTGGCCGCCGCGCGGCCCCTCCATTGCCCTTCGCGCCGCCGGGCTGGTAAGATAATATTTTCAGGCAATCGGGAGGTTTCATGGCGCAGATTCCGTGGAGCACGAACGTGTTTCTCATCGTCGTGCCCGCCCTGATCGTTCTGGGGGCTGTGATCTGGTTCCTCCGGGGGAGGCGCCGTGAGTCCTAACACCGTGATCGTGGTCATCGTCGCCATTTACCTTCTGGTGCTCCTGGCCGTCGGCTACGTGGCCTCCAGGCTTACGCGGTCCCCGGAAGACTTCTTTCTGGCCGGGCGCTCGCTCGGTTCCTGGGTGACGGCGATTTCTTCCACCGCCGCCTCGGAGAGCGGATGGGTGGTGCTCGGCGCCGTGGGCATGGCCTACAAGTTCGGCGTGTCGGCGCTGTGGTACGCGCCCGGCTGCCTGGCCGGCTACGTGGTCAACCTTTACTGGGTGGCGCCCCGCCTCCGCCGGGAAGCGGCGCGGACCGGTTCTTTGACCATTCCGGATTATTTTGTAGACCGCTTCGGCGACCCTGTTCACGTCATGCGGCTGATCGGCGTCATCATCATTTTCCTTTCGCTGGGGGGGTACGTGGCGGCCCAGATGACCGCCACGGGCAAGGCCATGGAAGCCATCATCGGCCTGCCCTACAAACAGGGCGTGGTCATCGGCGGAGTCATCATCGTCATCTATACCCTGATGGGCGGATTCCGCGCGGTGAGCTGGACGGATTTCATCCAGGGGCTGATCCTCGTCTTCGCCCTCGTGGCCATGCCCCTCATCGTCATTATCAAGCTTGGCGGCTACAGCGCCATGATGCACCAGGTGGCGCAGGTCAACCCGAAGCTCGTGACACTTTCCGGCGGAAGAACGGGCTTCGCCTTTTTCGGGTTCATGATGGGGCTGGTGGGGATCGGGCTGGGCTATCCGGGACAGCCGCACGTCCTGACGCGCTACATGGCGGCTTCCGGCGAGGAAAAAATCCACCAGACCCAGATCATCGCCATGGTGTGGGGCGTGCTTGTGTTTTACGGGGCGGGCCTTCTGGGGCTCGGCGGCCGGGTCCTCATGCCTTCCCTCATGGCGCCGGGAGGAGATCCGGAGCAACTCTTCCCCCTGTTGTCCCGGCAAATGCTTCCGCCTCTTGTCGCGGGCGTGATGCTCGCGGCCATCCTCTCCGCCATCATGTCCACCGTGTCTTCTCAACTCCTCGTGGCGGCGTCGGCTGTCAGCCGCGATCTCTTCGAAAAGGCTTTCGGGCTGGCTAAGACCAGTAAAGCGTCCGTGTTGGCGGGCAGGGCCGCCGTCCTTGTTCTGGGGATTGCGGCCATCTTTGTGGCCATGGCCAACATCCGCGTAGTCTTCTGGTTTGTGCTCTTCGCCTGGTCGGGCCTGGGGGCTGCATTCGGCCCCGTTCTTCTCCTGGGGCTCACGACAGACTGGCTGACCCGGAAGGGAGTGGTGGCCGGAATGTTGACCGGGTTCCTCGTCACCGTCATTTGGAAGGAAACGCCTTTCCTCGTCCAGTTCATTTATGAACTCGTACCCGCCTTTTTCCTGGCCGCCGCCGCCGCACTGGCCGTCAGCTGGATCGACAAGCGGACCAAGGGATCACGGGGCGTGGAATCCGAAGGCAGTCTCTGAAGGGGGGAAGAGTCCCCTGAACTTGCGGCAGCACCCTGGAAATAATCAGGGGCCGTCCGGGTGTTCCATATGTAGAACATCGGATGGAGCTGATCAGGTATTGGAGACGCGGCGGGAGAACTTTTCTACCGGCGGACGCGTATCGTTATTCAAGTGTCTCGACAAGGGATAAGGCCCGTTGCCCGGGAGGGGCGAAGGGAAACCTCCATGACCGGAGGAGATCGGTAAGTGGCTTGACATGAATAGGTTAGAGAGTTATTATTTCATTAGTAAAGCAATTCCGACTTGCCCCGCCCGGGTCCGCGTTAGCGGGCGGAACGGGAAAACAACTGGGGCCGTTTGTGCGGTTTCGATTAGAAAAAGGAGATTGGCAGCAACCATTCACCGATACCTTTTGGCAACAAAAGCCGAGCGGGTTCCTATCCGACAAGTTTCCCACCTATTCAGAGAACCTGCCTTTAAAACCACCCACCTGTTGGCTAACCCACCTCGACTCAATCCTACCTAAAAAGCGCCCGCTCGGCCTACACAGCCTGCCCGGAACCCCGGGCAGGCTGTTTTTGTTTTGGGAGTCCCGCCGTTCTCTGAACGAGACCTCCTCAGGCGCTTCCCGTTTTCCCGCGCGAGAACCGCACATCCCTTCCGGCGAGCTGGCGCGCCGCTTTTTTGAAGATACGGCGCGAAGAACGAGGGCCGTCGATCCTCAATCGCAAGCCCCTCTAGCGCCGCCGGC
>JARRNO010000012.1:0-36373 GCA_037384885.1 Acidobacteriota bacterium
ATTGCGGGGCTGGTCGTGACCATATTCCTGGTATCCAGGGGCGTCAGGGGCGCGCTTCTCCTCGGCATTTTCATCACCACGGCCTTGGCCATGGTGGTGGGGGTGTCGCCCATTCCTCACGGCCTTTCCGGGATCATCTCATTTCACAATCCGTTCCAGGATCTGGCCGGGACCGCCTTCCACCTGGACATCCGGGCGGCCTTTCACATCGGGTTGATCACTATCTTGTTCACTCTGACTTTCGTAGATCTCTTCGACAACATTGGGACGCTGATCGGCGTGGCAAGGAAAGCGAACCTTCTCGATGACAAGGGAGATTTGCCGCGTATTGGAAAGGCCCTTTTTTCCGACTCCCTGGGCACCATGTTCGGCGCCCTCATGGGAACGAGTACGGTCACCTCCTACGTGGAAAGCGCGGCGGGTGTATCCGAGGGCGGCAAGACGGGACTCACGGCCGTCGTTATCGGCGTTCTCTTCCTGGCGGCGCTTCTCTTTGCCCCTCTGGTGGGTTTCATCCCCGCTCAGGCCACGGCGCCCGCGCTGATCGTGGTGGGGGTTCTTATGACCTCAGAAATTACCCACATCAAATTTTCCGACTTTACGGAGGCCGTTCCGGCTTTTCTGACCATCATCATGATGCCCCTTACCTTTTCCATCGCCGAAGGGCTTGCCTTCGGTTTCGTATCCTTCACGCTGGTGAAGCTTCTCTCCGGACGCTGGCGCGAAAACAACGCCGTCACCTACGTCTGCAGCGTGTTGTTTATCCTCCATTTCGTGCTCGGTAAGAGTTGACTGTTGCCCTAGACCGGGAAGCGGCCGGCACAAACTTTCCCCCCTTCTGGTCGTATTAAGGAGATAGGGAGGGAGCCAGCCATGTTTTCCAGCCTCCTCAGCGGCCAGCCAAGGCGTTTCGTCCGGTTGCTGCCGGCGGCTGCCCTCGTGTGTCTGCTGGGTTGTGTCCCGAAATCGCCCAAACAGGTGGTGCTTACGGCAGACGAGCTTCTCAATCAGGCGCAATCCGCGGGGCTCACCCTCGAAAATCCCTTTGCGCTGAATGACGAGATCAGGGCTGAAGTGGACAAGGACGTGGGCAGGCGGGGGACGGCCTTCGAAAGGGTGCAGCGAATTACACGGTTCATGCACGACAGGGGATATCTGAATTTCAAATACGACGCCGATACCACTCTCACCGCATGCCAGGCCTTCGAGTCCCGCAGGGGCAACTGTCTGGCCTATACGAACCTTTTCGTCGGAATCGCCCGCTATCTCAAGGTGCCGGTTTATTTTGTCTACGTGAGTGATGTGGGGGGATACTTCGAAAGGGACGGGCTGTTCTTCGTTTCTTCTCACATGGCTATCGGCTTTGACATGGGAGAGTTGGGGGCCGGTCCCGGAATGTACAAGGCGGTGGTGGATCTTTCGGGACAGATCTCTGCAACGCCAAGTCTTTACCGGTTCGAGGCAATCGACGATGCTTCAGCCGTCGCCTATTTTTACAATAATGTGGCGGTCGAACGCATGCTGAAGGGAGATACGGCCTATGCCGAGCGCCTGCTCAGGTTCTTGCTTGAAGAAAAGCCCAGGATGAAGGAAATCTATAATAATCTTTCGGTGGTGCTGCTTCGAAAGGGCGAAGCGCGGGAGGACCTGAAGACGCTTCGGCAGGGAATGGAAATGTATCCTTCGTATCCTCCCTTTTACACAAACGCCGTGCAGGCGGCAAATGCGGTGGGAAACCATACCCTCGCCGAAAGGCTGGAAGAGGAAGGCCGTCGCGTGGCGAGCCGGAATCCATCGTTTCTCTTCAACCAGGGGCTGGACCGTTACGACAAGAAAGATTACGAGGGCGCCGCAGATTATTTTAAACGGGCGATCAAGTTCATGCCGAACAGCCCCTTCCTGTACGCCTACCTGGCAAAGGCCTACCTTTCGGGAGGCAAAGTAAAGGAAGGGTTGGACGCCTTCACCACCTCCCAGGAGATCTACCCCAACAACCCGATGCTGGAGAAACTGCGATCCGAATTCCCGGCGCTCGCCAGGGCGCCCCGGCCCGATACTCCGTAAGCCGTCGCTATCGGGCAAAAGCGGTATACAAAACCCTGAAATAGAGCAGCGCAAGAAAGGCGCCGCCCAAACCGAGCTTGGCGGCAAGACCCATGGCGCGTCCCACGGCGGCGCCGAATCCCGCCTTTAAGGCCCCGGTCATCAACTTGAATCGGATGATTTCTACGATCAAGGCGCCGGCGAAGGCCCCTAGAATCGTTCCCGGAATGGCGCCGAGGCCGTATCCGAAAGCTGCGCCGAACAAGGCGCCCACAATAGACCCCAGGATGGCGCCCACGCCGGAAAGGCGGCTTCCGCCCATGCGCTGAGGCCCCAAGTAGCCGGTACCCCATTCGACGATTTCTCCCACACCGCAGATCACCAGGCCGATGAGAAGCACCCACCATGCAACGGCGTGAAAATGTTCATACAAGCCGAACAGAAAAGCCAACAGGAGCATGATCCAGTTCCCGGGGATCTGGAAGACCGTTGCCACCCAGGAGACCGTCGCAAGCAGGAGAAAGACGGACGGCACCAGCACGGCCCATGCGCCGTGAAGAATGTTCATCAAAGTGTGCATGATCGGTCTCCTTGCCAATATCAGCCTGTTTAAGCTTACCATGGCCGGAAGTTCCGGGATCTTCGCAATGAGCTTGATGCCCCCTCCGGCCGCCTGCAGCAGAATGTTAAACTAACAGCGGAGAAAGGACTCTGGAGATCATGATGGCCTACAAAGCGGTACTTTTCGACCTGGACGGCACCTTGCTTGATTCGCTCGAGGATCTGGCGGATTCGACGAATGCGGCCTTGGCCTCCCTGGGCTTTCCCGGCCATCCGGTGGAAGACTACAAAATCCTCGTCGGCGATGGTGCAGAGGCGCTGGTTCGCCGTTCGCTCCCCCGCGGCAGCCGCGACCCCCATACCCGCCGGCGCTGTTTTGAGGCGCTGGGAAGGGAATATGCATGCCGGTGGCGCGACAAGACCGTTCCCTATCCCGGCATTCCCGAGCTCCTGGATGCGCTGACGGAGCGAGGGTTTCTTCTGGCCATCCTCTCCAATAAAGCGGAAGAGTTTACGCGGCTGGCCGCAGAGACCTTGCTTTCAAAATGGCGCTTTTTCGAGGTTCGGGGGGCGCGCGACGGCTTCCCGAAGAAGCCGGATCCGGCCGGAGCCCTGGAGATGGTGCGCGAAAGCGGGCTTACTGCATCCGCCTTTCTATACCTGGGGGACACAGGAACGGACATGAAAACCGCCTCAGCGGCCGGGATGACTGCAGTGGGCGCCCTGTGGGGATTCCGGGATGCGGCCGAACTCTTGGGCGCCGGGGCCGAATCTGTGATCGGCCATCCCCGTGAACTATTGCCCTACCTACTGTGAAGGGTGCGGGGCGAGTGCGCTCCGGAGCAATCCTGGCAAAACCGGTCCCTCCGCCCGACTCTGATACAATAGGGTCACGGAGAGACGATGCTGAGGGATATCCGTCTTCACGGAACGATCGCCGACAACGTAGACTATTATGCGAATCTCGCCGGCGGAAAACTGCTGACGACGCATTTTTACGAGTCCGAGCAGACCGACCGGGGAGAACGGGTGTCCTTTTTCCTCATGGGGCACTATTTCAAGTTGAACATGGAGGGGGTGTCCTTTTCGGGGACCGGCGGCGCCGTTTCGGAGTACATGTTCGGGTCCCCGATGCCGCTCAATGATCTTGGCCACAAGGAAGTCCGCAACCGCCTGCTCTTTTTCGGCGCCCACCAGGGAAGCGGAGGAGAATTGGCCTTCAGTCCCCACGTGGCCGGCTTCCAGGGCTACGAGGATCTTTTCCTGAACGGAAACGCCCTCTGCAACTATTTTTTCCTCGTTTACGCCCCTTGGCCCTTCTCCGTGCGCCGGACCCAGGAGGAACTCCTCAAGCTTCTCGGCCGGCTTCTGAAGCGCAGTTCCAGGCCGGGGGCGTCGGACGACGCCGGGCTCTCCTCCGAAATTCTGAGGGAGCTCGCGGAACCCGAAGCCACGCTTCTCCTCCTGAGGCTGACCCACAAGCCGCACGAGCGTTTTCACGACTTCGTGGTTCGCCAATACGCCAGGAACGGCGAGTGGGGGGAAGAGGAAGAACACCTTGCGGCCAAGCTCGCGGATGAGATCGGCGTCCAGCAATACCAGCGCAAGCGCATCGCCATCGATATCCTTTACAAGGATCCAAGGAACCGGCCCATCGTGGACGAGTACAAGGACATTCTCCTGCAGGCCGTGGAGCGGCCGCCTGATGAGGCCATGCTGGCCCGGTTGAACGCCCTGAGGAACCTGGCGATCCGCCACAACCTGCCCTTGTCGCTGTTCGACACGCTTGATGGTCTTTTGCCGGTTTCGCGCCGGGCTGCTGCGGGGAAAGTCTCTTCTCACCTGTCGGGGATGAGGGAAGTCCTGGAAGGACTCTTCCTTTCGAGCAAACCCCCACGCGAGGTCATCGGGCCGAAGGAGGTCACCCGGTTGCTGCGCATCAAGCAGCAGGCCATTCAGCACCACGAGTTGGTGGGATTTGAGGAGATCCTCCTGGAAACGGGCCGCTTTTTGGACGAACGAACAGCCGAAACCGGAGACACTGAAGCGTTCGAGGTCTTTTCCGAGTTAATTACCGTCTTCGACCGGCTGGACAACGCCGAGGCGGTGGTGAGCCAGGTGGCCTTTATGCAGAACGCCTCCGTGACCGAGGAAAAACTCCGCTCGCTGCTTGGCAACAAGCGGGCCTTCGACGCCCTCGAACCCCGACTCTTCTATCAGCTCATCGTGGCGCCCGTCCTGAAAAATCCCTATGCACTCCGGTTCGGAAAGGAAAAGGTTGAGGCGCTCAATGCCGGACTGGAGCGGGCGGAAAATGGAGAAAGAACCCTTACGGAAATCGCCGGCGACATCGCCCGACTTACCCGGAGAGAATCCCTCCACCAAAGACTTTACGAGGGCATTCGACAGCGCTTGCGCCGCTTCTATTTTAACCTCTCCAACGCCCGGCACGTGGTGATTCTTCGCCAGGAAGTCACGGGGGCGTTGACGAAAGAATGGCAGGGCGCCATACCCGAAGAGGCGTTTCAGAAGGCCTTGGTGCAGGTCCAGCAGGAGACGGAATATCTCAACAACCTGCTTCCGAGGATCCTGGAGAGCGGGGAGGAATCCCTCCGCGACCGCTTCCTGGAAGATACCGGCCTGGACAGGTACCACCTGGAAGAGTTGGAACGGGAATACCGGGAGGCCGGACGGGAGGGTGCTTTAGGTCGCCCGGAAGCCTCCGGAAACTCTTCGGAGGCCTCGCTGTAGAGGTTCACCCCCTAATTGGCAAAAAGCTTCTTGTCAAACGTGCGGTACTGAATCGCTTCTGCGACGTGAGCGGGCGAGACGGCGTCCGCCCTTTCCAGGTCGGCGATGGTGCGGGCGACCTTCAGAATCCTGTGGTGTCCTCGGGCGGTGATCCCGAGGTTTTGCATGGCGGAAAGAAGCAGGGACTCTGCTTCGGAGTCCAGGCGGCAGTGCGTGTCCACCAGCTTTTCATCCATCTGGGCATTGCAGTGAACGCCGCTGCCGTTGAATCGCCTCCACTGCCTCTCCCGGGCTTCGCAGACCCGCCGCTTGATCACGGCGGAGCTTTCCCCTGTGGGGGCGCGGCGCAGCGTGGAGGGAGGAACCGAGGAGACTTCGATCTGAATGTCCATCCGGTCCACAAGCGGCCCCGAAATTCTTGAGAGATACCGGGCAATCTGGCGTGGGGTACACCGGCACCGGCGTGTTGTATCTCCCTGGTAACCGCAAGGGCAGGGATTGCTGGCAGCCAGCATGGTGAACGAGGCGGGATAGGTCAGCGTTTCTTTCGCGCGGGTGATGGTGACGCGGCGATCCTCCAGCGGCTGTCGGAGGCTTTCGAGGACGTCCCGCTTGAACTCTGTGAGTTCGTCCAGGAAGAGCACGCCGTTATGCGCCAGTGAAACCTCGCCTGGGAGCACGGATGCCCCCCCGCCGATCATGCCGGCGTAAGATATGGTGTGGTGCGGCGCCCTGAAGGGGCGAAGCGCCACGATGCCCCCGGCGCCGCCCCGGTTTTCCCCCCGGACAGAATGAACGCGAGTGGTTTCCAGCGCCTCCTCGAAAGCCATGGGCGGGAGAATAGAGGGGTACCGCTTGGCCAGCATGGATTTCCCCGAACCGGGGGGACCCATCAGAAGCGCGTTGTGGCCGCCGGCGGCCGCCACTTCCAGTGCCCGTTTGACGTGGGATTGCCCGCGGACATCGCTGAAATCAATCCGGGACGGAGGCGCCTGCAACAGATCGCGGTAGGAACGCGGAGGACAGGGTTCAATGGCTTCCTCGCCTATTAAAAACCGCACGCATTGGGAGAGGGACTTGACCGGAACAACCTCGCACCCGTCCACCACGGCGGCCTCCAAAGCGTTCGGCAGCGGGCAGAGCAGGGTCTTTCCCGTCTTCTTCGCCAGGAGCGCCATGGACAGGATGCCCCGGACCGCGCGAAGAGCGCCGCCGAGTGCGAGTTCGCCCGCCATGAGAAACTTTCCCAGGCCGCCGGCGTGGGAAAGCTGTCCGGTGGCTCCCAAGAGCGCGCAGGCGATGGGCAGGTCAAGATGGGAGCCTTCCTTGCGCAGATCGGCCGGCGCGAGGTTGACGGTGATCTGTTCCGCAGGGAAGAGGAATCCGGAATTCAGAACGGCTCCCCGGACGCGCTCACGGCTTTCCTTGACCGCCGCGTCCGGCAGCCCGACGGTGGAGTAAGCAGGCAGCCCGGGCTGAACGTCAACTTCAACGTCGACGCCGACGGCGTCGATCCCCCTAAGATCTGCGGAAAAAACACGATGCATCATGGCGTATTGCTGGTCTCTTCATTNNNNCCGTCTTTGGAAGCAAACATGAAGTGGTAAAGATGCGTTCCGGGGCCCCTGTCGGGTATGGACGGCAGGGGGAGGCGGCGGAAATGCCGGTCCTTTGAACCGCGGCCCCACAGATCGAACCCGGCCATGCCGGGCGCTTCCTGGATCAGGACGCTCCGGCTTTCCGGCCCGCCGGAGGATTTCAGAACAGTAAAGGGTGGGGACGCTTCGCTCCAGAATGTCAAGCTGAGACCGTATCCGGACTCTTTGGCGCCCGGGGGGTTCCACAGGACCAGCCAGAGGGTGGCAGACGCCGCGGGAAAGAGAAGATTGGGGCGAGTCAATGTTCCCACGCCGCTCAGGAGGGCATTCCCCTCCGCATCCGTAAAGAGCGACAAAAGGCGGAGTTTTGACCCCTGGAGGTCCCCGGCGGCCTCGCCTCGCAGAGAGCCGGCCCAGGACGGAATTTTGATCTTACATAGCGTGAAGGAGCCGGGGGTGAGGTCTCGGGCCACGACCCACACCGCCGGCGCATCCGTTTCGTCGGTCTTTGGAAGCAGGTGAGCAGCGGCCGCATGCTGGAGGACCCACACCGCCATTCGGTTTTGCAGCAGCCGCTTCCCCTCGTCGCTCCGGACAGCGTTCATTAACTTCCCGCCTCGACGGCCGGGTGGAAGGAGCCTGGGGAGAACAGAAGAATCAGCCGCCTCCTGGTTTAAAAAGAGATACCAAAGCATTTCCGCACCTGCCGCGGGCAGCAGCCGCCCTTGCGCCAGAGTGTGGCGCAGAGCTTCCGTCCGGGGTCCGGTTTCCCCCAGGACGAGCACGCGGAACGCTTCTTCAGCCGCGCGGTGTTCGCCGGCCGGGAGCGATGGAGACGAGGCGTTCCAAAGCGCATGAAAGAGCGGCGCGCCCGGTTGACCCTCGCCATCCTCCGCCGGAACGTTGATAATGGAAGGGAGATCAGGGGGGTGTCCAAAAAAGCGCCGCCACGTTTGGATGAACAGGCGGTATTCGTTTCGGGCGGCATGGGTTTGGGAGATGGAACCAGGTGCAGACAGCCAGATCTGCCTGGAGCCTTGAACGGGGACGATCACTACGGGGCGCAGAGCCGCCGCGGCTGGAACCGCCGCTCCCGCAAGGACCAGAATGATCGCGCACAGATGTTTCCGCATCCCCTTCCTCCAGTGAGTGAACGTAGTCATTCTTACGGCGCAAAAAGCGTGCTGTCAAGAAAAAACCCCAGAGGCATGGAGTTTGAAGGCACGCGGAGGTTGAGCGCCCGAAAGAAACCCCCGCTACGTTGACGGGGGGATGCGGCACCGATAGAATGAGAAAAGGAGGCGGACCGTGTCGCGTGGGGATACCGAGCAAAAAACCGAGGAGGGAGTGGGTCTTTCCGTGGAGGATTTTTGCTCCCTCGCGGATCAGTTCGCTACACAGGGCCGTCTCGAAGAGGCGGTTACTCTCTATGAAAAGGCCATCAAACTCTATCCTCAGAACCTCGCCTTGAAGATTAACCTCGGACGGATGCGGAACCTTCGAAACGAGCGGGAAGAAGAAGAACGCCGCAGCCTTATGGACAAATTCGCAGGCGAGAGGTCCCGCCGCGACCGGCTTGCCTTTCAATTCGAATCCATGGGAGGCATCTTCGAGGCCCAGGGGCGGGAAGACCGCTCCATCGAATGCCTCCGTCTTTCTGTGCTCAATAACCCGGAAAACCGCAGCGCCCGCATGGGTATGGCCCGCGCCCATTACCGCAATAACGATTTCGCCTCCTGCATCCGGGAGCTTCGAAGCATTCTCGCCATCGATCCCTTTGAAGCCGAAGCGCATGCCTTGCTGGGGCGCGCCCTGTTCTATCTCAAGAACTACCGGGCCGCGCTGAACAGCATCGTCGACGGCATGATTCTGCACCACGCCGCCGGCCTGGAATCGCCGCCCGAACTGCAGGAAAAATTCAAGTATCTCCTGGACCGCCTGAACGTCAAAACGCGGACAGACAGAAACGACTTGGTCAAGTCCCGCTTGGATCTCTTCAACAAGTGCGTGCGATACCTGGATCTGGAGAAGGAGGCCATTCTCGGCCGGGAGGCCATCCGGGACCTGAAGGATCTTGTCAAACCCACGATCGGAGAAAAAGAGAGACAGGACATTCTCAGCGTGGCCCTCCGGCTGCGCGCCTTCGAGCTGGTGGGCGATCTCTCCGACGAAAGCGTCTTCAGGCTGGCGAAGGTGGTGCGCGAGATGCATGCCGCGGCCGGCGACCTGATTTTCGACGAGAAGAATGTCACCGACGAGCTTTTTCTGGTTGAAAAAGGGCGGGTGCGGGTCCAGAAGACAACCCCGTTCGGCGACCAGCCGCTGGCTGAAATGAAAAAGGGCGATTTCTTTGGGGAGATGAATTTCATCGACCCTTCCACCCGGAGCGCGGAGGCCAAGGCTGTGATCGACACGGACCTGCTGGTGCTCAAGCGTTCCGATCTGGAGATGCTCTTTGACACGCGCAAGGAAGTGGCCGTCCAGTTTTACTGGAATTTCTGGAAGTCTCTGGCCCGAAGAACGCGAGAGGCAAACAACCTGCTGAAGACCTTTTTTAATGAACCGGGCGCCCAGGAAGCGCGGCCGGCCGACAAGGGGCAGGCAGACCAGTCCAAGGCCATTTCCATCGATCTCGACCGGAAGCTCAAGCTGCTCCAGGAGCGGGGGCTTTCAGCGAAAGAGCTTCGGCTCCTGGCAGCGTTTTCCAGCGAGGAGCTTTACAACGCCAACGAGCTCATCTTCCGGGAGGGTGATGCAGGGGACATCCTTTACATTATCCTGGACGGCAAGGTCCGGATTTCGAAGCATATCCCTGGCGTGGGGGACGAGGCGCTGGCCATCCTTGACAAGGGAGATTTTTTCGGCGAAATGGCCCTGATCGACAACGAGCCGCGTTCCGCCGACGCCAGCGCGCACGTCAACGGCACGACCGTCCTGACCATTAGCCGGCAGGTCTTGAATGAAATCCTTTCGGTGGACATGGAGTCAGCTTACCAGTTTCTCTCTATTTTGTGCCGCATCCTGACGCAGCGTCTGAGAGAAATCAATTTGAAAATCATTCAATGGCGACTGATGGCCGGAGGGTTTTAGCGGATCGGAACAATCGCGGGGGCAGCCTCCCTTCCGGCCCCGGCAAGCGAGGATATCCATGGATCTCTTTACCGCCGACAGCATGCGTGAAATTGACCGGCGGGCGATCGAAGACCTCGAGATTCCATCCTTGACTCTCATGGAAAACGCGGCGCGGGCGGTGGTGTCCGCTCTAGCCGAACACATGGAATCATGTCTCGAGGAAACGACGGCCGTCGTATGCGGCAAGGGGAACAACGGCGGTGACGGCCTGGCCGTCGCCCGGCTGCTTTCCGGTGAGGGCCGGCGCGTGAAAGTGTTCTTGGCCGCTTCCGCGGGCACGCTGTCCCCGGACGCTTCCATCCAGTTGGAGCGGCTGAAGTCAGCGGGCGTCGAACCTGAAGACATCAGCTCCGAAGGAGGCGCCGCCCGTCTCGAGCAAGCGCTCGCGCGCTGCTCGCTGGTCGTGGATGCCCTCCTCGGAACGGGGACGAAGGGCGCCGTAAGGGGCTCCCTTTCCGGCCTGATCGATGTCCTGAACAGGGCGCCCGCGCGTGTCGCGGCCGTCGACATTCCCTCGGGGCTGTCCGGAAACGCATATGTTCCCCAGGGGCCGGCCGTACGGGCGGATCTTACCGTCACGCTTGGATTCGGGAAGCCTGTTCTCTTCACGCCCGAGGGCGCCGCCTATTGCGGAGAGGTGTTGGTAAAAGACATCGGCATTCCCACCGCCGCGGCGAGCGGGACCCTGCCCGCCGCGGCCGCGCTGGACAGGAACTGGGCGCGCCGCTTCTTTAAGCCCCGGCGGCCCGGGGCCCACAAAGGCAGTCAGGGCAAGGTGCTGCTGGTGGCGGGCAGCGTGGGGAAATCCGGGGCGGCGGTGTTGGCCGCCAGGGCCGCGCTCCGGGCTGGCGCGGGTCTCGTGACGGTCGCCGTCCCCGAACCAGCTCTTTCCATGACGGCCCAGGTCCTGCCCGAAAGCATGACCCTGCCCCTTCCGGCCACCGCAGAAGGAACGGCTTCCATGTACGCGCTTTCTCCGGTGCTGGATTTTTCTAAGGAAGTGGATGCGGTTGGGCTGGGCCCCGGTCTCGGACGCGTCCCGGAAACCGCCGCCCTCGCCCGTCAGCTCTACGCCGAACTGCCTGTCCCCACCGTGGTGGATGCGGATGCGCTCAACGCGCTTTCGGAAGAACCGGACTGTGCGGCCGGTCACGCCGCCCCCAGAGTCCTCACGCCCCACCCCGGGGAACTGGGCCGGCTGGTGGGTGCCACGCCTTCCGAGGTCCTGGAGACCCGGTACGCCCTTGCTCCGGATCGCGCATTGGCATGGGAAGCGGTTCTTCTGCTGAAAGGGTACCGGACTCTGGTGTGTGCGCCGGACCGGCCATGGAGAATCAACCTGTCGGGTGGGGCGCACATGGCGGCCCCAGGCATGGGGGACGCCTTGACAGGGGTGATTGCCGCCCTCCTGGCCCGCGGAGAGCAGGCATTCGAGGCGGCTTCACTCGGTGCGTGGTGGCATGGGGCGGCTGCGGATGAAGCCTTTCTTAGGTTGGGGGGCTACGGACTGCTGGCGAGCGAGGTGGCGGATGCTCTCCCTCTCGTCGAGGGCAAGCTCCGGTCGGAGCAGGCACTTGAAGCATCCTGAATCCGCTATGCCCCCGCCGGAAAGGAAGGCCACCGTGGTCCGGCTGGCGAGGCGCTCGGACACGGAAAGCTTGGCCCGGAGAGTCGCCGGGCAGTTGAACGGCGGGGAGCTGCTCCTTCTGAGCGGCGATCTCGGCGCCGGAAAGACAACCACCCTTGGCCCGGGCTTCCGGGAAAGCCAGATTAAGCGTCAACTCTACATCTTTGCTTAACATGGAACACCTCGTCAGTCTGGTTAAGCCTTTTCCATTGTGCAGGGATCACTCACGTGGACCTCTACCGGCTGGCTCCCGGAGAGGATCTGGAACCGCTTGGGCTGGAAGATGCGCTGGGCTCTCATGACCTGGTGGTCGTGGAATGGCCGGAGGCGGCCCGGAAATTTTTCGAGGAATCCGGGCGGACGATCGTGTCCATTTCGTTCTCGTATGACCGGAAATCGGGCCGGGAAGCCCGGGTCACCGGTCCCTGCACTGTCGCAGGATCCGTTAGGGGCAAATGACCCGGAACGGAGCGTCTTGACAGGGATTTTCAAGGGGCCGGCCGGCCTGTTCTTGACAGAGAGGTGAGCAAGCACTATAGTTATTCCCCGATTGCAAGAGAGGAACCAACACCAATGCCTCTATATGAATACGAGTGTGATGCGTGCCATAAACGGTTTGAAAAATTGCAGCGCCTGAGCGATCCGCTCTTGACCGTCTGCCCCCAGTGCGGGGGTGCGGTCCACAAAAGAATCTCGGCGCCGGCCATCCAGTTCAAGGGAACCGGCTGGTATGTGACCGATTACGGCAAAGGAAGCTCCTCCGCCTCGAAGGCCGGAAGAAGCGAATCCGGTGGTTCCAAGGACAAGGGCAGCAAGTCGTCTTGACCGCCGCGAGGATGTAGCAATGCTGATAAACCTGCCTAGACTAGTTCTCACCGAATGTGACCGGCCCTTCAACGGGCCGCCCGCCTTTGCAAAATACCTACCTAGACGATAAAACCTACCTTGCTGGCAGTCCTCCCAACCAAACGGTTGGGGGGACCCTTCCTTATTTTTAAGGATCATTGAGTGCGTTCCCCGGCCGCTCCTGAAATACCGCCGTCCGGGACCGGTTCACGTTCAAGCCGCCTCTGTGCTAGATTGGATCGCTGATGAAGAATAGAAATCCCAGTAAAAAACCGCGGCCGGGACGCCGGCCGGAACGTAAGAAGCCGAAGACGCTCACCAGGATTGACGTGGATTCCCTGGCGTGGGGCGGCAAGGGCGTCGGCCGGGCCGACGGCAAGGTGATATTCGTTTCAAAGGCGGTGCCGGGCGACTCCCTGCTTGTTAAGCTGACGCGGATCAAGTCCCGCTATGCAGAAGGGGCCGTCGAAGCGGTCCTCAAGCCCTCCAGCCACCGCGTGGAACCTCGCTGCAAATTCTTTTCTCACTGCGGCGGCTGCCAGTGGCTGTCCACCTCATACGATGAACAACTCAAGCAGAAAGAACTCCTGGTCACGCAAGTTCTTCGCCATCACCTGGAAGGCGCGGAGCGCCTGCCGGCCCTTCCCGCTGACCCCGCCACGGCTTACCGCCACCGCGGGACCTTTCATGTGAAGCCCTCGGGGGGAGGCGTTCGGATCGGATTCTACCAGGAGGAGAGCCGCAAGGTTGTCAACCTGGACGTCTGCCTGCTCTTCGACGACTCGTACAACGAACGCTACGGTGAACTCAGAAAGGCCCTGAAGTCAGCGCCCCAAGCCTTTTCCGTGACGGAAATGACGTTGGCGCGCTCGGAAGGCGCAGAGCAATACGCGCTCCACCTCCAGCTGGCCCGAGGGGGAGCCGGCGAAGCCGAAGCCCTCTGCGAAGCGGCCTTGAAAGCCGGAGTGGATGGAGTTCTCGTCACGCCGGCGGGCGCACCGGAACGCATCCTGGCGCGATCCGGCCGTCCCTGGACCACCTACGGCCTTCCAGCCGGGCTGGGTGGATTTCGGAGAGATCTTGAAATGCGGGCGGACGTCCGGTCCTTTACGCAGGCCCATTACGCCATGAATCGCCGCCTGGTGGAGCTGTCCGTGAGCTGGCTCGGCCTCGCGCATCACGAAAGGCTCCTGGAGCTGTATGCCGGCCTCGGGAATTTCACCCTGCCCCTTTCCCGCGCCTGCAAGGAGGTGGTGGCGGTAGAAGCCTCCCCCTTCGCCCATGAGGATGCAAAAGAAAATGCGAGGCTAGCCGAAGTAGAAAACATCCGTCACGTTCCGGGCGATGCGGCCGACTGGACCTCAAAGATGGTCATGAAGAGCGACCGGTATGACGCATTGCTGCTCGACCCTCCGAGAACGGGGGCGCGCGATGTTGTCCAAAACATCCGGTTCCTTTCCCCCCGGCGCATCCTTTATATTTCGTGCAACCTGCCCGCCCTTGACCGGGACCTCGGAATTCTGGGGCAGCAGGGATACCGCCTGGCCCGGATCCAGCCCGTCGACCTTTTCCCCCAGACCTATAACCTCGAAACGGTTTGTCTCCTCGAGAGAGAGTGAAAGGCGCCGGCGCCAAGCGATCCGCCGCCGCAAAGACGACAAAAAAAGCCGCGTCAGCGGCTTTGATGATTCCTCAGGAAAATTTTGGAGCGGGAAACGGGATTCGAACCCGCGACCCCAACCTTGGCAAGGTTGTGCTCTACCAGCTGAGCTATTCCCGCTCGGCCAATGTATTTAAGCAAACCGCCGGCGGGGTGTCAAGAGCGGAGAGAAGGTGGGTGATGCCACCCACCTGCTCCAGAGGAGCGCTGGAGCTGCACAAGGAAGGGGTCCCTTCTATTCTCTTGTTTTTCCGTGGCTTAAGGGACAATCGCCCGGCCGGGTGCGAAGAGGGCCCCTGTGGACGCTCCTTGACCCCCGCGGCCCACAGCAGGTAGACTTAACGGGCTGCTGAAGAGCTCGCATAGGCCGCGCGCAAGAGGCTTGCGAATCCAATGCGAGTGCCGGCGAGCGAGGAGGGGCGGGCGCCCTTTCGACGAGGCGGAACGAAGCAGATGCCCCGAAATCCCTTTTTCCCGGAGGGTCGCCGCATTAAAATCCCGCCTCTGTGTTGTCGTTACAAGGCGATACGCATCGTCATCGACGTCGTTGCGACGCCTTGCATGTGAGGTCGTAAACCAGGCAACGCGACCTAATTAGAGTCTTTCAGCAACCTGTCAGCTTCATTCGTTGTAGCAGACGTGCAACGGCAAGATCCATCCAAGGAGGAACCTTTCATGAAAGCCCAGAACGTGCTCATTATGGGTGCCGCGGGACGCGATTTCCATAATTTCAATGTCTTCTTCCGCGGCAACTCCGACTACCGTGTAGTCGCCTTCACGGCGACCCAGATCCCGGACATCGCCGGGCGCCGATATCCCGCCGCCCTCGCGGGGGAACTCTATCCCGAAGGCATCCCCATTTACGACGAAAAGGACCTGTCCGACATCATCAAGCGCGAAAAGATCGACCTAACCGTCTTCGCAAAAGCCAGACCACGCGCCGCGTGTGCGAAATCTTCCGGAACGCAGGCAAGCGCGTGGTGGCGATCCGCCATCCCATGCCCTACGGCGACCTGGTGGCCCAGAAGGTCCAGCGCTTTGCCACGATGGAAGACCTCGACAAGTACAAATGCACGATCGAAGAGCGCGAGGAATACGAGCCTCACATCCGCAACGGCGTGGTGGTCTACGCCGGTGTAGACTACGAAGCCATTCTCCGTGAAGCCGAGCGCGAGGCGGACGTCGTCATCTGGGACGGCGGCAACAACGACTTGCCGTTTTACCGCTCCGACTGCGAAATCGTCGTGGTGGATCCGCACCGCCCCGGTCACGAAGTCAGCTACCATCCCGGTGAGACGAACCTCCGCAGGGCCGCCGCCGTAGTCATCAACAAGATCGACACGGCCGACCTGGAGGACATCTCCGACGTGCGCGAAAGCATCCGGGAAGTCAACCCGGGCGCCGATATCCCGCCGCCCTCGCGGGGGAACTCTATCCCGAAGGCATCCCCATTTACGACGAAAAGGACCTGTCCGACATCATCAAGCGCGAAAAGATCGACCTAACCGTCTTCCCGGCGATGGGATACGGCGAAAAGCAGGTGCGTGATCTGGAAGAGACCATCAACAAGTCCGACTGCGACCTCGTGATCATCGCCACCCCCATCGACCTCGGCAAGTTGATCAAGATCAACAAGCCCAGCGTCAGAGTCCAGTACGAACTCCAGGAGATCGGGCAGCCCACCCTCGATTCCGTGCTGGCGAAGTTCTTGTGAGGACGGCATGAGTTCTCGCCGCGGCCTGGTGGCGTTCGGTGGAAATGCGCTGATCCAGGCCAACGAAAAGGGAACCATTCACGAGCAGAAAGCAAATGCCCGGGCGGCGTCCCGTGCGCTTATTCCGTTGTTCGAGACCTACGACAACATCATGGTGGTTCACGGCAACGGACCGCAGGTTGGGCAGAACCTCATCCGGGTGGAGGAGGCGGTGACGAAAGTCCCGCCTCTTCCCCTCGATGTCTGCGTGGCGGAGACGCAAGGCAGCATGGGCTACATCATCGAGAAGTCCCTGGGCAACGAACTGTATCGGCGGAAAATCCGGCGCGACATCATATCGGTGCTGAGCTTGGTGGAAGTGGACGCCGAAGATCCCGCTTTTAAGAATCCCACCAAGCCCATCGGCCCCTTCTACACCGCCTACCGCGCCAAGCATCTGATGGAAGAAGAGCGCTGGCCCATGGTAGAGGACAGCGGGCGCGGCTACCGGAAAGTTGTGCCGTCTCCCAAGCCGCGAAGGGTTCTGTACACCAATGCGCTGAAGGCGCTCTACGACTCAGGGATCATCGTCATTGCCGGGCTGGCGTGCGAGCTGGAAGTGGATGAACTCATCTTTTTGACCTCCGTCCCCTGCCTGTACATCAATTTCGGGAAACCCGATCAAAAAGCGCTGCACGAAGTGATGTTGGAAGATGTTCTCAAATATCAGAAGGAAGGCCAGTTCCCACCCGGTTCCATGGGGCCGAAAGTGGAGGCCGCCGCACAGTTTCTGGCGCGCCGTGGGGGCAGCGTCCTTTTGACGGATGCCGAGCACCTTTCGGACGCGCTGAAGGGCGGCGCCGGCACGCGTATCTTCCACAAGAAATCCTCGCGTCAAAGGAGTTCCGAATGTTCGGCAAAGACCTTGTCTCAATCCACGATCTGAGTTCCCAAGACATCCGGAAAATCTTCGACCTGGCCCTGAAGGTCAAGGCTACCCCGGAAAATTACAGGAACCACATGAGCCACAAGACGCTGGCCATGGTGTTTGAAAAACCCTCCCTGCGCACCCGGGTGACCTTCGAAGCAGGGATGACACAGATGGGCGGCCACGCCATCTACCTTGGACCGAACGACATCCAACTCGGGAAGCGCGAGACCGTCCCGGATGTTGCCCGGAACCTGGAACGCTGGGTCGACGTCATCATGGCGCGGACGTTCAGCCACGGGTCGATTCTCCAGCTCGCCGAGTACGCCCATGTGCCCGTCATCAACGCGCTCTCGGACCGGCTCCATCCGTGCCAGGCCCTGGCGGACTTCCTGACGCTGCTGGAAAAGAAGGGGACCCTGGAGGGACGGACCTTGGCCTTTGTGGGCGACGGAAACAACGTGGCCCATTCGCTCATGTACATCGGGGCGAAGACCGGTGTCAACGTCCGGGTGGTCTGCCCGGAGGGATTCGACCCGGCTCCCGATGTCTTGAAAGCCGCCCAAGAAGACGCTGCGGCGACCGGTGCGGAAATCACCGTGGTTCATGACCTCAAGGAAGGGGTTGGCGGCGCCGACGCTGTCTACACCGACGTGTGGGCCTCTATGGGCCAAGAGTCCGAAGCCGAGAAACGTAAAAAGATCTTCCAACCTTACCAGGTGAACGCTCAGGTCATGGCTCTGGCCGACAAGGAAGCCATCTTTATGCACTGCCTGCCCGCCCACCGGGGCGAAGAAGTGACCTCCGAAGTGGTGGATTCCTGGCAGTCGGTGGTTTTTGACGAGGCGGAAAACCGGCTTCATGCGCAAAAGGCCGCTATTCTTCTGCTGTGCCACGAAGAAATGCAGGTGTGACGTACAATCGCGAACGATTTCCGGCGGGAGGGGCTGCTGCCCCTCCCGTCTCGCATTGATGGCACCATTCTTGATATAAAGTAACCTTAGCATCGTTGCCGACGGGTCGGCCCGACACCGGGTGCCGGAGAACGAGGGATTTCCCCTCTCCTCTCCGGGAATCAAAATCGCTCCGGCGTAGGCTTCTTCCCTCCATGATGGGAAGGACCAGGAAAAACAGGCCGGAAAGAAACCAAGGAGGGAGGTACTCCCTATGGATATTTCCAAGGAACGGAAAAAAGCGATCGAGGCGGCCATCGGCCAGATCGAACGCCAGTTCGGCAAAGGGTCCATCATGAATCTGGGCCAGCAGGGCCCGAAAGAAAAAATACCGGCCATCTCTACGGGCAGCCTGAGTCTTGATTACGCGCTTGGGGTGGGCGGATTCCCTCGCGGCCGGGTCGTGGAAGTCTACGGCCCCGAGGCTTCTGGCAAGACCACTCTGGCGCTTCAGGCTATTGCGGAGGTTCACCGTAAGGACGGGATGGCGGCATTTATCGACGCGGAACATGCCATGGATCCGGAGTACGCGGAGAAACTGGGGGTCAAGGTTGACAACCTGCTCATCAGCCAGCCGGACACGGGCGAACAGGCGTTGGAAATCGCCGAGGCGCTTGTGCGGTCGAACGCCATTGACTTGATCGTAGTGGATTCGGTTGCGGCTCTCGTGCCGAAAGCGGAGCTGGAGGGGGAGATGGGCGACAGCTTCGTCGGCCTCCAGGCACGCCTTATGTCCCAGGCCCTCCGCAAGTTGACCGGTATCGTCAGCAAAAGCAAGACCACGATCCTCTTCATCAACCAGATCCGAGAAAAGATCGGGGTCATGTTCGGGAATCCCGAAACCACGACGGGCGGCCGGGCCCTCAAATTCTATGCATCCGTCAGGCTGGACATCCGCCGAATTGCCAGCATCCAGCTGGGAAGCGGCGAGGCCATCGGCAACCGGGTGCGGGTCAAGGTGGCGAAAAACAAGGTGGCGCCGCCCTTCAAACTCGCGGAATTCGACATCATCTACGGCAAGGGGATTTCCAAGGCCGGCGATCTGATCGATCTGGGCGTCGAGCATAAGATGGTCGACAAAGCGGGAACCTGGTATTCCTATGGGGAGACAAGGCTCGGCCAGGGAAAGGAAAACGCCCGCCAGTTTCTGCTGGACAACCCCGAAATCATGAACGAACTAGAAGCCAGGCTGAGGGAAAAGCTCGGGTTCGGTCCACCCGGCCCAGAGGACAAAGCACCTGTCGAAGAACCCGATTCCAAGGGTTCCGGCAAGAAATAATCCGCTGTCCGGGGCCGGGAATGAAATGCCCTGCGCTTCATCCCGGCCTCTCCTTTTCCCAGGCACTGCCCGAGAACTCGGGACCCAAAAAACCGGCCCGGCCACTCCGGGCGGGGGGGACAACATGAAGCATGACGTCAGCCAAGATCTGATGGCGCGAGGATTAAAGGTCATTCCGGGCGGGGTGAACTCCCCCGTGAGGGCCTTCAAGTCGGTCGGAGGGAACCCGCCGTTCATCGCTCTCCTGGGGCCCCATGATCCTCGGACATAATCCGCCCGAAGTGGTTGAGGCCGTTGAGAAAATGCTGCCGCTCGGCACCTCCTTCGGAGCGCCCACGCGGGTTGAAGTCGAGATGGCGGAGTTTCTTTGCGCCCGGCTTCCCCATCTCGAAGTTGTCCGGATGGTCAATTCGGGAACGGAAGCGACCATGTCGGCGCTGCGCCTGGCTCGCGGAGCCACCGGCCGGGACAAGATCGTCAAATGCGCCGGCTGCTATCATGGCCACGCCGATTCGCTGCTCGTAGAGGCCGGGAGCGGCGCACTGACTTTTGGCACGCCTTCCAGCCCCGGCGTCCCCGCCTCCCTGGCGAAGGACACATTGGTGGTGCCCTATAACGATCTGGAAGCTTTCGGGAAAACGGTGGAAGAGAACCAAGGGGAAATCGCCGCCTTCATCGTCGAGCCTCTCCCGGGCAACATGGGGACCATACTCCCCAAGCCGGGGTATCTCGAAGGCATCCGCCGCATCACTGATGAAGCGGGGATTGTCCTGATTTTCGATGAAGTCATGTCGGGCTTCAGGGTGGCGTTCGGCGGCATGGTCGAGGTGTCGGGGGTTACTCCGGATCTTGTGACCTATGGAACGATTATCGGGGGCGGTTTCCCCGTGGGCGCCTACGGCGGCAAGAAGGCGCTCATGGAAAAGGTCTCGCCCTCCGGTCCTGTCTACCAGGCAGGCACCTTGTCAGGCAATCCGCTGGCCATGGCGGCCGGCTTGGCCCAGCTCAAGGTGCTCGACTCGAAGCGGGACGATATCTACGCTGGCCTGGAACGCTCCACAGCCGCCCTCTGCCAGGGGCTGTCAAAGGCGGCGGAGGATGCGGGCGTTCCGGCTGCAGTGAATCGGCTCGGCTCCATGTTTACCGTGTTCTTTACCGAAGGCCCGGTTGTGGACTACCGGTCCGCCACCGCAAGCAATACGGACCGGTTCGGGCGGTATTTCAGGGAGATGCTGGACCAGGGAATCTACCTGGGTCCCAGCCAGTACGAGACGGCCTTCGTGAGCGCCGCTCACACGCGTGAACACATGGAGGAAACTGTGGGGGCGGCTCGCCGCGCCATGAAGAGACTGTGACCGTTGGCATGGTGATCTCGAGGATAAGGGGGGCGGAATCCGCCCCCTTTTCTGCGATGTGCTCATGCGTCGGGTAGACCCACTGCCACGCATTCATTCCCTGCCCAATCAAGGCATTCAGGACAACAATCCTTCCCGGGCGAAACTGAAATAGCCGTTGCCGCCCACCACCAAGTGGTCAAGCACCCGCACATCCAGATGGCGAAGCAGGGCGACCAGATCTTCCGTCAGGCGAATGTCGTCCGGGCTCGGGCTGGTGAAGCCGGAAGGATGGTTGTGCGCGAATATGACGGCGGCGGCGTTTTCCTTCAAGACCTCCTTGATCACCTCCCGGGGATGGACGGAACTTGCGTTGACCGTCCCCCGGAACAGCTCCCGGTAAGCAAGGACTCCGTGCTTCTGATTCAGGAAAATCACGGCGAATACCTCATGGGGGAGATCCCTGAGCCTGGGCTTAAGAAAGCGATAGGCGTCCTGCGCGCCGGACAACGTTTCGGCCAGCCGGACCTCTTCGTCTGCAAGCCGACTGGCCAGCTCCATGGCGGCCGCGAGCTGCGCGGCGCGTGCACGACCGATTCCCGCAATTCTAGCAAGCTCCTGGGGAGACAAGGAGGACAGGCCCCTCAAAGTCCCACGGCTTGCTAAAGTTTCCCGGGCGAGATCGAGCGCCGTCTTGCCGCGTGTCCCCGTACGAAAGAGGATCGCCATGAGTTCTGTCGTACTGAGGACCGAAGGCCCCTGAGCCAGGCACCGTTCCCGGGGACGCTCCCCGGCGGGCCATTCTTTGATACCGATTGCTGACTGCTTCATGTCATACCTCCTGCCTCCTATCCGGCAAATGCGCTGCCAGGTCTTTAAGACCGGGGGGAACGAGGAGGCCGGCACCTCAATTGCCGTTAACTTTAGCAGCGACAATAAGTTAGAGACCTTCTCGCTTTTTGGGTAAGCCGGCCGGCCTTGTCAAAATTAGTTGACACTCTATCAAGTTGAAATAGCGTAACTTAGCTGTTTCCCAGCACGATCTATTGCTCCACCGGTCAGCCATGTGGGGCGGCATCCAGTCATAACAGGTTGACAGGACACGACATACGGCTTCGAGGACGGTTTGGCACGGGACGTGCGCTTATCTGAGGCAAGCCTGGACCGGCGAAGAAGAAAGGAGGTGCGAAGAGAACGGTTCGGGCTTTCGTCGGGAAACAAAAAGATGAATCCGGTAAACGGCCGACCCGCCGTCAATTCAACCGTTATGAACTTCATGCAAGGAGGAAACAATGAAAAAGGCTGGAGTTGTGATGTCACTGACCGCTGCACTGCTTTTCGTCCTGGCAGGGTTCGCCCTCCCCTCTGCGGCATTGAACGCCGCTTCGCCGGCGAAGGGAGCGCCCCAAGCCAAATCTTCCCAGAACCACGCCAAGGTGCATCTGAACAAAGCCACCGAAAAGGATCTGGAAACCTTGCCTAGGATCGGTCCCAAGGTGGCGCAGCGGATCATCAAATACCGTGAGAGCCACAAGGGCTTCAAGAGCGTAGACGAACTTCGCAATGTCCGGGGCATTGGTCAAAAAACAATGGCCAAGCTCCGCCCCCTTGTCACGCTGTAGCGTTGCCCCGAGGCGTCCGGGGGCCTGACTGGGTTCCCGGACGCCGTTCATCCCGAATATGAACCGGTGGAGGAGAGGTTGAGAACACCTACATTCATTGAACGGAAAGGAGCTCCCCGGAACGGCATCTCCCCTGAAAAGGGAGCCGGCCTGTTGGAAGTCCTCTCCGTGCTGGCCGTGCTTGGACTTGCACTGGGATTGGGTATTGGCGCCATGCGGCGCATCAAAGATCAGGAGGAAGCCGGCGCCCTGCTCATGAAGGCGAGAGCTCTCGTGTCGCGGGCGCGCTCGCATGCGATTGTCGATAGAGAAAGCGTGGGCATCCGTTTCTCCACAAGGCCCAACGGGGTCTATGCCCGTATGTACCGGGATGGAGACGGCGACGGACTTCGCGCCCGGGACATTCGGACGGGGATGGATGGTCCCATCAGTTCCTGGATCGAGCTGAAAACCGGGTCAGTAAGGATCGGACTTCCGTCCGACGTCGACCGGGATCCCTCCGGCCGTCCTCTGAAAGATGAGCGGGGGGTCCGGTTCGGACAAGGGCGGACGCTTTCTTTCACCCCCCTTGCCAAAGCCACCCCGGGAACCCTCTACATCCGGGAAAGTGCCTCTACAGGCTGGGCGGTGCGGGTTGCGGGCATTGACGGGCGCGTCCGCTTGTACCGGTGGCGACATCATCGCTGGCGCCTCGTTGAAAGTGGATTTTGAAGGAAACACCGAAACAAAAGAAGGAGTTAGCGGCGGCTCAATTCGATCAGTACTTGCTTGGCGCAGGCCTTAAGCGTATCAAACACCCCGATCCCTTTGACAGCCACTGCCTCGAAATGAGGCTCGCTCTTAAACTGGAGCGCCTTGAGCATGGACTCGGCGGGCACGGCGGTGGGCAGATCCCTTTTATTGAGCTGCAAGACGTAGGGGAGGTTTTTCAGTTCGAAGCCGTGTTCCTGCAGGTTGCTGACAAGGTTCCGCAGCGACTCTACGTTTGCGTCCATCCTTGGTTCCTGGGAATCGGCGACGAAGACGACGCCGTCCACGCCCTTGAGGATCAGTTTTCGCGAGGCGTCATAAAAGACCTGGCCCGGAACCGTATAGAGATGAAACCTGGTTTTGAATCCGCGTACCGTTCCGAGATCCAGCGGGAGGAAGTCGAAAAACAGCGTCCGGTCCGTTTCGGTAGCGAGGGAAATCAGTTTACCCTTGGCTTGCGGATTGGTTTTCTCATAAATATATTGCAGGTTGGTCGTCTTCCCGCAAAGGCCGGGTCCATAATAGACGATCTTGCAATTTATCTCGCGTGAAGAATAGTTAATAAACGACATGCACCATCCGTTCAGTCTTTAAACAAGGCATCGATATCCTCGTCGGTGATCTCGGCGAAGGGCGATTCGAAGGCCCCCTGGCCGGCCGCGCGCTCCCGTTCCGTTTTCTCCATGATCTGCTGGAAAACCCGGTTCAGCTCTTCCGAACTGCGTTTGACCCGGAGCCTCACCAGGCCCAGGGAGGAGCGCTCGTCAAAGATGACTACGAGGATGACTTTCCCACCCACGATAGAAATGTGAATATTGTCCTTTTCGCCCTCATGAAAAAGGACTGAAAATTCTTTTTCTCCGATCAGCTTGGCGAGGCCGTCCGTGGCCGCCACATTCCCTGCCGTCAGTGACGCAAGAGACGTGGTGTCCAGGCTCTCCACGTCACCCGTCGCGGCGATCTGCTGCCCATTCTTGTCAACGAGGAAAACCACATTAGCATTGGCGTCCACCCGGAGCTTGCTGATGATTTCCTTAATGTTCTGAAATTCTTCCTCATACATGATGAGGTCGGACGCACCCATGCGTTTCCCTCCGTTCGTTCCTTATTCATATAGCACATGATGGGGGTCTTTCGCAATACGAACCCCCCGCGAAATCTTGATGGGACAAGGCTGGAAGACCGCCCGGCGGCTCCAAACCGCGACGGTTGACGCCGGGTCGAGTTTACCGGAAATCTCTCCGCCCAGAGAGCGCCCGCGAAAGGGTTTGCGAGTCCACGTAGGAAAAATCGCTTCCCACCGGAAGGCCAAATCCGATCCGGGTCACGCGCCCCGCCTTGCCCTCGAGAACGGAGGCTACGAACGAGGCGGTCGCCTCCCCCTCCGCGGTGGGCGGCGTGGCGAGGATGACTTCCCGGACGGCGCCTTCCGAAACTCGCTGCGCCAGGGCGTCGATGCCGAGTTGTTCCGAGTGGTATCCGCGCACCGGAGAGAGCAGGCCGTGAAGTACGTGGTACAGGCCCGCATATTCACCCGTAGATTCGATCAGGTAGAGATCCGCGGGTGACTCCACCACGCAGAGGATCGACGCGTCCCGGGAGGAGTCGTCACAATACGGGCAAGGCCTGTCGCTTTCGAGGTAAGCGCGGCAGATATTGCACCGCCCCACGGTCCTGGGCACCTCTTCCAGGGCCCCGGCGAGGGCTGTGAAAGCCTCCTGCCCCCCGGACAGCAAGTGGTAAAGCATCCGAAGCGCCGACTTCTTTCCGACGCCGGGAAGCTTTTCGAGTTCGGAGAGGCACCGGGCCAGAGGTGCGGGAAGGGACTTTCCGGAAGTCATGGGCGCGTCAAAAGCCCGGAAGGCCCAAGCCGCCCATCATGCCGCCCATCCTTCCCTGCAGCTCTTCGTCCACCTTGTCCGTGGCCTCGTTTACCGCGGCGACGACCAGATCTTCGAGCATTTCCTGGTCCAGATCCGTCAGGAGGCCCGGATCCAGCTTGAGTGAGCGCAGGTGCTTGTGACCGTCCATGCTGACAGTCACCATGCCGCCTCCCGCCGTGGTTTCCACCACCAGGTTGTCCATTTGCTGCTGGACCTGTTCCTGCATCTTCTGAGCCTGCTTGAGAAGCTTATTCATGTTCGGCATCGTTATCCTCTCCGGCCGAGTCTTCGGAAGCCAGGGGAGTGACCTTTAACACCCGGCCGCCGAGCACTTTTACGACGTTGCGTATGGTTTCGTCCTCTTGAACCGGGTCCGGTTCCTGCTCCCGGACTTCCGGTGAAAAGCCGAGGGGCGCTTCGGAGTCGTCCCGTTCGACCACAACCCGGCCGGACAGGCCGGCTTCAAGCGCGGCCTTTTTTAGAACGGCGATCCGCTCCGGTCCCGAAAGATAAGTGTGCCCGGTGGCGGAGCCGTTGTGGCACACGACGTGAAGCACACCTTCTTCGTCCACGAAGATTCTGGCTCCGGTCAAGGCCGGTCGGGCCAGCGCCAGCGCTTCACCTGAAATCCGCCGGAAGTTCTCAATTCGTTCTGGGGATTCGCCGGCCTGCGGCGCAGGGTCTGCCCGCTCCCTCATCTTTTCAGGGGCCGGAGGGGATTGGACGGGCGGTTCCGCTGCGCGGTCTGCTTCCCGAGGCCTGGGCGGAGACGAGGCTCCGGACGGAGCGGGAGGCGCGCCGGCGCCGGCGTCTGGATCACCGCCCAAAAGAACTTCCAGAGGAACGATCCTTGGGAGACAGGCGGCCTTGACGAGTTGAAGCTCGAAGAGGGCCTGCGGGTCCGGCGCGCTCCGGATCTTCTGTTGCGTGCCGGCCAGGAGATCCATGAGCCGCATGAGTTCTTCCGGACTGAAGCGCGAGGCCTGGGCGCGGTAACGTTCAGCGGTTTCGGCGGGCTCGTCTCCCCCTCCGGAGACTCCCGGGGCCAAACGCTCCCGGAGAAGCCGGCGGACATGGTTCCCCAGATCGAAGAGGAACCTTTTCAGGTCCTGGCCCTTGTCGAAGAGCTCATCAATGCGGTTCAGGACGGCCGGGACATCTTCATCGGCGAGGGTGTCGCAGAAGGCGAAAAGGCTTTCACGGCCGGCGGCCCCGAGGACATCCGAAGCCAGTTCCTCCGTGATCTCTCCCCCCGAATAGGCCAGGAGGCGGTCCAGCAGGGTGAGGCTGTCCCGGACCGAGCCCTCGCCGCAGTGGGCCACAAGGTCTCGCGCCGCCGGTTCGAGTGTAATGCCCTCCTCGTCCGCCACCTTCTGAAGGTAGCGGGACACCAGGGCGGGCGGTACCCGCCGGAACTGAAAGTGCTGCGCCCGGCTGTGAATGGTTTCGGGGATCTTGTCCGGCTCGGTGGTGGCCAGAAGGAACACGACGTGCGAAGGCGGCTCTTCGAGCGTTTTCAGAAGGGCGTTGAAGGCCGGCTTGGACAGCATGTGTACTTCGTCGATCAGGAAAACGCGGAACCGGTCTCTCGCTGGAGAATAGCGAGCCACCTGCGTCAGGTCCCTCGCCTCCTCGGCTTTCGTGTGGGTCGCACCGTCGATTTCCAGAACGTCCATGGAAGTGCTCAAGGCAATCTCTTTGCACGACGGACATTCCAGGCACGGGTCAGCCGTAACGCCCCTGGCGCAGTTGAGTCCCTTGGCGAAAATTCTTGCGGCCGTTGTTTTGCCCACGCCCCTGATACCGGAAAAGATATAAGCGGGGTGGATTTTTCCTGTGGCGAGTGCGTTTTTCAGTGTCCGGACGAGAACGTCCTGTCCGATGATCTGATCGAAAGTGAGAGGACGGTATTTTCTCGCAAGCGCCAAGTGAGCCATCGGGTTCGAACTCCCCCTGTAGCAACCGTCGCCGCGCGGATCCGCAGGCATGCCCGGCTGGACAGGATGATCCGGCGCAAGCCGCCCCAAAAATAAGGATGGGGTTCAAGTGACCTGCGGCACACATGCTTGCTGCTTACCGTTGCTCCCTTCCGGGCCTGGCGGGGTTCGCAGGGCACGTTGCACAGGGCTCAAACCCCACAAATCGGAAAGGACAAGCCTCGCCGAAGAACGCCAGTATAACATTCCCCGCCCGAAGGTGAACAGAGCGGAAAGGCGGGACAGGTCCCCGGGCGCCCCTTGCCTACGCTTCGGGGAGGGTTGCTATATAATAGGAACATGATGAAGAGTCTCGCATGGGGTCTTGTCGCGATCGCTCTCGCCTCGGTCAGCCTTCCCGGTTCTGCTCAGGCGGATTCGTCCGGACAGACCGGGCGGACCTCCTCCGCCGAGACCGAAATCCCTTCCTCGGAAGCCATGGCCTGGGACCGGGATTTCGATCTGCTTCTCGAACTTTCGAAGGTTCCGACGGCGGGCCAGCTCAAATTGCAGGCGCGATTGGACGCGCTGGAAAAGAAGCGCCGGGATCTGCTGGCGCAGAAGCAGGACCTGGAGGGGAGACTGAAGGCGTTACAGGGCACCTACAGCCTGACCATGCTTCTCAACGAGATGGCGCGGGAAGGCCTGGCGAATCCCAACGAGGTGCAGTCCGACCTGAAGGCGAAGCTGCGGCGGACCGAAAACGAACTTTCCGACGTTGAAACCGCCCTTAAGAAACTTCGCGATCAGGTGGGCGGCTGAGATGCGCATTTTCCTCGCGGAAGACCGGGCAAGCCTCCGCCATGTGCTTGCGGAGTCGTTTGAGCGGGAAAATTTTAGCGTGGTTCAAGCGGCGGACGGCCGGCAGGCGATGGAGCGGGTCGAGGAAGGCGGGTACGATCTCGCCGTTTTCGACCTCAAAATGCCCGTCTACTCGGGTCTTGAATTGCTGGGCGCCTCCCGTGCCCGATGGCCGACCGTCCCCGTGATTGTCCTGACGGCTTACGGCTCGGTGGAAACCGCCGTGGAGGCCATGAAGAACGGGGCTTATGACTTCATCAGCAAGCCCGTGGACATGGATCACCTGCTCATTCTGGTTCGCCGGGCGCTCGAAGCCGACCGTCTCGAGCGCGTGGAAGCGGCGCTTCGAGACGATTTGGCGCGGCTTCCCGCCTTTCAGAGCATCGTGGGCGTGAGCGGTCCTCTCCGCCGTGCGCAGGAGGAGGCGGGACGTGTGGCGAATACGGACGCTGCGGTGCTTCTTCTGGGAGAAACCGGTGTGGGAAAGGAGCTTTTCGCCCGGGCCATCCATCAGGCGAGCACCAGGATGGGAAGTGCCTTCGTCGCCGTAAACTGCGCCGCGATTCCCGCGGGACTCCTTGAAAACGAGTTGTTCGGCCATGAAAAGGGGGCCTTTACGGGCGCCCATGAGGCCCGCATGGGCAAGTTCGAGCTGGCTCATCGGGGCACGCTCTTTCTGGATGAAATCGGAGAAATGCATCCGGATCTGCAGGCCAAGCTCCTGCGAGTCCTGGAGGACGGCACTTTTCTTAGAATCGGCGGACTGCGTCCGGTCAGGGTCGATGTGCGCATGATTTGCGCCACAAACCGGAATCTCGAGGAGATGGTAAAAACAGGAGATTTCCGCCCCGATCTGTTCTACCGCATCAGCAGCTTTCCAATCCAGATCCCGCCCCTCAGGGACCGGCCGGAGGATATCCCGGAGTTGACGGATCATATCCTCGTCAACCTGAGGCGGGAGCTTGGCAAGCCGAACCTGGCAATCGAGCCGGACGCCCTTAGCTGGCTTCGCTCGCAGCCTTGGCCCGGCAATGTCCGTGAACTCATGAACCGTCTCGAGCGCGGCGCCATCCTTGCTTCCGAAGACGGCCGGATCGCCCTGGACGACCTCAAGGGGAGAGCCGTGCTCCCATCCAACGAAGCTCTTCCCCAAGCCCTCTTCACGGAGACTGATCCAGAAAGGTGGAGCCAGGTGGAGGAATCATGGCGAATCCGGGAGGTGTTGAGACGCTGCGGCGGCGACAGCCGGCGCGCAGCCCGCGTTCTCGGTCTTCCGGTGGAAAAGGTCAAGGCCGGGGCGGGTGATATGGAACCCTGACCGACCTTGTTACTGGAACAAAGTTGCGCCATCTAACGTATTGTGGTAGGGTGGCCTGCCGAGAAGGGAGATTGAGATGTCGTATCCGCCTGAAAATTATCAGAATCAGCCCCGGAGGCATCGCTGGGGCCTTTGGATCCTGATTGCGGTTGTTGCGATCGTCATCATCGGAGCGCTCCTCGTCATGGCCGGAGTGGCGGCCATGCTTAAGGGCAGCGCGCCGGTCGTCAGGCCGGATTCGACCCTCGTCCTCCAGCTCGACCGTCCCATCGTCGAGCCCCCGCCGGATCCGATCGCCACGCAGCTTTTCGGCGCTAAGATGTACCAGATGCTCAACCTCCACCAGGCCATCCGCAGGGCGGCGAAGGACAGCCGCATCAAGAGCCTGCTGATCGAACCCGGAATGGCGCCCATGGGCTTCGGACAGATGGAGCAACTCCGCTCCGACATCGAATTTTTCAAGAAAAGCGGTAAGCCGGTGTACGCCTATTTCGAGGCTACGGGAAATTCCGGTTACTACCTGGCCAGCACGGCGAATAAGATCGTGGCTCCCCCGACGGCGAACCTGATGATCACGGGGCTCTACGCCGAGGTTCCCTTTCTGAGGGGCGCCTTCGATAAATTCCACATCCAGCCGCAGTTCTACCACATCGGTAAGTACAAGTCGTACTCCGACATGTTCATGCGCAAGGACATGTCGGATGCTCAGCGGGAGGCCATGAACGCCATTCTCGACAGCCTGTACGCCCAGTTGAAGAGCGGAATTGCAGCAGGGCGGAACCTCCCGGAAAAGGTCGTCGAAGACGACATCAACAAAGGGTTTCTTTTTGGCAAAGACCTCAAGGCCCGGGGGCTGGTGGATGAGATCGGCTATTTCGACAGCGTGCGCAGCCAGCTCGGCAAGGTCAACGGAACTCCCGGGGATTGGCGCTACGCGACCATGTCGGACTACGAACAAGACCATCGGGCCGGCCTGGCCTCCGGCGCGAAAAGCACCATCGGCGTCGTTATCGCGAGCGGCGATATCGTTTCGGGCGAAGGCGACGGCGTCAAGAAAAGCACCATCGGCTCGGACACGGTCATCCGCTGGCTCAAGAAGATGGGACGAGACCGCAGCGTCAAGGCCGTGGTCTTGCGCGTCAACAGCCCGGGCGGCTCGGCGCTTGCCTCGGACATGATGTGGCACGAAGTCCGTCTGCTGAAGCAGAAGAAGCCCGTGATCGTTTCAATGGGCGACGTGGCGGCGTCCGGAGGATACTACCTGTCCATGGGCGCCGACGCCATCGTGGCGGAGCCGGGGACCATTACCGGTTCCATCGGCGTGGTGACGGGAAAAATCGTGATTAAAGGAATCTGGGACTGGCTCGGGGTGAATCACGTGGTGATGACGCGTGGAAAGAACGCGAACCTTTTCTCCACGGTGCAGACCTTTTCTCCCGAGCAGGAGGAGTTGATCCAGAAGGAGATGCATCAGTTCTACGATACGTTCGTCAGCAAGGCCGCCGAGGGGCGGCATATGACGTTCGATCAGGTGGACAAGATCGGCCGGGGCCGCGTCTGGACGGGTGAACAAGCCCTTAAGAACGGGCTCGTCGACAAGCTCGGCGGCATCCAGACGGCTATCGACCTGGCAAAGCAGAAGGCCGGCATCCCGGCCTCGCAGCCGGTCCGGCTGAAGGTCTACCCGCAAACCAAAACACTCATTGAGGCTTTTTTAAACAGCAGCAAGGATGACATCGACGCGGCCTGGGCGAGGGCCAACGTTCCGCCCGCTATGCGGCAGGCCCTCCAGGAATACCAGGCGCTGAAGCCTCTCGAAACGGAACCTTATGAGGCCATCATGCTGGAGAGAGTGAAGCTCCAGTAAAAAAATCCCACGGCAAAGACAGGTTGACTTCCGGGCTGGAAGTCCGTATATTCCCTGTGAGAACCCGGGAAGGAGATGGAACATTGATACGTAAAGCGTTTGTGGGCGGCTTGATCCTTGGCGCCCTCCTCACCGTCAATTTCTGGAGCCATTCCTGGCTTCGGCCCGGAAAGACGGTATCAGAAGAATCCGCCGCGGCGGCGCAGGGCGTGAACCTGCACAAGACCGTGGCGGTTATGCTCGAGCGCACCCTTCACAAATCGGGCCAGCGGTGGTCCGATTCGCAGTTCAAGGCCACGGCGGACGCCATCGCAGCGTGCAGCGCAAAATATCATTATCCGCCGGAGCTGATTCTGGGGTTGATCCAGGTGGAAAGCTCCATGGACATCACCGCGCACTCCTCGGCTGGGGCCCTCGGCCTGACTCAGGTCCTGCCGAGCACGGCGAGGGAAGTGGCCCGGCAGCTCAAACTCCCCTATACAACCCCGTCCGATCTCTACAAGCCTGGCTTGAATATCCGGATCGGGATCGCGTATCTCTCCAGCCTCGAGAATCAGATGGGGTCACTCTCCATGGCGCTTGCCGGGTACAATATGGGGGCCAACGCCGTCCTCGCACGTGTCAAGGTCTCCGGGAGTGTCCCGAGACAGGTCTACTATGACGCCGTATTTCGCAACACCCAGCTTCTCGCCAGCTACACCCCTCCGAAATAGGACACAAGCCCTGCTACAACCTACGGAAACAGACTCCTTCCCAGGGATCGCCCTGTGCGGTCCCGGGGGGGATAAACGGCCCGGCGCAGGCGGGGTTTCGCCATTTCGTCCCAGATCGAAGCAGCCGTATGTTTGCCGGCGCGACAACGGAAATCCCGTCATACGGCGTGCGCAAGTAGCTGGCTTCGCGGCCCCACTGACCCCCAACCGCCTGAAGGCCGGCTTTCAAGGGAAAGGGGCCTTCTAGGATCAAAAGCCCCAGTCTCTCCCTGTGTGGCCGCGCGGGGACTGGTCAAAATCACCGGCGCGGGGTAAGTTGTTCTTAGCAGGCTGATAGACTCAGGGGGAGGATCGAATGGAAGGAACCACTACTACCTTCGAGGACCGTATCAAAGAAGTGATTGAGCGGATCCGGCCGGCGCTGCAAATGGACGGGGGAGACATCGAAATTATTGAAATAGAGGAACCCAACCTCAAGGTGCGGCTGACTGGGGCGTGCCACGGGTGTCCGAGCGCCGCCTACACTTTGTACCAAGGCGTTTATGCCGAACTCAAGCGCTCCATTCCGGAGTTCGGAACTCTTATTCCAGTTTAGGGGCGATGGGCCTGTCCGGGAAAACACGGCGCGCGCTGCTGAGCCTGGCGCGGGACGCCGTCAAGGCGTACTTGCTCGAGGGCCGAAGCCTGACGCCGGGAGAGGACTGCCCGGATATCTGCAGCGAACCGAGGGGCGCCTTCGTGACCTTGCGGGAAGCCGACGGATCACTCCGGGGATGCATGGGGCAAATCGCGGCCGTCGAACGTCTGGACTGGAACGTGAGCCGGCTGGCCGTGGTTGCGGCGACCCAGGATCCCAGGTTTCCACCTGTCCGGCCCCGGGAGCTACCGCGATTGTCGATTGAGATTTCCGCTATGACGCCGCCGGAACGCCTGTCCTCCGTTGAGGAGATCGAGGTAGGACGTCATGGTCTGATTGTCCGGAGAGGTGGGTTTCAGGGGCTCTTGCTGCCGCAGGTGGCGACAGAATACCACTGGGACCGGAAAACCTTCCTGGAACAAACCTGCCTCAAAGCGGGACTCCCAACAGACGCATGGCGTCAGGAAGGTACAGATCTCTTCTCTTTCAAAGCGGAGGTCTGGGGAGAGGACGAAACTCCGGACGCCTCCCCGGTTTGATCATATCGGATCATCTTGGCTTCCTTTTGAAACCTTGACCCTCCGCGCGGGGCCGGCCTTAAGATAAAGGCATGACCGCCTTCGATGAAGAGGCGCGGCTCTGAAGTGTCATCTTGCCGAGGTGAGGGTTCGACGACCGGCACACCCGCCCGGGTATCGGCAAGATACCGGCGGGGGGACGGTGCGGCAATGCCGGATCATCCCTGACCCAGCATGAGGAGATGGCCATGGAAACTATTCAAATCAAGGGGACGGATCTGAATGTGTCAAGGATCGGACTCGGCACTTGGGCGATCGGAGGATGGCTCTGGGGAGGCACCGACGAAGGGAAGGCTCTTTTGACGATTGAATCGGCCCTCGACCACGGCATCAATTTTATAGACACGGCTCCCGTCTACGGCCAGGGCTTTTCGGACGAGCTGGTGGGGAAGGCCGTGGAGCGGTCGGGAAAGAGGAACCGTTTTGTGCTGGCCACCAAGACCGGGCTCGAGTGGACCGAAAACGGCGCGTCGGTCTTTCGGAACTCCACGCGGGAACGTATCCTGAAGGAGGCGGAGGACTCACTCCGCCGGCTTCGGACCGATGTGATCGATCTCTACCAGGTGCACTGGCCCGACGACCGTGTTCCTTTCGAGGAAACCGCCGAGGCCATGTCCCGGCTTTACAGGGACGGGAAAATCAGGGCCGTCGGAGTCAGCAACTTCTCGCCGTCTCAGATGGAGAGTTTTCGGAAAGCGGCGCCCCTGCATACGGCACAGCCGCCCTATAATCTTTTCGAGCGCGGCATTGAAAGCGACGTGCTTCCTGATTGCCAGGAAAAAGGCGTGGCCACAGTCATGTACGGAGCGCTCTGCCGGGGGCTGCTGAGCGGTCGAATGGCCAAAGACACAACCTTTCCCGGTGACGATCTGCGCTCTTGGGATCCCAAGTTCCAGGCGCCGAGGTTTGAAATGTACCTGGAGGCCGTCGAGAAGCTGGACAGGTTTGCCCTGGAGCGCTTCGGAAAGCGGGTGATTCACCTGGCGGTCAGGTGGATGCTCGACCGCCCCGGCGTGTCCGTGGCGCTTTGGGGGGCAAGAAATCCAGTCCAGCTTGGTCCGGTGGATGAGCTTTGGGGCTGGAAGCTCGATTCGAAAGCGATGCGGGAAGTGGATGACATCATTGAAACGTCGGTGACCGATCCCGTCGGTCCCGAATTCATGGCTCCCCCACACCGGGAATAATCTGCACGAGCGTCGAGGTTCCGGCTATCCCTTAGCCCAATTTATCGGCGACGGTCAAGCCGGCGATACCCCCGGTCAGGCGCCTTTGGCGGACCAGCCTGAACCCGGCTTCGGTCATGCGCCGGCCAAACTCCTCAAGCGGAGGGAACTCTTCCACGCTCGGGGGGAGATACTGTCCGTAAGCGTGATCGCTTCGCGAAACGATCCGCCCGATTCGAGGCAGAATGTGGCGGAAGTAGAAATTGAAGATCCGGGCGAAAAATCTCCCCTTGAGGGGATTGAGCTCCACGACGACGGCGCGCCCGCCCGGCTTCAGAACCCTGTAAATTTCGCCCAAACCCTGGTTAGATCCTCGAAGTTGCGCACCCCAAACGCCACCATCGCCCCATCGATGCTTGCGTCGGCTATCGGGAGATGAAGCGCATCGGCTTCGCATAAGGTGAGGCGGCGCCCCCGCTTTTCGGCCTTGCCCCGTGCAATATCCAGCATTGGCCGGCTGAAATCCATGCCGAGCATCCTGCATTTGACGCGGGCAAGCACGGCGAGGGCCAAGTCGCCCGTTCCGGTGCAAATATCCAGATAGGCGCCTCCGTCCCGGGGTGAAAGGGACTTGACGGCCTTGCGACGCCAGAGGCGGTCCATGTTCATGGAAAGAAGATGATTGAGTAGATCGTAGGTCGGCGCGATCGTGCCGAACATCCGTGAAACCTGGCGGGCCTTGCGCGTTTTGGGGTCCGGAAGGGGCGAGGCAGGTGTCATCCTGATGGATCTCCCATCGCCGCTTTCAACTCCAACGGGGTGCAGACCGCTGTCCCGACTTTTCCAACCATGTTGCCGGCGGCCTTGTTGGCCAGACGGGCTGACTCTTCCATGGAGATACCTGCGGCCAGGCCCAGGCTGAAAACGGCCGCGACCGTGTCTCCCGCACCGGTGACGTCGAACACTTCCCGGACGTCCGCCGGGATCGCCAGCGCCGGCCCGGACCGCCGCACAAGGGCCATGCCGTCGTCTCCCAGGGTCAGCAGGACAGCATCCCAATCCGTTTTTTCAAGGATCGCGCGGCCGGCCTTTCCAGCCTCCTCCGGTTCGAAGGGCCCCCCATACATTGCTGAACTTTCCGCCCGGTTGGGCGTCGCTGCGGTGGCGCCCGGATAGGGAAAGTTCAAGGGCTTGGGATCGACGATGTAAGGAAGGTTCCGGTTACGGCAGGTGTTTCCAAGCCAGGCGAGAAACCCGGGCGAGAAGAGCCCCTTGGCGTAATCTGAAGCCACAACGGCGCGGACGCCGTCCATCATTTTTTCTACGGTCTTCCGGAGGGCTTCTTCTAAAGCGGGGTCCAAAGAGGACCTGACTTCCCGGTCCACCCGCACCACCTGTTGGCGATGGGCGACAATCCGGGTCTTGACGGTGGTCCGTCGTCCCTTCATCCTCAGCAAACCGGTGGTGTCGAGTCCGCTGTCACGAACCAGCGCCGCAAAGTCTTCACCTTCCCGGTCGTCGCCCAGGATGCCAACGAGCAGTGGACTGCCTCCGAGGGCGGCCAGGTTGTGCGCCACGTTGGCGGCGCCTCCCAGGGCAAGCCGTTCCCGGTCCACCTCAACCACGGGAACCGGAGCTTCTGGGGATATCCGCCGGACCCGGCCTTCGACGAAGCGGTCCAGGATTAAATCCCCGATGACGAGTACGGTGATTCCGGAAAACCGGTCGACCGGATGGACATGTTCTTTAGACACGGTCATGTGCGCTGGCTCCCAAGCTCTTTCTCGCCGGCCCAAACGCTTCCTGCGGCCGGCCCTGACCCCGGCGAAGGGCGTATTGTCTCATATCCCGGCATGCCAGAGGTAGGCCCAATTGAGCAGAAATGCGGCGACCATCAAGACCCAAAAGATTTTTTCTTCCCGGCGTCCGAAGGACAGGAACAGATCGCGGCCAAAGAACCTTGCAACGAGGCCGGCGCCGACCCAGAGCACCAGCGCGGCCACCACGAGAAAGAAAAAGGGCTGCATAAAAAACGCCCGCTCTGGGTGCAGGCGGATCAAGTCAAGCCCCATGCGCGTTACACCGCAAGTGGGGCAGGGGTGGCCGGTCAACATGTGGAATCCGCAAGGGGGGATGAAGCGGGCGGGAATGAAGTCGACGATGATGCCGATAAGGCCAAGAATGATCAACCCGATTCCCACAAAGGGCCAAGCGGGATAAACACCGCGCTCGTGCCGCGGCAGCCTGACCCTCATGAGGCCGCCTCTTCCGCGGCGCTTCCTTTAGTGTGCCCTGTCCTCTGGAGGATTACCTTCGCCGCGTCCGACACCCGCTTCCAATCCTTTTGAGGCAGCTCGAGGACAACCTGCCGGCTTTCTGGGTGGGCGAAATACTTGCCGCCTGCCGAACGGCCGACGTCCACGACCTCCTTGAAGCCGTCGCCCTTGAGAATGAGGGTGAGATAGGGGTGGCCCAGCTTGAGGGAGGATGCCTGGGAAAGGGGAATGACAGATGTCCCCACAAGCTGGGACAGCGCGTCGAACAGCGTCGTGCCCTGGCCTCCCCCGCCGGCTCCTTTGGGAGAAGAGGTTCCCCATCCCCCTTTCTTGTCCTTTTCCAGGACCAGGTTGTACGCACCTTCGATCTTCAGAACGGAGGCC
>JARRNO010000012.1:36406-46858 GCA_037384885.1 Acidobacteriota bacterium
CCTCTCCGGTGTCGTGAAGGAAGATCTGCTTCGAGCGAAGACGCCCGGGGTCCTCGAACAGGGACTTGATGGAATTGACCGAAATGGACAGGACGGAGGGCCGAGTGGAAACCAGGGCGTAGAGCAGGCCCTTCTGTACCGGCGCGCCGGCCACGGGACCACCGAGCTTGATGGTAATTTGCTTTCCCGAGGTGGTGGTCACAACGAAGACGTCACGTGGATTGTCAAGCCCGCATGCCTTTAAGTCTGCCGGGGACGGGTTGTTCATGTTGAAGCCGGCCACCGGGCAGAAACAAAGGTCGTCCAGCATGTTGGGAATTCTGCTCCCGCTTCCCCAGTCCTTGAAGGGTTTCAGAATGGTCCAACGCTCACCGGTATGCTTGATCTCAAGAACGGTCTTCGTTTTGCTGTCATGGGTAAACGCTGCAATTTCGCCTGTCTGAAGGGAAAGAAGGTCCTGAGAGCGAAACTGGGATACGGGGCGGAGCAGCGTGGCCTCCATGTTCTCTGGAAGGAGCGCGATCCGTCCCTTGTACTTGACGTAGATACCCGCTCCCAGCGCAGCCTTGGCCCCGACTTCCACAGTTGTCTTCCCGCTCTTGGAGGCCAGCGTCCAGACGGCTCTGGGCTTTTCCAGCCCGACCGCCTTGAGCGGCGTATCGGAAGGCAGGCGGCGGATAACCCTGGCGTGCGTCAAGCGGTCGATAAATCCTTCGATTCCGTCGCTGTTGGCGCTGTCCTTGACAGGAGAAGTCATGGTCCAGCCTTCGCTCTTGACCTTTTCGACGGCGAGCGGGGCCGACCCGCTCCGCGTGAGGCCCGTGACGTGCTCCGGCGGGTGCACCATCAATTCTTTCTTCGCCTTTTGCACTTGATCTGTTGTGGGTTGCTTACGCTCCCAAATCAGTACAAATACGACCAGCGCGGCCACGATGGCGAGAAGCACCCAGTTGGATTTGCGCATTTTAGTGCCTCCGCCGGAAATAGATGTAAACACCAGTTCCCACCATGACGGCCGGGAGAAGGAAGACAAAGAGAATCAGCAGAAAACGCATCTGGGAGGCCGAGATCGAAAGGTGGGTCGTAATGACCGACTTGGGCGGAATGGCAATTTGATTCTCTTGGGAAAGCAGCCAATGAACGGCGTTCATGGCGAAGAGCATGTTGGCGGCGTCCGATTGAACCAAGCTGTCTCCCAGGAAGTCCGAATCTCCCACGACGATCAGCCGGGCTGGGGCCTTTTTATGGGTGGACCAGGCCGCGGCGGCGAGTGTGAGGGGCGGAGCAATGTCGCCGGGCCGTTTTGAAGCGTTCTCCAGGTGCGCGAGACTTGTCATGCCCCATGCTTTCATGCTGGATTGGACGAGGAACTGGTTTTTGACGTCCTTGCCGCCGGGCGACGACACCTTGAGCGAGCGCGCTAACGAGAAAAGCACGCGCAGATTGTTGGTCATGAGATCGCGGGTAACCGGACTATCGGAATAACGGGTCGCCAGAAAATCCTGCGCTCCCAACAACGGCACGCCGTACTTGGGATCGACCACGACGTCGTTTTCAAGTTCGATTCCCCATCGCCGGGTCAATGCTTCAAGCCCGGTTTTCTCGAAAGCGGGAGGATTCCCGCTGGTGATCGCCGGGTCCAGAAGAAGGAGAAGGTGCCCTCCCGACTTCAAGTAGTTTTCCAGCAGGGCGGCTTCCTGAGGGGCGAAAGGATATTGGGGGCCGGCGACCACAACCAGATCCGCATCGTCCGGCAGTTTCTTGAGTCCCAGGAGCTGAATGGTCTTGAGGTGATCTCCTTCGCGCCGGAGGCGCTGTAGTCGGCCATCTGGTCCATTGTGACGTACTTGCTGTGGCCGTTCGAGCTGAAGACCACGACGTTCGCGCGGGTGACGTTGTACTTGCGGGCAAGCATTTCCATCCTTGCGCGTTGGCGGTCGGGATCGATGTATTCCACGGAGAACTTGCCGGCAGGGGCGGCGGCCTTGTACGAAGAAAGAAGGCCGTTCACATGGGTGTAAAGGTCGCCGCCCGGCGCCAGGAAGACCACCACTTTCACCGGATGTTCCAGATGCCCCAGAACTTTTTTGGTCTGCTGACTCAAGCGCGATGTGGACGCCGACGACCAGTCCCAGCGGTGATAATGACGGTAGCCAAGATAGTTCACGATAAAGAGAAGCGCCAGGGCGAGGATGAGGAAAACGCCCCAGTTGGCGCCCTGAAGAAGCCGCTTGGATTTTTTCACGCCCACCTCCTGGTCTGAAGCGCCTGGTAGCTCAACATGAGGAAGAGTGCGGTTCCACTGAGGAGGTAAACGAGCGCCCGGGTGTCTACGATCCCTTTGGCGAAATTCTGCATGAGGTTCCAGAGGCTCAGGTACTGGAGGACGCCCTTCACCGCCACATCGGTAACCATGAAGGACAGGAGTGGAACACACAGCAGAACGATCAGGATGGTAAAGGCGATAATGGCAGCCACGAGCTGGTTGCGGGAAACCATGGTGGTGAACAGCCCGACGGACGTGAAAAACAAGCCCACCAGCAGGACGCCCAGGTAGCCCGCTGCAACGGGGCCGGGATCCACGTCGCTGTACCGGCTGAGAACCAACACGTAGATCAGGGTTGGAAGCCAGGCGGCAACGTACACGGCCATGGCCGCCAGATATTTTCCGGCGACAACACCGCTGTCCGTGACAGGGGCGGTAAGCAGCGTCTCGAGCGTTCCGGATTTTTTCTCCTCGGCGCCGAGGCGCATGGTGATGGCGGGAACCATGATGATAAGGAAAATCCAGAAAAAGAGAGTGCCCCCGAAAAAGAGCGCCATGGGGGAGGCCGAAAAGCTTCCCGGCTGGCTCAGGGCAGTGAGAATGATATAAAAAATAAGCCCGTTCATCACCAGGAACGCCGTAATGACGATGTAGGCCATGGGCGCGAAAAAGTAGCTCAAAGTTTCCTTCCAGGCCACGCTAAGGGTGCCCTTCATGGCTGCTCCTCCTCTGTCTTCTCTGCGGCGGACTCTCTGGTTGTAAGCGACAGGAACGCCTCTTCGAGCGAAATCTGCCTGGACACCAGTTCCAGCAAGGGCATGCCTTCCTTGGAGCACGTCCAGAAAATGGCCTCGCGCGCGTCGCGTCCGGCTTGGGCTGTAACGCGGAAGCGGGATTGATCTTCTTCGCCGCCCAGAAAATCCACGTCCTCGACGCCTTCCGTCTTCAGAAGAGAATTGCGCGCCTTCTCGGCATCTCCCCGGACGGTGCAGGTGAGCATGCCGCCGCCGCTCAACCCCTTCTGCAATTCCTCCACGGTCCCGTCGAATTGGAGGCGCCCCTTATGAATGATGATGGTACGTGAGCAGATGGCCTCTACTTCGGGAAGTATGTGCGTGGAGAGAAGGACGGTGTGTTCGCGAGCTAAATTCTTAATCAGTGAGCGGGTGTGGACGATCTGCGCCGGATCCAGCCCGACCGTTGGTTCGTCGAGAATCAATGCCGGAGGATCGGCGAGCAGGGCGTCGGCAAGGCCGATTCGCTGGCGGTAGCCCTTGGAACAGGTGCCGATGATGCGGTGGCGGACATCGCTGATTTCGCAGGATTCCATGACCTCTTCTATCCTGTTCCTGCGCCGCTTGCGCGGGACACCCTTGAGAGATGCCCTGAACCGCAGGTATTCATGGACACGGAGGTCTTCGTAAAGGGGGTTGCTTTCCGGCAGGTAGCCGATGGCTCGGCGGGTTTCAAGCGGGTCTTCCCACACGGGCTTTCCGTTGACGAGGGCTTCCCCGGAAGTGGGGGGCAAAAACCCGGTGATCATTCGCATGGTGGTGGATTTCCCTGCGCCGTTGGGACCCAGGAATCCGACGATCTCACCGGTGCCCACCTGAAACGACATAGAATCCACGGCGGTCGTGGTTCCAAACCGCTTCGTGAGCGAACGCGTCTCAATCATGAGAGCCTCCAGGAGGATTAATTCTTAGGGATGAGCAGGACATCGACACGCGCGGCGACGGTTTTCTTTCCCAACGCCAGGGCATTTTCCTTGAGCTTTTTCAAGTCCTCCGTCCGGGGTTCGCCGCCCAGGGCGCGGCAGGTGTTGACGTAAAGTACGAGGTCCGCCGCCTCGACCGCTTCTCCTTCGAGACGGGCCAGGGAGGCTTCGTCCTTGGCCGCCTTGTAAAATTCCAGCGCATCATGGAGAAGTCCCGCATCATGGTGGGCGTTTCCCCACCGGCTGAGCTCGGAGGAAGACGGTGAGTTGTTGAAAAGAAGTCGATGACGATCGGACACGGAAACAGGAACGGAGTACTTTGCCATTCAGGCCCCCTAAGTTGTCTATTGGACCGCCGGGCGGAAATTGGTGGCGTCACTGGCTGCCTACGGCGCCGGAACCCGTTGTCCAACCGGTCCGTTGATAGTCCATGGCCGGAACACCTCACCCAACCGCTGCCCGTGGCCTCGGACACCCCCGCCGTTGCATTGATCGAGCAGTAGTGTAGCACAATGGAGGGTCTGCCCCAAGGGCTTTGGCGGCGCTTAAAAAAAGAGGGACGGCCGACGCCGTCCCCGTGGTGCATCGGTGGGTTGGAGATCAGCCCTTGATAGCGATCCGCTTCGGCTTTGACTCTTCCGCCTTCGGGATGACGATCTCCAGCATTCCATCCTTGTAGGACGCCGCAATGGCGTCGGAATTGACGTGGGTCGGCATGGAAAAGGACCGGGAGAATTTGCCGTAGGCCCGCTCGATGCGGTGGTAGTTCTCCTTTTGGGATTCGGACTGGAACTTCCGTTCGCCCCGCACCGTGAGAACGTTGTTCTCCATGTTGATCTCGATGTCTTCCTTTTTCATCCCGGGAACTTCAAGGGAGACGGTGAACTGGTTTTCCTCTTCCTTGAGATCCGCGGCGGGTATCCAGTTTCCGTATTCCATTTCTTCCGCTCCCTGCCCGAAGAAGTCCCGCATCAGGCGGTTCATCTGATCCTGCATGCCGACGATTTCTCTCATGGGACTCCAACGCATTAAAGCCATGGTTCAACCCTCCTTTACTCAGTAGGTTTGCCCCGGCCTTCCGCCGGGCTCACTTGAATATATATTACCTGACTTCAATGATGTCAAGTAGTCTTATGATTCAGCACTTAGATTATCTTTAAATGCGGCTGTGCCAAAATATAGACCGTCATTGTCAGCAGAATCATTTGGCGCCGGGGCGAGGAGGCAGAGGGGTTCACGGATGCAAAACGGGCGGTCGAGGCCGGCGCGGCGAATTCGACGGAGGCGGCCGGGAGCCGGCCAAACACGGGGGCCTGGGCTCTCGCGTTCGACTGACGCGGCCCGAAGCCGCACGCCCCGGCGTCTGCCTCAGGAGAGATCTTCGTGGAGCTTGTGCAGAAGGTTGAGAGCCTCGAGGGGTGTCATGGAGTCGATGGAGCTCGTGCGGAGCGCCTCCAGAACTTGGCGCTCCACGCCGTTCGTTTCGAACAGGGAACGCTGGGCCGGGCGCTCCGGTTTTGCAGGTGGGGCCAGCCGGTCTCTGTTTTGTTCAAGGCCCTGAAGGACCAGCCGGGCCCGTTCCACAACCGACTCGGGAATACCGGCCAGCTCGGCCACGTGCAGGCCGTAAGATTTGTCCGCCGTTCCCTCCTCGACCGTTCGAAGAAAGACGACTTTGCCGGCGTGTTCACGCACGCCCATGGTTAGATTTTGGACGCCCGGAGTCTGGCCCAGCTCGGTCAGTTCGTGGTAATGGGTGGCGAATAGCGAGCGGCAGCCGATCCCGTCCGGGCCGAGCAACGCCTCAGCGACAGCCCAGGCGATGGCCATGCCGTCGTAGGTACTTGTTCCCCGGCCCACTTCATCAAGAATAACGAGGGAGCGCTGCGTGGCGTTGCGGAGAATGGCGGCGGTCTCGCTCATTTCCATCATGAAGGTGGACAACCCTCGCCGGAGGCTGTCGCCTGCGCCCACGCGGCAGAAGAGCCGGTCCACCAGACCGATGGCGGCGCTTCGCGCCGGCACGAAGGAGCCCAAATGCGCCATGACCGTGATGAGCGCAAGCTGGCGAAGATAAGTAGATTTACCGCCCATGTTGGGACCGGTCAAGAGAATGAGTTGCCGGTTCTGGATGTCGAGGCGGGCCGGATTGGGGACGAAAGGCTGATGGCGTGGATCCCGCTCTAGGACGGGGTGCCGGCCCTCTTCGATGGTGATTTCCGGCACCTCGAGTATCTCCGGGCAAATGTAGCCCCGATCGGAGGCGGTGCGCGCGAAGCCGTGCAGCACGTCCAGGCGGGCGAGCGCAATGGCCGCATCGCGCATGGCGTCCAGTTCCGGTGCAATCTCCGCCTTCAACTTTTCCCACAGACGGGCCTCGAGCCGCTCCCTTTCATCCCGTGCCGTCAGGATCCGGTTCTCGAGATCCTTCAGCTCCGGCGTGACGAAACGCTCAGCGTTGACGAGAGTTTGCCGACGTTCGTAGTGGGAGGGCACCTTGCCGAGATTAACCTTGCTCACTTCAAGAAAGTAGCCGAAGACTTTGTTGTAACGAATCTTCAGCGAATTGATCCCGGTGGAGGCCCGTTCGCGCTTTTCGACTTCCAGGAGGGCGCCCCTGGCATTCTCGCTCAGGTCTCTCAAGGCGTCCAGTTCTTTATGGAAGCCCGGTGCAAAGATGCCCCCTTCCCTGCCGTGTGGCGGCGGATTTTCGACGAGCGCAGACTCAAGCAGTTCAGCGAGATTTGAAAATTGGGGAATCCGGGCGGACTCCTCCTCGACCGGTCCCCCTGCCTTGGAGCACGCTTGGAGCGCGTCCGGCAGCCTCCCCAAAGCCTCGCGAAGGGCCCCGGCGTCCCTGGGCGTTGCGATACCTGCCCCAAAACGGGCCACGACGCGCGACCAGTCAGGGAAATGCTTGAGAGCCTGGTCGAATTCTCTGAAGGCGCCGGGATCGGCCATCCACCGCTTGATGTGCATCTGTCGTGTTTCGATTTCTTCGCGGCGGGCGCTCGGGGCAAGAACCCATCGCGCCAGAAGACGCGCCCCCAAGGGGGAGCGGGTCCCGTCGGCGGTCTCGAGAAGCGTGCCGCGTCTGCTTCCATCCTCCATATTGTTAGAAAGCTCGAGATTTTTCCGAGTGGCCTCGTCCATAAAAAGATAATCTCCCCGGCTCTCAAGGACGGGGAGCCGGAGCGGGGCGCTGCCATGGTCTTGGACGTAAACCATCAGCGCGTAAAGGGGCCCCAGGAGTTCAGGGTCGGAAGGAATGCCGGGAAGAACAGGCGGAAGCCCAAGCTTCCGGGCGAGTCGATCCTGCGCCTTCCGTCCATCGAAAAGATCAGCCGGAAGGACGGTGGGAACAGTATCTGGGGGCGCCTCGAGTTCAATCCCTTCCGGAAGAAGGACCTCCCTCGGCTCAAGCGCAGTCAACCGGTCCATGATTTCCTCAAAGTCGCCCAGGCGGGTCATGACCTCGCCGGAACTGAGGTCGGCCCAGGCGAGCCCGGACTGGGAGGGACCAGGGAGAACAGCAGCAAGGAGAACGGATTCCGTCTGCTCCACAACACCTTCCTCGAGGACGGTGCCGGGAGTGATCACCCGGGTTACGGCGCGCCGGACGACGCCCTTGGCCCGGGCCGGATCTTCCACCTGTTCGCACACGGCGGCCTTGCACCCGGCGCGGATCAGCTTGGCCAAGTACCCGTTCAGAGCGTGATAGGGAATGCCGCACATGGGGAAGGGATTTTCTTTGTTCCGGTCCCGTGTGGTCAGGGCGATTTCAAGAATCTGCGATCCCGTGACAGCATCGTCCCCAAACATCTCGTAGAAGTCTCCCATCCTGAATAGAAGCAACTTGTCGGGATGCAGGCTCTTGAAATGGTGCCACTGGCGCATGGCCGGCGTAAGCTTTCTGGCATCGCTTCCGGCGTCCAAGATCTTCTGACCTCCACGAGAAAGGGACATGTCGCGAGTCTGAAAGAAAATTATATCAAAGCCGCGGCAGCTTGGTCATTGCTTGTATTGGCGGGCACGGATGTCATATCCTGAACCCATGTCGGAAATCCTCATGCTGGGGCAAGACCTTTCAACCCGCCAAATCGAACAGTTCAGACGCACCGACCCTGCGCGGGCCTGGCGGGAAGCGTTTCCCGCGGGGGGCGGTGGTCGGGGGACGCTCCGCATCTGCTTGTTCGGCGAGAGCCGGCTGTTCATTAAGCGCGAGGCGAGGGGAGGCGTTGCGTCCTTGGTCCTGCCCGTGCACTTTTTCTTTCCGGGACCATTCGTGAGGGAATGGGAGCTCGCGCAATGGCTGGCCGGCCGCGGACACACGCCGAGGCTGATGGCACGATGGATCTTCCGTGCCGCCGGGCTTCTGAGTGTCTACACGGTGATTGAGCCTTGTTTCGAAGCGGTCCCGGTTTCCGATCTTCTCACGGGCGGCGCATTGGATGACGAGAGCCTGGACTTGGCGGGGCGCTGCATCGGAAAGCTTCACCGAAACGGGGTGTATCACGCGGACCTGAATATCAGCAACATCCTCGTCATGCGGGGAAAGTCCGCTGTGGCGATCGATTGGAGACATTCCTACAGGACCGACGTGCTCCGTTTGCAGGTGCGCCGCCGAAATCTGCGCCGTTTCGTACGTTCATTCTGGAAAGCCCACCATCATGGGGCCCCGGAGTTGAGCCCGTCAAACTGGGACGCGCTTTGCGAAGGGTATGCCGCCGGCTTCGGCGTGGCAGAGGACTGGCTGTTTCCGTTCAAGAGAAAGTGCCGGAATCCAAGCCGAATGTGGGAGGTGGAATGGGAGCTTCAGGCCCGGCTCAAACGGGGAACCCACGCTGACGGCGCCGGATCCAGCACTTGAGTTTTCTGATGGTCTCCTGCTCGATCTGCCGGACGCGCTCTCGCGTCAAGCCGAGATCGTCCCCGATTTCCTGAAGCGTCTGAGGTTCATCGCCGTCCAGCCCGTGGTGCCGGGCGAGAATCATCCTTTGGCGGTTGTCAAGCATGTCCAATCCTTCTCTGAGCAAGCCCTGAATCTCCCCCTCAAGCGCGAGACCTTCGGGATTGGGTATGCTTTGATCGGCAATGTGCTCCTTCAACGTTGTTTCCGTTTCGAAGGTTTCTTCCAGGGATACTTCGCCCCTTGAAAGCACGAGTAAGTTGTCGATGGTTTCTCTGGAGGCCCCGCCTTCTTCATCGAGAGAGGCACCCGGCGGGGGCTGGGCCGATCCGTGCCGCTCGGCCTCGCGCCGGCGGCGGGCTTCCACGATACGGGACCAGCGGTAGGCGGGAATCCGGATGTTCTGGCTCTGCTCGGCGATCAGCCTGAGAATCGGCTTGCGGATCCACCAGGCTGCGTAAGTAATGAACTTACAGCCTCTCTCAGGGCGAAAGCGGCACGCGGCTTCCAGCAACCCCGCGAAACCCTCCTGAATTAAATCCTCGAAGGGGATGCCTAAATTCGGGTGATAGTATTCCCGGGCGATGGAGTAAACAAACAAGGTATGACGCTTGACCAGCAGTTCACGGTCCGCGGTGTAACCCATCGTGTCCCAAGCCCTGGAACCGCCCTGAACATTCGTAATTCGCTCTTCCAAGCAGCAGCCTCCCGGTGCGATTGGTGAAAACTCCCGCCGTACTTCAACCATGTGCAACTGACATGCCAACTTCCTTTGTTGAGTATAGTGTCAGTATTTGCAGCAAGATACGGACTTAGGCGGCCGTGGCGTAGGTACTGAGTTCACACATGATTAGATGAAACAGTACGTGACACGCATCTATTTTCTTTGTTTTCAGGCACCTGCAATGTCACGTATTGTGTCGTTCGCCTGCGACGTTATCTGTCACCTTCGTCTGATCCTTCGGGGCGCGATCTCGAAAGATTCCTCTCCATTGTCAAGGGTCGTCGCGGGCCCCATAATAACGTCGGAGTTCGTCGCGGAAGATGCGGCCCGACGCAGGAACGCCTCGCCGCGAGTTGAAGGAGGCCAGCCATGATTGAAAAGCGTGCCTACGGAATGTACCGGAAGTCATCGAAACCTTTTTCTCAAGCACGCCAAGACCTGATCGACGCATTGAAGGAACGTGGCTTCGGGATCCTTTGGGAAATCGATGTCAAGAAGACCATGAAAGAAAAGGTGGGGGCGGATATGGAGCCTTATGTCATTCTCGGCGCGTGCAATCCGCCCATCGCCCACCAGGCTTTCAGCGCCGAGCCCGATGTGGGTCTGCTCCTTCCCTGCAACTGTATTGTCCGATCGACTCAGGGGGGGACCATACTGGGCGCCGTGGAGCCGCACGAGCTTTTGAAGCTGACGGGCCGGGGGGACATTGCACCCCTTGCCGACCAGGTGGAAACCGCCCTTGCGCAGGCAATCGACGAAGCAGCGGGTTGAACCTGCAGCGAACTTCAAATTCGCACAGGGGTGCGGACGGGGGCGGCGCCTACCGGCGCCGCCCG
>JARRNO010000013.1:0-37017 GCA_037384885.1 Acidobacteriota bacterium
GCGCTCGTGGGATTCCTTCCTCGTTCCGCTTCCCTTTTCCCGGGTTGTTTTCGTTTACGGCAAGCCTATTCACGTTCCCAGAGATGCCGACGCGGATGAGCTTGAGCGTTGCCGGATGGCGGTAGAGCGGGGGTTGAACGAGGCCGCCGCGGAAGCGGAGTCGGCCCTGTCCAGGGGGTCCCTATGGAAAGCATGACCGGCTATGGTTCCAAAGCGGTGGAGACCTCCGGCATTCGATTGACCGTGGAGATGCGCGGAGTCAATCAGAAGGGTTTGGTCCTCCGGATCGGACTTCCGCCTCAGCTCTGGCATTTGGAAGGGGATTGCCGGCAAGTGCTGCGCTCTTCCATATCGAGGGGACGCGTGGATCTCTCCGTGCGGCTGGAGTTTCTTGAAGAGAAAGCTGTGGAAGTGTCCCTTTCGAGAGGCTTGGCAGGCGCGATGGGCGAGGCTGCTTCCGAATTGAAAGAACGTGGAGTCCTGGAGAGGGGCTTGACCTTCAGCGATCTGGTCAACGTACCCGAGGGGGTTTCCATACGCGTTTCTCCGAATGTGGAAGACGTTGTCCGTTCCCTGTTGGGAGAAGCTGTTTCCGGAGCCCTCGAAGAGTTTGTCGCCTCCAGACAGCGGGAGGGCCGGATGCTTGAGGATCAGTTCCGGCGAGGGTGTGAACGCCTTCAGACCTTTCTCCTGGAGGCGGAGTCCTGCCAGGAAAGCCAGATGGAAACAGCCAGAAAGCGATTGACCGAGCGCCTGAATTCGCTCCAGGTTGAAACGGACCCGGTCCGGCTGGAGCAGGAAATTGTTTTCATGGCGCAAAAATCAGACACCAAGGAGGAAGTCGAGCGATTCAAGGCACATTTGACCTCCATGGGGAAGATCCTGGACGGCAACGCCGATGCGGTTGGGAAGAGACTGGATCACCTCTTCCAGGAAATGCAGCGCGAACTGTCGACCCTCCTCGCCAAGTCCGTATCCATGGAACTGACCAAAACCGGGCTGGAAATGAAGTTGATCGTAGAGCAGCTGCGGGAGCAGGTTCAGAATGTCTGCTGAGGAGACGCGCCACGTTGTTTTAATGGTTCTTTCAGCCCCAACGGGAGGCGGTAAAACGACGATTGCAAGACATCTCGTGGACAGCGATGAGAGACTGCGGTTTTCCATCTCACACACGACGCGTCCACCGCGGCCGCGTGAAGTAAGCGATCGTGATTACCATTTCGTTTCGCGCTCCCGGTTCGAAGCGATGGCGAAAAAAGGCGAATTTCTGGAATGGGCAGAGGTCCACGGCCACCTTTACGGCACACATCGCTCCGAATACGAGCGGGCCGAAAATGATGGAAAAGACTTGGTGCTCGATATCGACGTTCAGGGAGGACTCCAGGTCAGGCAGGCCTTCCCCGACGCCACTCTCGTCTTCATTCTGCCTCCCTCGCTGGACGTTCTTTTGACCCGCCTGGAAGGCCGGGCGCGAGAAGGGGGCTTTGACTTGGCAAAAAGGCTTTCTACGGCCCTGCACGAGCTTGAATATGCGGGAGAATATGGCTATAATGTTAAAAATATGGACTTGGCCGATGCAGTAGAGGATGTCAGATGCATCCTGGCCGCAGCGCGACGAACTCCGTTGGGGGCGGTTTCATTGGTCGAGCATTTGAGAGAAGAAATCGCAACATGGTTGAGGAGCCATCATGTTCCAGGTCAGTCAAAAGGTCGGAAGTAAATTTCGCTTTGTTGTACTCGGAGCTCAGAGGGCCCGGCAGTTGATGGACGGGGCGGAGCCGAGAGTGGAAACCGAGTATGAAAAGCCGGCGTTTGTCGCGCTGAGAGAGCTGCAGGCGGACAAGCTGAAATGGGAAGCTCGCCCGGCTGAAGGTGACGTCGGCGCCGAGCCCGGCGATGTCATGAAGGTGGAGGCCGGTTGAAGCCCGTAACGTTGGAACAGAAGGGTTTATCATAAATCAAAGTTCATTGTGATCACGAAGAAATGGCATTTGCGAAGAAGCCAGAGAACGACCACAAATAGGAGGACTCGGTGATGAATACCGGATTTAAAGTGGCAGTCGTCGGAACCCTCGTTGTTCTGACCGTGGCTTGTTGCCGCAAAGCGCCGAAGGAAGTGGGAGATGCTTCTGCGGCTTTGAACGATTTGCAGAGCACCTGCGCCTCGACGTATGACGCCTCAGGCCTTTCCGAAGCGCAGAATATGATGTCGCAGGCCAATGATCTCGTTGCGAACAAAAAGTGCAAAGACGCCAAGGCAAAGGCCCTGGACGTCATGAAGAAAGTCGACGAGGTCAAGAAGGCCACCGAGGAGGAGCAGGCGAAGGCGAAGACCGATGCCGAGTCCGCTATTTCCAGCGCGAAGGATGCGATCAAGGATGCCGAGAGCGCAAAGGCGCCGGAATATGCTGCTTCCACCTACCAGCAGGCGCAGGATTCGTTGAACGAGGCCGAGAACCTCATGTCCCAGAGCGCGTGCAATTATTACAAGGCCAAGGACGCCGCCAACAAGGCCCACGATCTTGCCGTCAAGGCGAAGAGCGATGCAGAGGCGGAAGTTGCCCGGATCAAGGCCGAAGAGGCGAGCAAGCGTGCAGAGGCCGAAGCGGCCCTGAAGGCGCATCCGAAGACCTACACGGTCGTCAAGGGTGACTGCCTGTGGAAAATCTCCGCCAAGGACAAAATTTACGGCAATCCTTTTATGTGGCCGCTGATTTGGAACGCAAACCGCAATCTGATCAAGAATCACCCGGATCTGATCTATCCCGACTGGGTGCTGAAAATCAACCGCGACTACACGGACAAGGATGCCAAGAAGGCCGACTGGACCGCCAGGCACCATCATTGGGAGCCGAAGGCCCCCGAAGCCCCTAAGGACGTCAAGACGGCTCCTTCAGAGGCCCCCGCCGGCGGAGGCCAATCGGGCAAGTAATCCGTTGCCGGATCCGGAGGGCGGAGGAACTTTCCTCCGCCCTCTCTTCTCTATGCAAACACTCCAGTACCCTGAAGAGTTTATTCACCAGATTCTCGGCCCCCGCGAGCAGAACGCGCAAGAAATCGCGGACATTGTCGGCCTTAAAGTGTCGGCTCGAGGGGACAGCCTTCTCCTGGACGGCGAGCCCGAATCCGAGGAATTGTGCCGGGACGCCCTCGACCAGCTGCTTCCCGTTTTCCAGTCCGGCATCAAGATTTCTCCGGGAGATTTCAAAACGGCATTAATTTTACTGGGAACGGAAGAGCGGCTTGATCTGCTCTCGTTTTATCGGGACACCAAGGTTCAATGTTCCCATGGCCGCGTGGTCTTTCCCAAGAGCCTGAACCAGGGACGCTATCTCCGGACCATCCGGGAGAACGACGTGGTTTTCGGAATCGGCCCGGCCGGTACCGGAAAGACCTATTTGGCCGTGGCGATGGCCGTGTCCTGGCTTCGAGAAAAGAAAGTCAAGCGAATCATTTTGACCCGGCCGGCCGTGGAGGCCGGAGAAAAGCTCGGGTTCCTGCCCGGGGACCTGGTTGAAAAGGTCAACCCCTATCTCCGCCCGCTTCTTGACGCCCTTTTCGACCTGATGGAAGCGGACCGGGTCAACAGGCTGAACGATACGGGAATTATCGAGATCGCGCCGATCGCCTTCATGAGAGGAAGGACGCTGAACGACTCCTTTATCATCCTGGACGAGGCGCAGAACACAACGCGCGACCAGATGTTGATGTTCTTGACAAGATTGGGATTCAATTCAAAAGTTGTTATCACTGGAGACATCACGCAGATCGACATTGATCCTTCAAGGCGCTCCGGCCTGGTTGACGCCATTCAGGTGCTGAAGAATATTCAAGGGGTCGAATTTCTCCATTTTACGGAGAAGGATGTGGTCAGGCATCCACTCGTTCAAAAGATTATTCGTGCCTATGAAAAGGCACCGGACCGCCGAGCAGGCGGATAGCGGCGCCTGGGCAGGGAATTAGAGGCCGGCATGGGGAATCAGTCGGACAATTCGGACAGTACAGCGGCAAGGGCCAGGTTGAGGCGGCAGGACAAGAAAAGGGGCCCGGCGCAGTCTATTCGTGAATTCTTACTTGAAAACGAATGGTTCTGGGGTTCGATCTTCCTAATCCTCGTCTTCCTGATCTTCACCCGGCATTTTCGTGTTCAACCGCCGCCGAATCTGCCTCTTGGCGCGGTGGCATCCAAGGATATCAGGGCGCCCTTTGATCTTCAGATCGTGGATGAAGTCGCCACAAAAAAGAAACGTGAAGAAGCCCGTGCGAAGGTTGTGCCGGTTTTCGACTGGGATTCGCAACAGCCGCAGATCCTGTCCGAGAAGGTCCACACAACCTTTGAGAAGGCCCGTTCGCTGCTGAAGGGATACCGGGAGCAGGAAAAAAGCCGCAAGATGACGCGGGCCGAAAGAAAGGAAGCGGACCGCCAGTTGATGTCTTCCCTTGAAGACGCCTTTGGCGGAGGAATCTCGCGTTTTGCAATCCGGCAGTTTTTAAGAGAGGATTTCAGCGAGAAGACCGAGGGGGAAATAGAAAACGTCCTGAAGCAGGTCGCATCCCGCAAAATCGCTGCCGATATGGCCACCCTCCGGAGGTACCCCGTCATTCACATACGGGACATCCGGAAATCCAACGTGGAGTGGGAGCAGAACAATCCCTCCCAAAGCGATATCCTCAGCATGTCCGAGGCGTCCCGTCTGCCCGGAACCCTTCTAAGCCTTCTCCAGCCCAACCTGACCTTCAACAGCCAGGAAACTGCAAAACGGCAGGACGCGGCGGCCGAGCAGGTTGAGCCGCTGGTGGTGTATATTCAGAAGGGCCAGATGATCTTGCAGGCAGGGCAGAAAGTGGACGACAGCGCTCTCCAGAAGATTCACGCCTTCCGGCGCGCCAGCCGGAAGATGGTGAACGTGCCCCTTCTCGTGTCCCTGTTCCTGTTTCTGCTGCTTTTGCTGATCTTCACATTCATGTACTTGAAATCTTACCGCAAAATCCATTACCCCGAACTGAATCTCTTTGTCCTGGTGATTCAGATCACGATCATTTTCCTTCTGCTGTCCCAGTTTATGCTATATTTTCTGGGACTCTTCGCCGACAGCGCGAAAACGGCGCTCTTCAGCCGGACGGATCTCACGGTCTTTCTTATTCCGGTTGCGGCGGGGGCCATGGTCGTGACCTTTCTCGTGGATAAACACATCGGCGTCATTTACTCGATCTTTTTTGCCATCTTTTTCGGCGTACTGCTCGACTTCAATTTCCAGATGACGCTCTTCGCAATTCTTTCTTCTTTTACAGCCATCTACGCGGCCCAGAATTTAGCGCAGCGATCGGCTCAGTGGAAAGCCAGCCTCTTGATCGGCGGGGTAAACATGGCGCTTGCCGCTGCTATCCTGGCCAACGATCCCATTTGGGAACACCCTGTTCATCTCCTCTACCCTTTATCGCTCGCCTTCGCCGCAGGGTTTCCACTGACCACGATGATCGTGTCGCCCGTTGTCCCGCTGTTTGAAAACGCTTACGGAATCCTGACGGAACTGCGCCTCCTGGAACTGTCGAGCATGAACCATCCGCTGCTCCGCCGTCTGGCAATCGACGCCCCGGGAACCTACAACCACTCCATCATGATGAGCACGCTGTCTGAAGCGGCTGCCAATGCCATTGGGGCAAACGGCCTCTTTTGCCGGGTCGCCTGTTACTACCATGACATCGGGAAGCTTCTGAACCCCGTTTACTTTGTGGAGAACCAGGTGCCGGGGCAGAACCCTCACGACAAGCTGACGCCCAGGATTTCGGCGTTGATCGTCGCGGCCCACATCAAGGAGGGGAAAGCACTGGGACGGCAGTACGGTCTGCCGCAGGCGGTGGTCGACATCATTCCGCAGCACCATGGTACGAGAAAGATCTCGTATTTTTATGACAAAGCCATGACGATCGTTGATCCGGAGAAGGAATCCCTGAATGAGGCGGACTTCCAGTACCCTGGGCCGAAGCCGAGGAGCCGCGAAGCGGCGATCATCATGCTCACCGATGGCGTCGAGGCGGCTTCGCGCGTTCTGAGGGAACCGTCGCCACAACGAATCCGGACGCTGATTTCAGAGATTGTTGCGAAAGTGGTCAAAGAGGAGCAGCTGGACGAAAGCAACCTGACTTTCAGCGATCTGGCTCTCGTGCAGGATGCTTTTTACCAGATTCTCATCGGGGTCTTCAGCCGGCGGATTTCTTATCCCGGCTACAAGTTCGACAAGGAGGAAGGGGGCCGTGAAAGGGAGAGAAGTGGTCCTGACCAGCCGGGTCCGCGCTCCAAAGATTCAGAAAAATGAGTTGATTGCCTTTCTTCTCGACCTGATGGGACGGTTGAATTTACAGGGTTCCGTTCATGTTTTGGTTTGTGGGAAAAGGAGGATGGCGAATTTAAACCGCGAGTTCAGGGGCATCAGCGGCCCTACTGACGTTCTGTCCTTTCCTGATGGCACCCCTGGAGAAGACGGGGTCATCCATATCGGAGATATTGCTGTGGCGGCAAGGGTTGTAGAGGAAAACGCCCGAAGGCTCGGCCACGGCTTTGAGGAAGAAATGAAGCGAATGTTGCTCCACGGATTGTTGCACCTGCTCGGATACGATCACGAGGCCGACAACGGACGCATGCGGCGCAAGGAACTAAAGCTGGCCCGGGAATGGGGTTTGCCGACATGAACCAGTTTCTGTTTTACGCATCGGCGGTTCTCCTGTTCCTCCTTCTCCTTGTGAGGGCCAGCCTGAACAACCTTTCAGCCATGACGCTGGTCAGACTGGCGGATGAAAAGCTTCGCCTGTCCTTTTTCCTGAGATCCTACCTGCATCACAGGGCCGCGTTTCAGATGGCCCTACAGTTCTGGCTCATTGCCCTGGGGGCAAGCTTCCTGTGTCTCTGCGGCGCGGGAGCCTATTCGGGGAAGCTGCAGACACCGGGAGGACTCCGCCTGCTCGGGGGCCTCATTCTGTTTGTGGTGATCCTCCTCTTCACGCAGTTTCTGGCGTCATGGCGCCCGATCGTCATGTTGAAGGGCACGCTCCCCGTGCTGAACGCCGGGGCCTGGATCTTTTTTCCTCTTCTTTTCCCCTTGGGGAGCCTTTTTAAGGCGCTTCTCGCACGGGACAGACTGAACCATGGGAGGGAAGAAGAAGACAAAGAAGAGAACATCGCAGCCCTTATCAACGTGGGCCAGCGTGAGGGCATCCTGGAGGGGGAGGACTCCCATCTTATCCAGCAGGTTCTCGAGTTCGGCGATACCGTTGTAAGCGAAGTGATGACGCCGAGGACAGACATGGTCTGTGCGGAAGCACAGGCGCCGCTGAAAGCGGTTTTTGAAATTCTGGCGAAGAGCCGGCACACCAGGCTGCCCGTCTACCGGGAGCAGATTGACAACATCGTGGGCGTCGCGTATCTGAAAGACCTCCTGGAACCCATGCTGTCAGGGGGAGAAGATGCACCGGTGAAGGAATATGCCCGCCCTGTGACCTTCGTGCCGGAAAACAAGCTTATCGCTGAACTCCTCAAACAATTCCAGCAGCAGAAGATGCAAATGGCGATTGTGGTCGACGAATACGGCGGCGTGGACGGACTTGTCACGACAGAAGATCTCTTGGAAGAAATTGTGGGAGAAATCCAGGAGCTGGGCGAACTGGAGGGAGAATCGCTCGTTCCGGTGGACGACCGAACGGTAGAGGCGCTTGGAAGGGCCTCCATCGACGACTTGGCGGATGCGCTGGACGTGGAGCTGAAAGATGGCGACTACAACTCCATTGCGGGATGGATTAGCACGGCGCTGGGGGCGATCCCCCATTCCGGGGAAAGCATGGAAGTCGAGGGGCTGAAGGTCACCATCATGGCCGCCGACAAGAAGCGCATCTTGAAGGTCCGGGTGGAGAGGCCGGCCGGAAAGCAGGAAGACGGAGCCGGTGTGGGGGAAAAGGAGAAAGGTAATGGTCATCGCTGAGGTTTCTCTGGTGCCGCTTGGGACCGGTGCATCGGTCGGCGCAATGGTCTCTGAAGTCGTCCGGCTGATCAGAGAAAGCGGAGTCCGCTACGAGTTTCACGCCATGGGGACTAACCTGGAAGGGGAATGGGACGACGTGATGACACTTGTCCGCCGGTGCCACGAGAGACTTTTCGAACTCGGTGCTCCCCGGGTCAGTATCACCATGAAAATTACCGAAAGAAGAGACAAGAGGGAATCTATCGAATCCAAGAAAACCCGAGTGAGGCAAATGCTCGGGGAACATCAAAACTGAAGCGCAACGCGGCCGAGCGTCTTGCCAGAAGTGGCTGAAGTGTGGTACCGTACTGCGTTCGTGAGGGAATAAGGCCTCTCCTGAGGAGTGGAACATGGCAAAACCTTTTATCGAAATGGAAGTTGAACCCCGGGAAATCACCGGAAAAAAAGGACGGCGCGATGCGGCCGCCCGGGAAATGATTCCGGGAGTGGTCTACGGTGGGGGAAAGAACCCTGTTCCGATTTCCGTGGACCCGCGCACGATTATCCAGGTGCTTCGTTCAGAGAAGGGAATGAACTCGATTCTTCTTTTCTCCCTGAAGGGCACCAAGGCCCAGCGGCACGTCATGATCAAGGATTTTCAGGTGGACCCCACCACGAACACGCTGATCCACGCGGATTTCACGAGGATCATGATGGATCAGAAAATCCGGGTATACGTGCCCCTCGCCTTTGATGGCGTCGCTGCCGGCGTGAAGACGCAGGGCGGGATCGTGGATATCATTGTGCGCGAGCTGGAAGTCGAATGTCTTCCGAATGATGTGCCCGATCGAATTCACGCCGACCTGACCCCGCTCATGATCGGCGACAGCGTTAAGCTCGGGGATCTTCAGGTGCCCGACGGGGTCCAGGTCCTTGCTGAGGATAAATCCCAGCCGGTTGTCCTGGTTGAAGCGCCACGCGTCGAGGTCGAGGAAGAAGAGGCCGAAGAGGCCGAAGCCGAGGCCGGCGAGGAAGAGGCGGAACCGGAAGTGATCAGCCGCGGGAAGAAGCCGGAAGATCAGGAAGAGGAAGAAGAGTAAAGGTGTACCGGATGTCGCGGAATGGGGGCTGATTACCTTATCGTGGGCCTTGGCAATCCGGGGCCCGAGTACGAGAAAAGCCCCCACAACGCGGGATTCGCGGTTGCAAGATCCGTGCGGGCCCTTAGCGGGGGCCCGCATTTTTCTTCACAGGGAAGGGCGCTCGTTTCGCGCTGCCGATGGCGGGGACGCACTCTTCTGGTCGTGCTTCCCCAGAGTTTCATGAATCGGTCCGGGAGCGTTGTGGGCCCTATGGTTGCGAAGCTCGGCATTCCCCTCCAGCGGCTGGTTGTCTGTTATGACGATCTGGACCTTCCGTTTGGTGTGGCTCGAATGCGTGAAAAGGGCGGTGCAGGAGGACACCACGGAATGGAATCCATCATTGCTGCAATCGGGTCACATGATTTCCCGCGCGTCAGAGTCGGGATAGGTTCCGGCGTAGACAAAGACGAGAACGTCGACTATCTGTTGACCCCCCTGATCTCTGACCGATGGACTCTCATCCGGGACGCGGCGGACCGGGCCGCTCACGCGCTTCTTGATGCGGCGGGCGGCGGCTGGGGCAGGGCCATGAGCGCTTTCAACCGCGCAGACAGGCTTCGGCTCGAAGATCCCGAATGACGATCGCAAGAATCCACCCATCGGATCGGCGGGGGGGCTGGATGGCCGAAACCCTTGTATCTTAGGCGTTTATCTAGTAAAATCTACGGTCTGTAGAGGAGTTCGATGAACACGGAGCGTTTTGAGGAGATTCGCCGAGAGTGCTTTCGGGAAATTTCCCTTGCCCGGACCGAAGGCGAACTTCTCGAATTGAAGGGCCGGTATATCGGGAAGAAGCGAGGTATCCTACAGAACCTAATGGTTGAACTGAAGGATGCGCCGCCTTCCGAGAGGCCGGATCTCGGGCGGGCCGTCAATCGGTTGAAGCAGGACCTGGTCGGTCAATTCGAAGAGGCTATGGCTGTCCTGGAAGCTTCGAAGCGGGAACCCAAGCTGGTGGATGTGACACTCCCGGGCCGGCGGCCTGAACTCGGGCGGCTTCACCCGATTACCCAGATGCGTCGAGAGATTGAGAACATCTTTCTCCAAATGGGTTACGCCGTGGCCGAGGGCCCGGAGGTGGAAGATCCGTTTCACAACTTCGAAGCGCTCAATACTCCGGCGGACCACCCTTCGCGGGACATTCAAGACACCTTTTATCTGAAAAACGGACTGCTGCTCCGAACGCAAACTTCGCCGGTGCAGATCCGTACCATGGAAGCGCGGAAGCCCCCCATCAAAATCATTGCTCCAGGGCGGGTTTTCCGCCGGGATGACGATGTGAGCCATTCGCCCATGTTTTTCCAGGTGGAAGGACTTGTGGTTGACCGCGCGATCACCCTTGCTGATTTGAAAGGCACCCTGTATGAATTTTACCGGACGCTTTTCCACCGGGAGATAGAGATTCGATTCCGGCCGTCCTACTTCCCCTTTACAGAACCGTCCGCCGAAACGGATCTGACCTGCGTCATATGCGGTGGCGAGGGCTGCGGCGTCTGCAAGAAAACAGGCTGGCTTGAAGTGGGGGGGTGCGGCATGGTCGATCCGAACGTCTTTCAGAGCGTCGGCATCGATCCTGAGGAGTACAGCGGCTTTGCCTTTGGACTTGGGATCGACCGCATCGCTATGTTGAAATTCCACATCGACAACATCAAGTACTTTTACGAAAACGATCTGCGTTTTCTGGAACAGTTTTGAGGGTATAAATGCGGTTTCCACCTTCCTGGATCAGAGAATACGTCAAGGTTCCGGCCGATGACACGGCTCTAGCGGCCGCTTTCACTCTATCCGGCAGCGAAGTGGAAGAAAGACTCAAGGTGGAAGGGGAGACGGTGTTCGATTTCGGGATCACCGTAAACCGTCCCGACTGCATGAACGTTCTGGGACTGGCCCGGGAAGCTTCCGCTCTTTTCGGGACGCCTCTGAACCCGCCCGGGATCTCCTATCATGCCCCCACGGCTGAGAGCTCGGTGAGCGGACGGGTTTCCGTCGAGTCTCCCGAATTGTGCCCGCGCTATCGGGCCCTTCTGCTGACGGGAGTCAAGCCCGGTCCAAGCCCGGCGTGGATTCAGAAACGGCTGGTTGAGTGCGGCCAGAGGCCTATCAATGCCGTGGTGGACATTACAAATTACGTGCTCCTGGAATTGGGTCATCCGCTTCATGCATTTGATCTTGACAGGCTCGCCGGGCAGAAGATCGTGGTGCGCACCGCCAGGGAGGGCGAGAGCCTGGCGATGCTGGATGGAGAATCGAGGGAGCTTCCCGCCGGGACACTTGTTATCGCCGACGCGAAGGCGCCGGTGGCGGTGGCCGGTGTCATGGGAGGCGTGGAAACAGGCGTCACCTTCTCCACGCGAAACATTCTGCTTGAGGGAGCGGTGTTCGATCCGATTTCCATAAGACGGACGGCCAGGCGCCTGGGCCTTCATACTGAAGCATCTCACCGGTTCGAGCGGGGTGTTGATTTTCACGGACCCGTTATGGCGCTCGATCGCGCGGCAAGCCTCATTCTGGAAAATTGCGGCGGTGAAGCCGCCAAGGAAGTCACCGACGTGACAGCCCGGACTCCCTCTCAGCCTCGAATCACGCTGAAGGGGAAAACACTCAATTCGGTAGGAGGCTTCCACCTGCCCTTCGAGCGCGCCGCAGCCATTCTCAAGTCCCTAGGGTTCAGCGCCGTCCCGGAGGGAGAAGATGCCCTTGAAGTCGGCGTTCCAAGCTTCAGGGTGGATGTGAGCAGAGAAATCGACCTCGTGGAAGAGGTGCTCCGCATCCACGGGATGGACGCGGTGCCCTCAAGGCGTCCTCAAGTGGTGGATCCTGTGGGGGGGCGGCCCCCTGCGCTTCAATTGGAGGAGGCGGCTCGCGATATCCTGAGTGCGTCGGGTTTCAGCGAAACAATCCATCTGACGATGACCGACCCGGAACTGGAAGAAGCCGCGGCTCTCGGAGGCCCTCCCGTGCCTTTGGACAATCCCATGTCCGAAACGGCATCGATCCTTCGAGCCACCCTCGCCGGCTCGCTGCTGAGTTGCGCAGTCAAGAACAGGGACCGCGGCACGCAGGAGATGTCTCTGTTCGAAATCGGGTTTGCTTTTTCCGCAGGCAGTGGTGAAGGGAAATCCATCGTACAGTCCCGGCGTCTGGCCCTGCTGGATTTTGTTGACGATCCCCCCACCTCTTTGCATGGAAATAAGCCGCATGGTCTCCTCCGGTTGAAAGGAACACTGGAGGTCCTTGCGGAGCGCCTCGGCATTTGCGGCCTGTCTTTTAAGAAAGAAAACGCCCCGGCCTTCGCCGAGGGGCAGGGTCTGGCCGTTCTAATCGACGGTAAGCCCATCGGGTCGGCGGGGGCCATATCGGGCCGCCTGCTTGGCCGCTTGTCGCTGCGCGGCCATGCCTTTGTTTCTGAAATCCGGCTCGATGGTCTGGAGGGCGCCAGGAAAATTCCCAGATTCAAGCCGTTTTCGAGATTTCCTTCCGTCGTCAGAGACTTTTCATTCGTTGTAGACGATCATGTGGAATGGGAGAAGATCCGGAACCTGTTCGAGAATCTTTCCCTGCCGCATCTCGTTTCCGTCAACCTTGTGGATCTTTATAAGGGAGAGAGCGTTCCTCAAGGAAAGACATCCTGGACCGTATCATTGGTCTTTCGATCCGAGGAGCGGACCTTGGAGGAGAAGGACCTGGATTCCATTCCCGGGCGTGTAGAGGGAGCGCTGGCGTCTGAAATCGGAGCGACGCTTCGTTAGGAGCGGGCCATGCTGTTCGAAGATGAGAGCACAGCGGTTCCGAAGGAACTGCTGAATCAACTTAAACAGAAAGCCCATGAAGTTGCGGGCGTACTAAAGCTGCTGCGGCAGCAGAACGAGCAGCTAAAGCGAGATGCCGACGAGCTGCGCCGCGAGCTGGAACAGGAAAAGGAAAGAACGCGGTTTTTCGAAAGCGAACGGCAGGAGCTCCGGGAAGTCGTGGAGGAGCTCCTGAAGGAATTTGAACAGGTATCATGATGAATGCAAGTGGGGACCGCCTTCTTGAACTCAAGATACTCGGCCAGACGTATCGGGTGCGGGTGCAGGGTTCAGAAGAAAGGGCAGAAAAGGTCCGAAGCCTCGTCGAGCAGACAGTGGATGATGTACAAAAACGGGCGCCTTTGAGTGATCCGGCCATGGTCGCCGTGCTGGCGGCCCTGAACCTGGGAGACCGCCTGTTGATGCTTGAGGAGAATCAAAAAGGCCTGGCCATGGAAATAAAAGATGTTTCGTCGGATGTGGCCAAGGTTCTTGACGATGCGTTGATTTAATCACGCTGCCCCCGGGTCTCCCCCTCTGTTCACCGCGATGCAGGGAGGACCCCCGTGTTAACGACGATTCTGATTTCGCTATCGGCATTTATCCTGGGTGGAGGGACCGTTCTCGTCTTTTCGCTGCTTCAAAGGCAATCTGAGAAGAAGGTTGCCAGGAGCAAAGCGAAAGAGATTCTGGATGAGGCGGCGCGTGAGGCGGAAAAGCTTCTCACTGAAACCGAGCTGCAGGGGAAGGAAAAACTTCTCCAGCTCGAGCAGGAACAGGACCGTCTCTGGCGCAGCCGCCAGGATGAGGTGGAGAGGCTCCGCACGGATCTCGACGCCCGCGGCCAAAAACTGGACAAAGCTCTTCGCCATACCCGCGACCAATTGAACCAGCTCAACCAGCGCGAAAAGGCTCTTCAGCAGCAGGAGGAGGAGGCTGGGGAAACCATGCGCGCTGCTAGGGAAATGCAAAAGGCCCAGCAGAGCAAGCTTGAAGAAATTGCCAATATGACACCGGCCGAAGCCAAGCAGGAACTGATGCGCCAATTCGAATTTGACGCCCGCCGTGAATCCACGCGCATCGTCAGGCGCATCGAACAGAACGCCCGGGACCGGGCCAAGAAGCTTGCGCGCATTATTCTCATTCAGGCCATAGAAAAAGTGACGCCGCATCTTCCACTGGAGGGCCTGGTCACGGTGGTACGCCTACCGAACGAGGAGATGAAGGGGCGGGTCATCGGAAGGGAAGGGCGCAATATCATGACATTTGAACGCATCACCGGTGTGGATGTGATCGTGGACGACACCCCGGAAATCATCATGCTGGCGTGCCACAACCCCATGCGCCGGGAAATTGCGAAGCTGGCCCTCGAAAAACTCGTGGAGGATGGCAGAATCCATCCGGCTCGAATCGAAGAGTTCAACGAAAAGGCGAGAGAGCAGATCGAGGAAACGCTCTTCGAACAGGGGAAAGAAGCGCTGTTCCAGCTGGGCATTTATAACATGCACGACTACCTCATTACCATGGTCGGCCGCATGCGGCTCCGCACGGCCCTGGGGCAGAACCTGCTGGAGCATTCCATGGAAACGGCGAAGATTGCCACATTTATCGGGCAGGCCGTGGATGTGAATGTGGACACCATCAAGCGGGCCGGCATCCTTCATGAAATCGGGCATCTGGACGAGCAGTTCGGCGAAACGCACCCCGTTCTCCTGGCCGCCCAGATCGCCAAGCAATATGGCGAACCGCAGGCCGTTGTGGACTGTATCGCACACCTGCATCCCGACCATCCCTCCACTGCTCCCGAGGCTCATATCCTGGAGTCTGCGGAACACCTTTCTCTTGCCATTCCTGGGATTCACAGGGAGGGACTCGAAAAATACGTGGAGCACCTCGAAGCCATTGAACGCATGGTTATGGAATTCAAGGGTGTGCAGAAGGCTTATGCGGTCAAAGCCGGGCGCGAACTGCTGGTCTTTTTGGATCCCGGGCAAGCGGACGACGAATACACCGTATGGCTGGCCAAAGACGTGGCCGAACGGCTGGAGCGTGAAACACAGTTCGCGGGCCAGATCAAGGTGCAGGTCGTTCGCGAGAGCAGGCACATCGCCTACGCCAAGTAGCTGGATGGGGACGCAGAGGCGCCATCCCACCCGTTGAAAATAAACAGCAGGGGAACTCTTTATGAAAATTCTTTTTCTTGGAGACATTGTCGGCCGTCCCGGGAGACGCGCCATCAGGGCTTTACTACCGGATTTGACGCGGACCTTTCTTCCGGACGTTATCGTGGCCAACGCTGAAAACGCAGCCGGCGGGTTCGGCATCAACCAAAAGATTCTTGATGAATTGTTCCAAATGGGTATCCATGTCATCACAACCGGAAATCACGTTTGGGACAAACGGGAGCTGATTCCCATCATCGACAGGGAACCTCGCCTGATCCGCCCCATGAACTACGTTCCGGAAGCGCCCGGGAAGGGGGCTTACCGAATGGAACTCCCCACGGGAGGCGTTTTGTGGGTTATTAACCTCCAAGGCAAAATTCTCATGCCTCCCATCCAATGTCCGTTTCGAACCTTGGACCATTTCCTGGAGACACTCCCGCCGGACGAAAAGTGCGTGCTCGTTGATTTTCATGCAGAGGCAACCAGTGAAAAACGCGCCATGGGCTTTTATTTCGACGGCCGGGTCAGCCTCATGCTCGGAACCCATACGCATGTTCCCACTGCCGATGCCGAGATTCTGGAAGGCGGAACGGGATACATCACTGATGTGGGTATGACCGGTCCTTACGCCTCGGTGATCGGCATGGATCCCCGGTCCTCCATCGAACGAATGCTTTACGGTATGCCCACAGCCTTGAATGTGGCCAAGGGGAAGCCGGCCATCGCAGCGGTTTTCGCCGAGGTTGATGAGGAAACCGGACGATGCCTATCCTTTGAGAGCCGCCTGATCAAGCTCGAAGAGTCCCGCTGATAACGGCTGGGCCTCGCCTCTCCCTTGCCTGAAGACCGCGCCGGTGCTACATTTAAAAAGCAGCTGTCGGGCTGAGTCGGAAACCCGGCTCAGACAGCCCAAGGTGAGGTGCCATGGCACAGAAGCTGATTCTGCGTAAACGGGACGGACAAATGATCCGGTGCGAAACCAATACGCATTTTTCGTCTTCGCTTCGCGAACTCAAGGTGATCGGTACAGACGGCGGAATACGGTCTGTCCCTCTGAACGACCTAAAGGCAGTTTTCTTTGTTCAGGACTTCGAGGGGAATCCTGCCTACCGTCCCACATCCGAATATAGCGAGGAATCGCCCAAGGCGGGGAAATCCGTTACGGTGACCTTTCCCGATGGTGAAATACTGCGCGGAAGGGTTCTCAGCATTCCGGAAGGAGGAGCGGGCTTCTTCTTGTTCCCGGCCGACCCCCTGGAGAATAACGAAAAAGTGTTCGTGGTCCGTGCGCCGGATGTGGTTGTCGAGGTGGATGAATGAACGGCCCGCTTGACGAACTTCTTCTGAAGCTTCATCCGCGCATCGCTTTTGCCTTGGGAGACGGTGCGCCCAATCCAAACCTCCCGGCTTCAGATGAGGGCTTTCGCCTGCTGAAGTCGTCCATGCATCTTATTTCCATGGCCGGGCTCTCGGCGCTTCGGGAGAAGAACAATTACACCGAGGTTCTTCTCAAGAGAGCGGCTCAGGTTCTCGCCGATCCCACGATGGAGAATCACGCCCTCTTTCAAGCCGCGCTGTTTTCAACGTATCGGGATATTTTCGGCCGCCTGTTCCCCGTCCAGTTCGCCGGCAAAGACTTGATGCCTCTCTATCTCCGCAAGTACCTGCAAATTCAGGACGCCCTCGCGAAACTCGCCCGTCTGCCGACGGAATCCAGAAAGGGGGAGCATTCTAATAAAATTGTCAGCGACGCCCTGACATTCGTGATCAACAACTGGACGGGATCGGTGGTACACCTGCGCCCCTCGAAAAGTGCGCCGGAAGGGCCCGAGGTTCTCGCAATATCGGAAGCGCCCAAGGCGGCCTACCACATCAAGACGCTCTCACACCAGATCCGGGAAGGGGTGTATTGGGTTTCGGAAACAACTCAGCCGCTGTCACTGTATCCGTTCTTTTACCACGACGGGGAGAAACGCTACCTGTTCAGGATGCTGACCTCGGACGGGGCCTTCTATAGTGAGATGGGGAAGGACGGTTATTCTTTACTGTTCAGTACAGCCCTTGTCATGGATTTGGGCGAGTTCCTCTTCAAGGCGGGGGATTACGCGCGGGCCATTGGACTTTACAAGCTCGCGGGCCCTCAGAATCGTGAAGCGGCCATCATCGTGTCCACCTTGAACCACTGCCTCACGGCCCAGGACCACGCCAAGAGGGGAGAGCCCGCAAAAGCAGCGTCCGAGTGGGAATTGGCGCTGATGGTCAAACCTGAATTTCCGGTCCTGTACCACGAGTTGGCAAGAGACTATCTGGCTTCGAACCATATTTCCCAAGCTGTTTCGGTCATGAACCGTCTCTTGGAAAGATTCCCGATCAGCGACGAAGGATATGTGGCACTGGGCGATATCTACGCGTCTAAACGTGATTGGGGGAGAGCGCAGCGTGCTTACGAGAAGGCGCTGATTCTCAATCCGCACCATGCCGAAGCAGGAGACAAGAAGAATGTGGCGCAGGTCCACCTGGAATCGAGAGCGAGGCCGGAAACAGCAAAGACATCGGAAACGGCGGCTCTGCCTGAAGAACTTCTCGTATCGGTGACCGACCGCGTTTTGGATACTCCGAAGGAGCCCCTGGTGGGGCGCGAAGAGGACCTGGAGCAGCTCGTCCAGATTCTCTCGTGCCGTGATAAGAGAAACGCCCTGATCGTGGGAGAGGCCGGCGTAGGTAAAACAGCCCTCGTGGAGGCGCTTGCGCTGGCGATCCAAGGGGAGCATACTCCGGACCCTCTCCGGGGCAAGCGAATCTCCTCCTTGAATCTGGGCGCGTTGGTCGCAGGCGCTCGTTTCAGGGGGCAATTCGAGGAGCGCGTTCTCCAGTTGATTCAGAAAATCCGGAACCAGGGGACATCATTCCTTAAGCATTTTCATGTGCTGAGACTTGAGGAGCTTTCTTTCGACGCCGTGCAAGAAGTGATCCGGCAGCGAAAGACGGGCTACGAGCGTTATCACGGTGTCCGCATCCCCATTGATCTATTTGAGAATCATCTGGACCTTGTCAGAATGTCCGTTCCCAACAGATGTCTTCCCGAAAGCGTGCTGGATCTCATGGACCGGACGGCGGCGCGAGTGGCGCTGAGGGCCATGGACAGCGCACAGCCAAGTGACGTGACTCGCGCCGACCTGCTGATGACCCTCTCACAAATGTCGGGAATTTCATTTGAGCGTTTGGCCCTGTTGAAGAGGGACCGGCTGGAGGGTCTCGAAGAACTTTTGTCGGCGTATGTTATCGGGCAGGATACCGCCATCGAAAGCGTCAGCCGGGTGGTGCGGGCCGGCAAGCTGGGCTTGGATCTTAGCCCCCATCGTCCGGACGGCGTCTTCTTATTCGTGGGTCCCACGGGTGTGGGGAAGACGGAGACGGCACGCTCCCTCGCCAAGCTGCTTTTTGGCGACGAAGAGAAGCTGATTCGCATCGACATGAGCGAATACATGGAGCGAATCAGCGGCTCGCGCTTGATCGGAACGGCGCCAGGGTACGTTGGATATTACGACCAGAACCAGTTGACCGATAAAGTGCGCCAGAACCCATACTGCGTCATCCTTTTCGATGAAGTCGAAAAGGCGGATCCGCAAGTTCTCAACCTGTTCCTCCAGATCTTTGACGCAGGCCGGCTTACAGACGGAAAGGGACGCACGGTTCGGTTCAACCATGCCACCATTATCATGACGAGCAACGTGGGAACAGGGCTGTATTCGCACAGCCCCGTCGGCTACGGCGAACCGGACGGCAGGGGAGTGGACGAGGCTGCCATTCTTAGAGAGGTTAAGGTGGCCTTCACTCCCGAATTTCTGAACCGCCTTGATGAAGTCGTGGTGTTCAAAAATCTCACAGCAGCCTCTCTCGGCCGCATTCTCGATCTTCAACTCAGGGGACTTAGGGAAAGACTGTCACACCAGGGAAAAGTTCTGGTTCTGGATGATGATGCGAGGAGTTTCCTTTCCCACGAGGGCTATTCGTTTGAATACGGGGCGCGCAACCTCAGCAGAACACTCCGTAGACGGATCGTGGAACCGATGGCCCGGATGGCAGTGGGAAAAGACTGGGAAACCGCCCGGGGAATCCGGGTGTCTCTGGAAAACGGAGAAACGCGGCTTGTCTTGATCCAGGGCGAAGACCAGGTTCAACTGGAAGCCGAAGGGCGGGAAAATGAATTTCAGGGAGAAGGGGAGCCCTGAGGGACTCCTGGGCCGCCACTCGCTGCGAGCCTTCGGCGCCGTTACCTTGATGGGCCCTTTGCATCTATAGTAACCTGATACGGAGGTAGTCAGCCCATGGTTGATAGAGCACTAAGAGGAATCGCTGGATTTTTCATTCTCATCAGTCTGGCCCTGGGGTTCTGGGTCAGCCCGTGGTGGTATCTCTTCACCGCGTTTGTTGGCCTGAACCTGCTTCAGTCATCCTTCAGCAAATGGTGTCCGATGATGTGGATCCTAAGAAAGGCCGGTCTCCAGTGAGCTGGCAGGATCTCCTGACCTTCGGCGCCGTCCTGGTTGGATGGTATCTTTTGAATCGTTTTCTTCTCCCGCGGATGGGAGTGAGTACTTGAATGTCCGAAACATGCAGGGTCGAGTTCGATCCAGAGAAAAACAGGAGGCCGTTGAATGGCAGGTCAAGTGATCGAAGTGAGTGACAACACTTTCCAGACCGAAGTTCTGGATGCAGATCTTCCCGTTGTAGTAGATTTCTGGGCGCCATGGTGCGGTCCGTGCCGCATGGTGGGGCCGGTGGTGGAGGATCTTTCCAACGAAATGGCCGGCCAGGCCAAATTTACAAAACTGAACGTGGACGACAACCAGGGTACCGCAGCGAAGTACGGGGTAATGGCTATCCCGACGCTTCTGGTTTTCAAAGGCGGCGAGGTGGTCCAGCAACACGTGGGAGCCCTTTCCAAGCCTGCACTAAAGAACCTGATCGCCAAGGCCGCCGGCTGAGACCCCCGCGCCTTGAAAGATAGGGAGGAGTAACACTCCATGCCGATCTACGAATATCATTGCGACGAGTGTGGGGTTCGCTATGAAAAGCTCGTCTTCAATACGAGTGCACCGCCGCCGCCTTGCCCCAGCTGTGGATCCGAAAAGGTCGAAAAGCTCGTGAGTGTTCCTGGCGCATGCGGGAGCGGCGATAATATTGCGTCCGCGGGTTTTTCAGGAGGAGGCGGATGCGGCGGTTCAGGCTTCGGCTGAGCAGGCTGACCCCCGAGCGCCGTGCGCGCCGATCACGATCAACTTCTGGTCTGAATTGAGCCAGAATTTACAACATGAGAGTTCCGGGGCTGCCCGTTCAGAAGAGTGGGCGGCCCTTTCCTGATTCGCGGCCGGGCGAATGGTCTGACGGAGCAGTTGAGTTCGCTGGAGATCCTTTCTAAAGGCGTCTGATGGATTGGAGGTTTAAAGACATTGGTACATTTTGGCGCTTATAACGTCCGATAAGAAATCTTATGTTAAATATAATCCAGCAGGAAGTGGGTCCAAGGCAGCGCCGCAGAACATGAGAAGGGAGAGTGTTACTATTACGTGTAACAACAACATGTTACCCGTGCAGACATGGACATCATGTTAAGAAACAAATGTATTGGCGTATGCCATCGCTAGTGCTCGAACATGGCACTGAGGAGGTTCCGGATTCCCCCAAGGAGCTCGGGAAGCTTGGCGGCGACTGTCATGCCTGGAGTCAAGTAGAGTCGCTCGGCCGGGCGCGATAAGACCTCCTCCGCCTTCAGGTCCAGGCAGCCCTTGCCATGGGGCCAGGGCCCGAAAACAGCCGTCAGCAGGAACTCGGCCAAGGAAATAGCGCCAATGGGACGGCCGCCTTGGTGCAGCTGCTCGAGAAACGTCCGTACGGCGGGTGCGGCGTCGTGGCCTGAGGGGCCATCAAAAGCGTTCATGAGGTTCTTGACGGCGCCTTGCCCTCCGGGTATTACCAGGCCCTCCAGAATGTTAGGACTTATTTCCTCTAGCGAATATAGCTTTCCTCGTACGAGGCGCGCGGCCTCAACCATTATTGCGCGTTCAGGGGCGGATTCATCCTCCATGGCCGTCATGTGGTCCACCACGTGAAGTTGGCGTGCGTCCATGGCGAGGCAAACCAGTTCGTGTCCGCTTTCCTGTATGGCCAACATGCCCAGGACGGCTTCGTGTGCGTCGCTTCCGTCAAACGCACCCGATCCGGAAAGGAGAATGCCTACCCGCCGCCTGCCCTTGTGTGAGACCGCCTTCAAGGCCGCTTCTCCAGAACGGAAACGGCGGCCGAGATGATCTCGTCTTTCGCCCTGTCAAGCGGGAGAGCGATTCGGATTCCCGCAGCGTGAGCGTGTCCCCCGCCACCCCAACGGGAAGCGAACTGGTCTACGGCAAAATTTCCACGGGACCGGCAGGAGACCTTCGTCGCTTCGCCGGAGAGTTCTTTGAAATAAAAGCCGGCCTGCACACCGTCCACCTGCATGGTGTAATTGACGAGATCGTCGGCGTCATCCATTGTTGCGCCGAGGGCCTGAAGGTCGCGCTGCGTTGCTTGCATCCAGACGATTTTGCCGCCGGGAGATCCTTCAAGGGACTGGAGAACCCTTCCAAGGACGCGGAGGCGACGCTTGCTTTGGCGTTCAAAGATTTCCGTGTGGATTTTTTGGGGGTCGACTCCGGCATCCAGAAGTGTTCCAGCCATACGGTGTGTTGCGCCGGTTGTTCCGGAATAGCGGAATCCGCCTGTATCAGTATAGAGCGCTGCATAAATGGGTTCGGCGAGATCGAGAGCCAGCGGGATCCCGAGATGCTCCAGGATGCGGGCCACAACTTCACCGGTCGCCGAAGCTTCCGTATCCAGCATATAATCCGCCCCGGGTTCCCGTTTCAGGCGGTGGTGGTCGATGACCAGAATGCCGCGGCTGCTGCGTGCGTAAGGCAGCACATCGCCCAGTCGCTCAAATGCCCCCATGTCGACCACGACCGTCAAGGCTTCTGCGAAGAGCTTATGGGGGGCGTCCAGGGAATCAATGGTCCGAATTTCATCGGGATACTTCAGCAGGAAGGTCAGCGACTGCGGAACTGGAGTGGGATTGATCATGTGCACGGTGTGACCAAGGCCTGCCAGTCCCCGACCAAGAGCCAGCTCGCTTCCGATCCCGTCTCCATCGCTGGACATGTGCGTGCAGATAACGATGTTCCGGCATTCTACGAGCCGCCGTATGAGCCTTTCCTCCAGCTCCATGTCTCGATCCTTTATCAACGTTACATCTTAGGAGGTGATTGCGAAAAAAGCAAGCCGACGCCCAGGTAGGGCCGTGTCCCGCGCAAGGCGCGCCTATGTTAAACTTGAGAGCATGGAGGGCAGGGCTTGCTGAAGCGATACCGTAAGCAGTTCAACATCCTCTGTTTTCTTGTGGATCTACTGGCGGTCACTCTCTGTTCGGTGCTTGCCTATTGGGTCCGGGACGGCATCGGGCTGAACATGTTTCATCTCAAGCCCCTCTTCCCCATTTCCTCATATGTTCCCGTTTTCATTCTTGCCGCCCTCGCCTTGGTGGGTTCGCTCTTCGCGGTTGGCGCCTACAGGGTTCATCCGCTCACACGACTGTCCACTTTTCTCATCAACAACGCAAAAGCAGTCCTTTTGACGTTGGTGCTGACGCTCGCCCTTGCCTATGTCTTGAGGCTGAACTTCGTCAGCCGTACTCTTGTCATCCTTTTTCTGTCTCTGTTTCTGGCGCTGTCCAGCCTCTTCAAATACTGGCTTTCTCTTGGATTTGCCTTTCAAACCAAGACTGGAAGTCTCGTCCGAGTTCTTGTCATCGTTGGCTGCACGGCCAGAGCGCGCCAGATCGCGGAACTGGTCCTGGCCCATCGGGAGTGGGGGCTATCGCTCAGGGGATTCTTTTCGGAACGGAAAGGGGGCGGGTCGCCCCAGGACATGGAGGCCATGCAGCGGCTCGGACTTCCCTGTCTCGGGATGGCCTCGGATCTTCCCCGCGCCATGGAGAGGGAAGTGATCGACGCGGTGGTGTTCGCCGTGGATTCGCGCAGCCTCCGGAATTTCGAAGACTTGTGCCTGACATGCGAAGATATGGGCGTGGATGTTCTCATCGCCGCCAATCTCTTTCCCCACCTGATCTCAAACATCCGTTTCGAGCAGCTGGATGAGATCCCAGTCCTGCATTTCACCACCACTCCTCAAGACCAGGTTGCCCTTTTCATCAAGCGTTTGCTGGATATCTCGGGATCCCTGACGGCGTTGATTTTGCTCTCCCCTCTTCTCCTGCTCTTCATGGCTTTGATCCGCATGACGAGCCCAGGGCCGGTCTTTTTCAGGCAGGAACGTATGGGCCTGAATGGACGCCGCTTTACGCTGTATAAGTTCAGGACGATGGTGAAAGATGCGGAGAAGATCAAAGAGAATCTGAGTCATCTTAACGAGGCCGACGGCCCCGTTTTCAAAATTCGTAACGACCCACGAATTACGCCGCTTGGACGGATCTTGAGAAAGACCTCCGTCGATGAACTCCCCCAGTTTTGGAACGTTTTGAGGGGAGAGATGTCGCTGGTTGGGCCCCGTCCGCCCATTCCGGCCGAAGTGGAACACTATGAGCGCTGGCAGCGCCGCAGGCTCTCCATGCGGCCTGGACTTACCTGCCTTTGGCAGGTGTCGGGCCGCAGTGAGTTGGATTTTGATCAATGGATGAAGCTCGACTTGGAATATATCGACAAATGGGGTTTAGCTTTGGATTTGAAAATTATTCTCAAAACAATCCCTGCAGTCCTGAGCGGACGGGGGGCTGCATGAGGTCGCCATGATTCAGAACCCGCCGGAAGGCAATCATCCACGCGCTTGGAGCCGGTTCTTCAATCCCATATACCTCTTCCTGGGCGCGGTACTGCTTATGCTTTATTTTGCAGGGCTTGGCTACCCGCCTCTTTATGAGCCGGATGAGGGTCGTTACATGGAAATACCGCGTGAAATGATCCTCAACCACGATTATGTCACGCCTCACCTGGACGGCGTGGACTACTTCGAAAAGCCGCCGCTGTATTACTGGCTGAATGTCATCTCCATCAAGCTTTTCGGAATCAATGAATTCGCCGCGAGATTCTGGAGCGCGCTGCTCGGGTTGCTCGGGCTGGGTCTGGCGGCTGTTCTGGCCCATACCATGAGATCGGGGCGCTCGGCCTTCCTTACGATTATCATTCTCGGTTCATGTCCGCTATATCTTTTCATGGCGCATCTCGCGACGATCGACATGGTGCTCACCTTTACCTCCACCGCCTGTTTGCTGTGCTTCTGGCTGGCGCGCTGCGAGCCCGAAAAGCGCCGGGGCCGGGCGCGCCTTTGGTGGTACGGCATGTTTGTGGCCGCAGCCCTTTCCGTGCTGACGAAGGGACTCATCGGCATGGTGTTCCCTGCCGGAATTATCGGAATCTACATCGTGTGGAGCGGGGAATGGCGGCTGCTTCGCAGGGTCCCCTGGTTGACGGGAACGCTCTTCTTCCTTGTTGTGGCCGCTCCCTGGCACATTTTGATGGCGGTGAGACACCCCGATTTTTTACACTTCTATTTTGTCAGGGAGCACTTTCTCCGTTATCTCACGCCCATCGAGAACAGGACCCAGCCCTTCTGGTTCTTCATCCCTGTGATCGTTCTCGGATTCCTGCCCTGGACGGGATATCTGGCCGGGGCGGGCCGCTTGCTCTCGAGGTCAAAAGTGCGCTCCTGGGGGCGCGAACATCCTGAAATCGTGTTCCTGTTTTCGTGGATCGGTTTCATATTCCTCTTTTTTTCCGCATCGGATTCCAAGCTGATCCCGTATATGCTCCCTGCCTTTCCAGCCCTGGCGGTTCTTGCGGCGCTCACGATCGACTCGGGACTGCACGCGGCCAATCCCTTCCCGCTGTCCCAACGCGTCGGAGCAACCGTGGGGGCTCTTCTGTGTGTTGTCTTGGCGGCTGTTCTCGGCTGGGCGGCCATGGGGCGCATCCCGGAGTTCTCCGTCCGCGGAGCCTTTTTTCCTCTTGTGCTCGGATTCAGCATCGTCTCGGTTGTCCTTCTATTGCTTTCGGCGATCTTGTCGCTCCTGCCCCACTTCAAGGGGCGGACCATCGCCTTTTTCCTGGCTTCCGCGTGCCTTTTCGGGACGATTTGGACGGCTGCGCGCCCCGTGGGCATGGAACGCAGCGCGAAGCCTTTTGTCCCCTACCTTCAGGCGCACTTGAAGCCGGGAGACGGCCTGTACTCGTTCAACTACTACCCACAGACGCTGCCCGTTTATCTCCGCCGCGAGATTAACGTCGCCGCCTTTCGGGGGGAGCTCAATTTTGGGATCAAAAGACTTCCTCGAGAACTCCGTCAAGAGCGTTTCCCGAGCGGGCGAGCGTTTGCAAAACGATGGCGCAAGAGTCCGAGAATTTACCTGGTGACGGACCACGAATCTCTTCCGCTTCTTCGATCCCTCGGCGTCTCCCCTATCTACACCATTAAAGAAAAGAGGACGGTCATTCTTTTGACAAACCACCCCCCTTCTCCAGGCGCTTCGGGGGACGCCAATTCCACGAAATCTGCAAGGTCCGGGTCTTAGCAATCGCAGCACTGCTCGTGCTATCATTGCCTGGAAGATTCGGTCGCGGAGCTTTCTTGTTGGCGCTTGAAGGCGAAGCCATTCAGGGAGAATGAAAATCTATGGGAAACGGTTTTGCTGCTCGGAAAGAGTTCCTTCCATTTTCCAAGCCGACGATACGTCAGGTTGAAATTGACGAGGTCGTGGACAGCCTTCAGTCGGGCTGGATTACCACGGGGCCCAAAGCCGAAAAATTCGAAAACGATTTCGCGCGCTATACGGGTATGGATGAAGTTCTCGCTCTTTCGTCGGCCACGGCAGGGCTGCACATCGGCCTTGAGGCGCTCGGGCTGAAACCTGGGGACGAGGTCATCACCACCCCCATGACTTGGGTTTCCACGGTGAATATGATCGAACTGGCGGGTGCAAGGCCGGTTTTCGTGGATATCCATCCAGAGACTCTCCAGATCGATGAGCGCCAGATCGAAGACGCTGTAACCGACAGGACGGTGGGCATTCTACCGGTCCATTTCGGCGGCGCGCCCTGCCATATGGGCCCCATCATGGACATCGCCCGGAAGCACGGCCTCTGGGTTTTCGAGGATGCGGCCCACGGTGTGGGAACGTTTTACGAGGGACGTCACGTGGGCGGGTTCGACCGGCTCGGCGTCTTTTCCTTTCATCCGATCAAAAATATGACGACGGCCGAAGGTGGCGTGCTGACGCTGCGGGATCCAGAGCTGGCGCGTGTGCTGAGATCGCTCCGCTTTCACGGGTTAGAGAAATCGGCATGGAATCGCTATGCGGAGGGCGGTACGCCCCAGGTGGAAGTCGTGCGCCCGGGCTACAAGTACAACTTTATGGATCTTCAAGCGGCGCTGGGCATTCACCAACTTGCAGACGTCGACAGTTTCAATGCCCGCAGGCGCCTGCTTGCCTCGGTTTATGACCAGGTTCTCGCGGAGATCCCCGAGATCCAGCGCCCGGAAGCACCGCCCTACCCGCATTTCCACACGTGGCACCTTTATGTGGTCAAGGTGCTGGATGCGGCGGGCATGTCGCGGGACCAGTTCATGGCCGGATTGAAGGAACGCAATGTAGGCACGGGGCTGCATTTCAGGGCGGTTCACACCCAGCCGTATTACGCGCAGAAATATCCGGAATGGACCGGCAGGCTGACGAATGCCGAATGGGCGTCGGACCGGATTCTTTCACTTCCATTGTTTCCCATGATGAGCGAAGATGACGTCGCGTACGTGGGCGAGGCCGTTAAGGACGTTCTGGCGGCTGGGGGGAACTGAGGGAGAAGTGTTGGTCATGGAAAATCCCGATCTTTCCGTCGTCATTCCTGTATTCAACGAGGAGGAGAACCTCCCCGAGCTGGTCTCGCGTCTCAAAGATGCGCTCGTAGCTCTGGACAGGACCTACGAGGTGATCTTCGTCAATGACGGCAGCCGTGACAAGTCTTTTTCCATCCTGAAAGAAAGCGCCGAGGCAGACGACCGGCTGGTGGTGATTGATTTTAACCGGAACTACGGACAGCACGCCGCTGTTTTCGCGGGTTTTGAAGCGTCCCGCGGGGATATCGTTGTCACGCTGGACGCCGATCTCCAGAATCCGCCAGAAGAGATCGGCAAGCTCGTTACAAAAATGGAAGAAGGCTATGATGTCGTGGGCTCGGTCCGGGTCAAGAGAAGAGACTCTCTGTTCCGGAAATTGGCGTCCCGCCTCATCAACAAGGTCACTTCGACGGTGACCGGCGTCAAGTTGCACGATTATGGCTGTATGCTCCGCGCCTACCGGCGGGATATCGTGAAAACGCTGTGCAGCTCGCGCGAGATCTCGACCTTTATCCCCGTCCTGGCTGATCTCTTTGCGGGCAGGGTGACCGAAGTTCCGGTGGCTCACGCCGAACGGTCGCGCGGGCAGAGCAAATACAGCCTCTTCAAACTGGTACGTCTTCAGTTCGACCTGATTACGAGTTTTTCGCTTCTGCCTCTTCGGGCCACGATGTTCATCGGTTTCATTACGGCGATCCTCTCCATGGCCGTCGCCATTATCCTGATTGCGGGGCGGCTGGTCCTGGGGCAGGAATGGGCCGTCGGCGGCGTTTTTACCCTCTTCGCCGCCCTTTTCTTCTTTCTGGGCGTGATGATCTTTTCTATCGGGCTGCTCGGTGAATACGTAGGCAGGATCTACATGGAGGTCCGGAGACGCCCCCGCTTCGTGATCCGCAGACAAGTCCGGGAAGGACGGATCGAGGAGCCTCAATCATGAGAGCCTTGGTTTTCGGCTATCACACCATGGGATGCGTCGGATTCGATGCGCTGTTGCGGCATGGGTTCACCATTCCCGCCGTTTACACCCACCGCGACAACCCGGACGAAGAAATCTGGTGGGACAGCCTGGCGGACAGGGCTTCCTCTCATGGTATTCCCGTGCATCATCCAACCACTCTGAAAGACGAGGCGGTTCAAAACGAGATCATTTCGTACGCCCCCGATTTCATCTTTTCATTCTATTACCGCTACATGATTCCCCAGGTTGTCCTTGATGCGGCTCCCAAGGGAGCCTTGAATCTCCACGGGTCCCTACTCCCCAGCTATCGCGGGAGGGCGCCCGTGAACTGGGTCCTCGTGAACGGTGAGGCCGAAACGGGCGTCAGCCTTCACTACATGGTCTCCAAGCCGGACGCGGGAAATCTGGTGGATCAGCAACGCGTTCCCATCGATTTTGAAGATACGGCTCTGACCTTGTACAAGAAGCTGGAATCGGCGGCAAAAACATTGCTGGACAAGAACCTGCCCCTTCTCCGGGAGGGCAAGGCGCCCAGCCGGCCGCTGGATCTGACTGCGGGGTCCTATTTCGGACGCCGGCGTCCGGAAGACGGTGAGATTGACTGGACGTGGCCCGCGGTTCGAATTTACAACTTGGTCAGGGCGGTAACGCATCCGTATCCGGGCGCATTTTGCCGCTTCCGCGGCAGGAAGTTCTTCATTTGGTGGGGAAAACCGCTGGACGGGCAGGGCGGTGATTCCGCCGGAACCATTACAGAGATTACGGATGAAGCGATCGTGGTGGAGGCGGGCGGTTCAAGGTTCAAGGTGCTGCGCTGCCAGCTCGTGGAAGGCCCCGAATGTTCTGGGGGGGACTTCGCCCGCGAGCACAACCTGAAACCGGGCTTTCGCCTGGCTGGGGAAGGAGATCATTTATGAAGGTACTGATACTCGGAGTCAACGGATTCATCGGCAACGCCCTGACCCACCGCATTCTGACCACGACGGACTGGGACGTTTACGGGATGGACCTCTCCGACAACAAGCTCGAACATTCCATCGGCCACGAGCGCTTTCACTTCCTGGAAGGTGACATCACGATCAACAAGGAGTGGATTGAATACCACATCAAGAAATGTGACGTGGTTCTTCCGCTTGTGGCGATTGCAACACCCGCCACCTACGTTAAAGAACCCCTTCGGGTTTTCGAACTCGATTTCGAAGAGAATCTGCGCGTGATCCGCGACTGCGTCAAGTACAAGAAACGAGTGGTCTTCCCATCCACTTCAGAAGTCTATGGTATGTGCCAGGATGATGAATTCAAGGAAGACGAGAGCCAGCTGGTGACGGGACCGATCAACAAACCCCGGTGGATTTACTCCTGCAGCAAGCAGCTCATGGACCGCGTGATCGCGGCCTACGGCCAGCAGGAGGGCCTCCAATACACTCTTTTCCGTCCGTTTAACTGGATCGGCCCCAAGTTGGACGATATCGACGTCGCGAAGGAAGGGTCCTCCCGCGTGCTCACCCAGTTTATCGTCAATCTCTTTCAGGGCGAGCCCATCCTGCTCGTGGATGGAGGCCGGCAGAAGCGATGCTTTACTTACGTTGACGACGGAATCGACGGGCTCATGCGGATCATCTTGAACGAAGGCAACGTCTGTGACAACCAGATTTTCAACATCGGTAATCCCGACAACGAGTGCTCCATTCACGAGCTTGCCCAGAAAGTTGCACAGCTTTATGAATCGAGGAGGGACCGCATCCCCGGATATACCGCGCCGGCCATTGAGGGCGTGGATTCGGAAAACTATTACGGCAAGGGCTACCAGGATATCTTTACGAGAAAGCCGAGCATCCAAAACGCCAAACGGATCCTCGGCTGGACCCCCGCGACAACTCTTGACGAGGCGCTGGAGAAGACCTTCGACGCGTTTCTCGAGGATTGGCTGGCCCTGCAGGATAAGTCCTGAATCATCGCATCTGCAAAGGGAGGGTGTCTGGTGGCCTGGATCCATAAAATATTCGGCATGCAGCCTCTTGAGCCGGAAAAGCGCCGGAAGGGTCTCTACCAGCCCGTTCCGGGGTCCGATCTGCAGGCCATTCTTGAAAGGCGCCACGCGCAGCCCAGGGAAACGCCTCCGGCGCCAAAAGTCGAATCCGCCATTCCCGTCCCCGAAGGGGCCCCCGTTCTCGGCCTGAGAATCGATGTGGACACGCACGACGGTATGAGGGACGGCGTGCCGGCGCTCTTGAGTGTCCTCAACGAATATGGGATCAAGGGAACCTTTTATCTGGCTCTTGGCCCGGACAAGTCGGGCCGCGCCGTCTTCAATATGCTAAAACCGGGCTTTTTGGTGAAGATGTTCCGGACACGCGCCGCCAGCATGTACGGCTGGAGGACAATCCTGTCCGGCACGATTCTCCCCCCGCGGCCCGTCGCCACAGGATTTCCCGAGATCGCAAGGAGAATTCGGGAAGAGGGCCATGAAACAGGCGTGCATTCCTGGGACCACCGGAGCTGGCAGGATAAGCTTCTCAAATGGCGGGACACCAAGGTCGCGCGTGAAATGGAGAACGCTTTCCAGGCCTATAAGCAGATTTTCGGCGAGCCACCCCACACCTTTGCCTCTCCCGCCTGGCTTTGCCGCAATGAAAGCCTGCTTTACCAGGAAAAACTGGGGCTTCTTTATGCCAGTGACTGCCGTGGGCAGGATCCCTTTTTCCCCGTGATCGATATCCGGGTCCTGAACACGGCGCAGGTCCCCGCCACCCTCCCTACCTTGGACGAAGCCCTTGGTGAAACGCACCAAGATGCCGGCGGGTTTTACGAGTCCATACTGGATCAGGTGAAGCCCGGAGAATGGCCTGTACTCACCATTCACGCCGAAATCGAAGGCGGACCGTACCGATCAGAGTTTGGAGCCTTCTTAAGAAAAGCCGCCCAACGCCATATCGTGTTGATGCCGCTGCGCGATCTGCTCGCGCACCGCCTCGCCTCAAAACCTCCCCTGCCCCACTGCACCATGTCTTACGCTGCCGTCGAAGGCCGGCACGGCGTCGTCTCCATGCAAACCATGGAAGTGTAATCGCTCCTTTAGTCCCTCAGTATCATTGACGCGGCCGAACCTTGCGACTAGAATGAAGAAATCCTGAACACTGAGCCGACCACAGGTGCCGATGCGGGGCGGTCAATGCCCCGAGTCCGGGATTCACAGCAGCTCGTCGGCATCACCTTCCTGGGGGATCCAGAATGAAGATGAAACACGTTTTGCCCCTATTGATCGCCGTTTTAATGTATGCCGGGTTGTCGAGTCCATTGCCTGCACGAGGACGCAAATCAAATCCATTTGCTTGGCCGCAGCTGCCTCCAAAGAGTGAAATTCAAAAAAGGATGTCGCTGCATACGCTTAACGGATTGCTCATTCTCGACAGACAATGTCAGCTTCACATTCGCAGCTTTTACGTTCCCGATCAGGGAATTGTGCGGGAAGAATTCATACGAATTCTGGTCTTAAATAAAGAGGGGGCCTCAAACGCCGGCATTAAGGTTTCCGATAATGCGGATGCCGATGTTCTCAGCATTGAGGGCCGTACCATCCTTCCGGATGGAAAAATTATCAAGATAAATCCGAAAAATGATATCCAGAGCGTCAAAGTGGGCGGAATGAAGAAAAAAGAGAATGTCACCGCCCTGGCGACTGTTAACTTTCCATCTCCGAAGCCGGGTTCGATTCTTGATCTTCATTTTGTCACGAAAACCAAGGGACCTCCATACTTCCTCTTAGAGCCCGTGATTTTCAACGACCTTGCGCTTTGATCTGGAGGTGAACCTGACGCTGCCGCCGGACCTGGATTGGCGCCCCCCGCACACAAAGGCGGTGGACATGCCTTGGACCAGTTTCTCTGCGAGCTGGACCTTGGACTCGAAGGGCGTGTGGCACGGCAAAATTCACCTGCTTCTGAAACGAGGGCAATGGGCCCCCACCAAGCGTCTAGATTGTCTCCGGCAACTGGATGGCATATTTACGGGCCTGTACAGTCCATTGATCCTTCAAAAGAAGAACACGTGAGGGCCAGTTGAAACGGGAGCCCTTGCCGTTGGGGGGCTTTACCCCCCAACGGATTGCCAGGGTTCCCTTTTCCTTGACGACCCTTTGCGTGCCGCGAGAAGATAGACTTTCCGGCGCGTGCGGTACAGGTACATTCCGGTCCGCGCCCAAGCGGATTCGCCCTTGAAAATAAGAGATGGAACGCATTCTTGAGGAGAACAGGGCATGGCCGTCACCATCGATGGAAAGTCTTTGACGATCGAAACCGTTACCCGGGTGGCGCGCTTCAACGAAAAGGTGGAGCTTGCGCCTGAGGCGCTGGAACGGATCAAAACGTGCCGCCACATGATCGAGGAGAAAATAAAAGCCCGTGAAATCATGTATGGCGTCAACACGGGCATCGGCGAATTCTCAGAGATTGTGTTGGACGACGAACAGGTGAAACAGTTCCAGCGCTACCTGATTTACAACCATGCCGCCGGAATCGGAGAGCCCGCTCCCGTCGAGCATGTTCGAGCCGCCATGCTCAGCCGCATCAATGTGCACGCCAAAGGACACTCGGGCTGCCGGCCTGAAATCACTCAGACTTACGTAAAACTGCTGAATGCGGGAATCACCCCCGCGGTTTGTGAGAAGGGAAGCGTCGGAGCCTGCGGGGATCTCGCCCCCATGAGCCAGACGGCTCTCAGCCTTATGGGTGAGGGCGAATGCTTTTTTGAGGGGCGGAAAATGGCCACGGCCGAGGCCATGGAAAGGGCGGGCATTCCCATACCCGGTCTCAAGGCCCGGGACGGTCTGGCTGCCATCAACGGCTCCAATCTGATTACGGGAATGGCCTGTCTCCAGCTCTATGATGCGGAAAAATGGGTCAAGCACGCCGAGATCGCCGCCTCCATGAGTCTAGAAGCCCTCATGGCGAACATGAAGCCGTACGACCTGAGGCTGCACCGCCTGCGTGGATTTCACGGAGCTGTCACTGCGGCCTCGAACATGCGAAGGGTCATGGAGGGATCCGATCTGGCAACGGGCAAGATCAAGACAAAAGTTCAGGATGCCTACTCCATGCGCTCGACTCCCCAGGTGATCGGTGCGCTTCGCGACCAACTCGCCCATGCGAGGCGGCAAATTGAAATCGAGTTAAATGGCGTGGCGGACAATCCCATCTTTCTTCCGGAAGAAAACGAAGTCCTGACGGGGGCAAATTTCCAGGGAACCCCCGTAAGCATGCCTCTCGACATGGTCGGCGCCGGTATTACCATGGTGAGTGTGCTTTCCGAGCGGCGCTTGAACCGCCTGCTCAATCCAGCCCTCAACATGGGACTGCCTGCCTTCCTGACGAAGGGAGCGGGCATGTTTTCGGGAATGATGCTCAGCCAATATACCGCAGACACGCTCATCGTCGAACAGAGAATTCTGAGCGCCCCTTCGTGTATCCAATCCATTCCGGCGGCGGCCGACCAAGAAGATTTCGTCAGCATGGGGATGAACGGCGCTCTAAAGACCCGACAGATTCTCGAAAACGGCTTGGCCGTTTTGGGGATTGAACTCATGGCCGCTTCCCAGGCGCTGGACTTCCGGGAGTATCAGTTCGGAAACGGAACGCAATCCGCGCGCGAAGCTGTTCGCTCCGAGGTTTCCCACCTGGAGGAGGATCGCCCCCTGTTCAAGGATCACAACACCATGCGCGAGCTGGTACGTAAAGGGATGGTTTTGGACGCGGTAGAAAGCGCCGTGGGCACCCTCGATGCCTCATGGGATCGCTGACCGCTGCTTTCAAGCACCCCCTGATGTCTTGAAAAAAGGTCCGGCTCCATTCAGAAGCCGGGCCTTATGCCTTTTCGCGGCCAACCGGTTGGTGGAGTATCCAGGCTAGAACAGCCCCGGAAGGACTTCCCGCTGAAGCTCAAAGAGCTGGTCGATTCCATGCTTCGCCAGGGCGATCAACGCATCCAGGTCTTCCTTTGAAAAGGGCTCCTGTTCCGCTGTCCCCTGGATCTCAATCAGTTTGCCGTCGTTGGTCATGACGAGATTCATGTCGACTTCAGCAACCGAATCTTCCTCATAGTTCAAATCGAGAAGCTTCTCCTGGTTAAGAATTCCAACGCTGACAGCGGCTACCATGCTCTTGACCGGAAATGAGTTGATGAGCCCCGCATCTTTTAAATGTTGAAGAGCCAGGCAGAGGGCGACAAACGCACCCGTAACGGACGCCGTACGGGTACCGCCGTCGGCTTGGATTACATCACAATCCAGCCAGATAGTCTTGTCGGCGATGGCCCCGAGATCCACCGCGCACCTCATGGAACGGCCGATCAAGCGCTGAATCTCCTGTGTTCGGCCTTTTTGCCGCCCCCGGCTCGCTTCACGAATCGTTCTTTTCTGGGTCGAGGCGGGAAGCATTCCGTATTCGGCGGTGATCCACCCCTGCCCCGCCCCACGCAGGAAGGGCGGAACCTTTTCATCCACGGTAGCGCTGCAGACAACGCGAGTATTCCCAAACTCAACAAGGCAAGAGCCCTCGGGATATTTCAAGTATCCGGGCTGGATGGCGACGGGCCGAAGATTGTCGGCCTCCCGGCTGTCACTTCTCATGAATCACCAACCTTTCTTCTTCAACATGCTCGATATGGTTCAGAGTGATGCCAAGGATTGTCTCTCCCACTTCACGAAAGTGAGTGCCTGAGTCGGTCACAAAGCAGGAAAGCGCCCCGGGAGAGAACGTTGATTGGGTGCCGGGCGCAGGTAAGCCGGGCAGAGAGGAACCGAGCTCCAGGGCGGCCGCCTCCGCGGAGGAGATGAGCCGAACCTGCCCATGGGTTATCTTTTCAAGCACGGGGGTGAGGACCGGATAGTGGGTGCAGCCCAGAATCAGCGTGTCGATCCCTTTCTCCAAGAGCGGCTGGAGGTAGTGGTCCGCGATCTGTTCAGCCACGGAAGTGCCTGCCCAACCTTCCTCCACGACCGGCACAAAAAGCGGGCAAGCGGCGCCGAAGACTTGCGCGTCCGGGGATATGGCATGAATTGCTGCTGTATAGGCACCGCTGAATACGGTGGCGCGCGTCCCGATGAGTCCGATGCGGCCGTTGCGAGTTGCTTGGACGGCGCGCTTGGCCCCCGGTTCGATCATGCCCAGTACGGGCACGGGGAGAGAGCGTGCTATGGCTGTTCGTGCGACGGCGCTGCTTGTATTGCAGGCAATGACAAGTGCGGAAATGTCCCGCTCCATCAGAAAATGCGTGATTTCCGTCGAGTAGCGGAGCACGGTTTCAGGTGATTTGTTGCCGTATGGGACTCGCGCCGTGTCCCCGAAATAAAGGATATCCAATTCCGGGTACGACTTGCGTAGAGACGCCACCACGGTCAGCCCGCCGACCCCCGAGTCGAACACCCCAATGGGCGCCGTGCTTTTCATGATCCCAAGCCCGCGAATTTCGTCCGCAGTCCCGGTTCGACCATGAGCGGGTCGGCCGGAAGCGGCTTGGAAACGTCCACATGTCCGAGAAGCGTTTGCACTTGCCGGCCGTCCACCAGGATCTGGACCCCCGAGACGTGTGGGAAATTCCAATGAAGCGTGTCAATGACGCCGTACACACGGGCCATCTCTACCGTCGATCCTCCCCCGCTGCTGACCGGGCCAGTCAGGTCGACCACCACAGTATGCGGATCCAGCTCATACAGGGAACGAAGTTCGCAACCCTGCGGAAAGGGCAGCCATTGTGAGGATAGCGCCGGTCCGGCCAGATAACGGTTGAGCACGGCGACCATGTCCTGAACGGGATCCCCTTTCAACGGCAACTCGTCGGAGCAGAGCGTTAAGAGACCGCTCTCGCCGTCGGGATAAAGGAGGCCCACGGGACTTCCTGTTGAGGAAGGAGCGGCCGCATTCTGCTCAGTCCGGGCCGTTTGAGGGGCCTGCGGGGACTGTTCAGAAGTCCCACGGCAACCGCCGGCGGCAAGGATCAGTACGCCGCTGATCAGGCTAAGGAGTAGGTAGCGCCGGATTCTTGCCATCGTGTTTGGCCCTAAAATCCATGATCGCCTTTCCCAGAGTGGCGGCAACCTGGTCTTGAAAGTCTGAATCGGACAATTGCGCGGCTTCGTGAGGGTTGGTCAAAAAGGCCACCTCCACGAGGACCGCCGGCATTTCCGCTCCTTCCAGCACGACAAATGGCGCCTGGCTTACCCCCCTTTCCTTGGTGCCGAGGAGGTCGTTCAGGCGCTTCTGTATGGCTTCCGCCAGATCGGAACTTTCTGCCATGTAACGGTTTTGGGCAAGGCTCCAGAGAACCATGGACAGCGCGTTGCCGTCCGGTGAGCGCCCTCCTGATGAGGCATTCTCTTTTTCCGCAAGCTGCTTGCTCCACAGGTTAGTGGCCTGGCGGCTCATGAAATAAGTTTCTGCTCCTTTGGCCAGGGGCGAAGGAGAGGCATTGATGTGTATGGAGAGAAAGACGTCGGCGTGATCGAAATTAGCGATAGCCGTTCGCTGAGTCAGCGGTATGAATGTATCGGTGTTCCTGGTAAGAATCGTCTCGATACCTTGTTTTTGAAGCCACGCGCCTAGGTCCTTTGCGATGACGAGGGTGAAGGTTTTCTCTTCCTCGCCGTTCTTGTTGACAGCACCGGAATCCGATCCGCCGTGGCCGGGATCGATCACAACAACGTAACGCCCTCGCGCTTGCGGGGATCCAGCTCGCACAGGGACGCCGCCGGGAATTTGCGGAGTCTGCAGTTGAGTAGAAGGTCCGGGCTGGGAGGGTTGAGGTGGGGTCGCAGGAACCTGTTGACTCTCCCCCTGAAGGAGGAGCACGAAACGTTCAGGATTCCGAAGCTTAAAGGACGAAAAGGACTTGAATCCCTTTCCCAGAAGGATTGCAACGCCGCTCCCCGCCGGCAGGGGCTTCACGGCGGTAGCAATTCCGCTGCCGAGTCCCCTCTCCTGGGCATTGACCGTTCCCTTCGACATCCGCACTTCGAGACGCTGCCCTTTCCTGGTCAGCTTCGTATCAGAGGCCCCTTCACCCGTGAAGGTAAAACGAATCCGGTCG
>JARRNO010000013.1:37080-40659 GCA_037384885.1 Acidobacteriota bacterium
GTCGACGGAAAGGGCGATCTGCATTGTTATGCCGGTCTCTTCCACTTTGGGCGTCAGGCCGCCCTGCCCGGCCTGAACCTTTCCTGCAGCGGGCGCGGCGTGAGCTTCGGATTGGGCGGCTCCCAAAATTTTAACGGGCCCCCCGAGCGCCTTTGGGAGCGCCTCAGTGAGAAAATCCAACGGCACCCACAGGCAGCCGGAATCTTTTCGTGACGGTTTGCTCAGCTTGATGATTCTGCCATCGAGAGAAACGACGGCGCTGAACGTGGAAAACAGGAACCGGTGGCCGCCGACAGTCCATTGGGGATATCTGGAGACGGGATCTTCGCCGACCGTTCCCCCTAAGCCGGAAGCAAGGTCGGATAGACAGACGAAAGACACCCCGGCCCACTGTTTCGTTTGAAGCGTCAGGCTGCCGCCCGGCGTTTGAACTTGAATGGCCTGGGAAGGGAGTGACAGGAAAGTGAGTGTTATGAACGCTAAGACAACGAGGATTTTTTTCTGCATGCTCCAGGCCCGATTGCGGGCGCGACGCCCGGACTGCCTTCTATTCTACGATTCCGAGAAGGGCCTTGGCAACCCTTCCGTCTGAAGCGGAGTTCGGAAGACATCTTTCTCAAGACTCTTCTTCGAGGATGATTTTCAACCGGTAAGGGCGCCCCCCGATCCTTACGGGCAGATCGACGGGCATTCCAGGAACCAGTTCAAACGAACCTGGTTCCCTTCCATCGCCGGGAATCGGTTCATCGGCCAATTGCTCGAAGTTTTCCTGGCTGTCAAGCAGCGACGCATCTTCTTCCGATTGAGAGAAGGGGTCGTCTTCGGCGGGGTTCCCGTCGCGAGAAGATTGGCCGCCGCTTTCGTCGGGAGGATTCTTGGTGCCGTCGGCGATGGCGCCCAGCTCTGCAAGCAGCTTTTTTCGGTCCATCATGACCGTGCTGCTGTCGAACTCTGGACCTTCAAGAGACTTGTCGTCGTCAGGCATGACTCGCTCTTCCTCCTGATTCTGGGGCGGCAGCATCTCCGCCGCCCGCTTAATGACCAGTTTACTGACAGACTCCAACGTGTCTTCCACCCCGATCCCCTCGGATGCAATGGCTTCGAAGAACGGATAATTGCCCGTGTTCAGGGCGGCGTCCAACTCTTCCACGGTGCAGATATCCGGAAGATCCCTTTTATTATACTGCATCACGATTGGGATATCTTCCCGCCTCGTCCCATTCTCCTCAAGGCTTATCAGCATTTGCTGCAAGGAGGCCTTGTCCGCATCCAACATCTTTTCTTGACTGTCGGCGACGAAGACGATCCCATCGGCCCCTTTCAACACCCGCTTCCGGGTGTTTTCGTAGAAGACCTGTCCGGGTACGGTATACAACTGAAGCTTGACCTTGAAGCCCGACAGCTCTCCCGCATCTACGGGAAGAAAATCGAAAAAGAGCGTCCGGTCTGAGTTGGTGGACAAAGAAAGAATTTTGCCCCGGCGATCCTCATCCATAGCCTCATAAATGTACTTGATGTTGGTCGTCTTTCCGCAGAGTCCCGGTCCGTAGAAGACAATCTTTGCAGTCAGTTCCTTGTTGACATGGTTTAAAACCGCCATATTCTCGAGTCCATCCTGTATTCTCTTTCGTCGTGGCGCTCACCCTCTGAGCCGCTGAACGGGCGCTCGGTATCCAGGCGCCCGCTTCCAACCGGTTAGGGCCGCTTCAGTCCTCGCCGCCGCTCGCCACTCTATCCATCTTAACGGCGCCGGACAGCGGCTGCCCGGACGTTACATCGTAGCTGAACCAAGTTCCCGCCAGTTCGTTCTCGCCCTTTGCGGCCTTGAGGACAAAGCGTCCTGAACGGCCGTAGCGCGAATCAATCCTTTCCAGAACAAGTTGTCCGTTGACAAGCGTTCCCTGCAAGTTACCCTGTTGACCGTTTTCCAACTTGTAGCTTCCGTTGACGAGAGCGCCGTTCTGAACCAAGTTGACCGTGCCGGAGGTGCCGGAAGGCATCAGCGTAATATGCCATCTCCCTTCCACAAAGCCCGCATTCGCTGCCAGCGTTTTCCGGCTCTCGGAAATCGCTCTTTTCAGAGCCGCCGCCTCCTCGTAATCCCGTTGGAGACTGCGGAGGATCTCAAGCCGCCGTTCTTCGAGATGAGCCTTCTGCGTGGCGATTTTGAGAAGAGCGGATGCCTGATTTGCGGAGTGGCTGCCTACAGAATTTTCTCGGGTTTGTTTGTCAAGCCTTTCAATCTGGTCGCCCACGTCGGCCAACATCTTCCAAGAGGACCGGATCGAAGCTTCCCTCGCGTCCAGGATTGTTTCTAGGGAGATCAGCCGGATCCTCGCGGTTTCTCCAGCAGCGGGATCGAAAGCAAAGATCACGACCCCGGCCAGTGCTATTCCCAAAAGGGCCGTAATAAGCCGCTTCATCGTAACCACCTTTCCCCCATCAAGATAACACGCAACGCCAGCAGTTAACAAGCAAAAACGCATCGTGCCAGGGCAGCGCAAAGAACAACGCCTCCCCGCTTCCGGGAAGCGGAGAGGCGTTGCGATAATCAGTATTCTGAAGGCCTTCAGCCTTTGGTGATCAGCATCCCGATTCCGGCCGCGCAAATCACCTTAATAATTTCCCCTGGAATGAAGGGCAAGAGGCCCAACAGCACCGCCTGCTGGGGACCGGCATGAAGAAGCAGCCCCAACCATGAAGCGCCGCAGGTCAAGATCAAAAGATCAGCCGCCGCGAGGACAAGGAGGCGGGGCCAGAAGCCCGAAAAGCGCTTCCATCCGTATCCAGCCAAAACAGAAGCCGGGACAAACGCCCAGAGATATCCCGCCGTCGGTCCGGCGAGAACGGCGAGTCCCGCTGCGCCGCCCGCGAAAAGGCCCATACCGGACCCTCCCAGTCCCAGGTAAGCAGCCTGGACGCCTCCGGCCCATGAAGAGCCGAGCCATATTCCTCCGAGAAGCACGAAAAAGGTCTGCAGCGTGAGGGGAACCGGCGTAAAGGGAAGGGGGATGACGACAAAGGCGCCGAGTGCGCAGGCCAGAAGAAAGAACAGCGCTCCCATGGGGCGGTCCATGGCCCGGGGGACGATTGCGAGACGCGAAAGGGCGGCGATTCTATTCATCTTCATTCCTCCAAGGGGGAATTATGCCAAATGGCCGCACCAAATACAATCGGCGGAATCCGGATTCACTCCGACATGTAAGTGCCGAAGATTTTTTTCAGAGCCCCCGTGATTTCTCCGATCGATGCGTAAGCCTTTACGGCCTCAAGGGTGGGTTTCATCAAGTTGCTTCCATTCCGTGCCGCCTTCTCGATGTCGCTGAGCCTCTGTTTCACCAGCGCACCGTCTCTATCGGCACGGACTCCGTTGAGCTTCAATATCTGGCTGCGTTCGAGTTCGGGGTCCACCCTGAGAATCTTGATGGGTGGGTTATTCTCTTCCCGGAACTTGTTGATCCCGACAACAATTCTTTCGTTTTCCTCCAATGCCCGTTGCTTGCGGTAAGCGGCATTGTGGATCTCTTGCTGGACCCATCCCTTCTCTATGGCCGCCACCATTCCCCCCATGCTTTCGAT
>JARRNO010000014.1:0-15683 GCA_037384885.1 Acidobacteriota bacterium
TCACCGTCACGGATCCATAGCCCGATCCGAAGGCTTTGAGGACTCCCGAGGAAACGGGATATTTCCACACGCCCAAACGTTTTCCGTCCACCGCGTTGATCCGCCAGGCTTCGTGTTTCGACCGGACAAAACACCACAGGATGTGCCCCGACCCCGGCTCCCAGACGATGAAGTCGGCTCCGGCTGCCTCCGGCGGCAGCCAGATGCCTCTTCCCCCTGACAAGCCCCGGATGTCGAGCGGCACGCTCCCCAGCAGATCCCGGGGCCCCACCGGCGCCAAGAGCATCCTGCTGCCGTCGGGGCTCACCATGATTCTACGGTAACGCTTTGGCGCGGGAGGCGCCGATGTCCTGTTTCCTTCATTGGGATGTGGCGGCAGTTCATCTCCCGTGTGCAACGGTACCCTGGTGCCGTCGAGCGTCAGCTTGAACACCCCTTCGGACGATGTGACGTAGAGCGCGGGAAGACGCGGATTCCAGGCCACGTCCCACGCGGCGCCTGTGCACCCAAGAATTTTCCGCCCATCCAAGGCCGAGATGGAAAAACGATCTTCTGAGTTCAATGTTGCCACGAGTCTCCCGGTGGGATCGAACCTGGCATCCAAGCGCACCGTCCCGTCTCCTCCTCCCCGCGCATCAAGGGGGGGAGCAAGAACACGCGCGGCCCCTCCCGGATGCGGCAACGCCGTCAGTGAATCGTTGCCGAGATAAAGGATCGCCCAGTCCTCCCCCGCCTCGCCGACGCCGCAGCGCCAAAGGGGCAGCAGAACCTTTCCGTCCGCCACCCAGTGCCTCGCCCTGTCGAAGAGGTGTTTTCTCGCGCCCCGCAGGAGTCCCTGGGACGTGGAATACTCGTACCGGAAGGCGTCGGGAATCAACGGGACGGGGAGGCCCGTGCCGGATTCCAGAATCACGAAACCCGCAGACGCCGCCTCCTTCCGGTGGCTCACGATGCTCGCCGGCTCCGGGAGGTTGGCCCCCTGGTAAAGAATGGAGAGATAGGTATTCACGTCGCGCGTCGTTGCCCTATTCGTCAATTGAAGCACGTCATGCTCGGAGGTATCCAGGTACAGGAAACCCCGTTCAGGAACCCAGAGTCCTCCCTCGCTGACGAGTTCCGAACTGATTTTTCTGGAATGGGTTCGCGGCGAACAAGCGGCCGCCGCCAGGACCATGACGGCGCATGTGATGAACCGGAGGGCGGTTGAGGCAGGACGTCCTTTTCTCCCCAAGGCCCCCTTATGCGTCCGCTTCGCCATCACGTCTCCTTCACTGGGCAGTCATGTTATCACGCTGGATCGGAACGCCAAGACATTCTCTGGTGCTATAATTTCCTTTGAAGAACGGTTTCAACAGCCATAAAAAAGGGGGACACCATGGAAGCACATTCTAGTTCTGATGGGAATTTCGCGCTGACTTCCGAGGAGGAACAGGCGTTGCTGGACCGCTTTCTCAAGTACGTTAAGATCAACACCCGCTCCGACGAAAACTCCACAACCATTCCCTCCACCGAAAGACAATGGGACCTTCTCGACCTCCTCCGGGACGAACTGAGGGAAATGGGGATGCAGGACGTGGAAGTCGACGAACAGTACGCCTACCTCTACGCCTCTCTCCCTGCGAACGGGGAGGGCGGCGGCCGGGCGCCGGTCATCGGGTTCCTGGCGCACGTGGACACCTATCCCGGCACTCCGGCCGATAACGTGAAGCCTCAGGTGATCCGGTCTTACGACGGCGGGGACATCCCGCTCCCCGGCAACTCCAACCTCGTAATCCGCGTGGAGGAAACCCCCGAATTGAAGGACCTGGAAGGTCATACGATCGTCACCACCGACGGCACGACCCTCCTGGGGGCCGACGACAAGGCGGGAATCGCCATCATCATGACCATGCTCGAGTGGTACTTGAAGCACCCGGAGGTTCCACACGGCAAAATCCGCATCGCCTTTACGCCGGACGAAGAAATTGGCACGGGAAGCCAGCACTTTGATGTTCCCAGGTTCGGCGCCAAGGCCGCCTACACGGTGGACGGGTCCCACTTGGGGGAAATCGAGGCGGAAACATTCTGCGCCGACTCCGCCACCGTGACCGTTACCGGAGCGGACATCCACCCGGGACTCGCCAAGGGAAAGCTCAAAAACGCGCTGCGCGCCGCATCGGACCTCATCCTGCGTCTTCCCGGGAACCATTTGCCCGAGACCACCGAGAAAAGGGAGTCTTATCTGCATCCCTATGTGATCAACGGCGAGGTGGGCGAAGTGACGGTCAAGTTCATTGTGCGGGCGTTCAGCGAGGAAGAACTGGTCAAGCGCGAGGAGGACCTTAAGGGTGTCGCGGCTTCCACCATGGAGGCTTGGCCGGGCGTACAGGTCAAGGTTCATTTCGAAAAGAGCTATCGCAACATGAAATATGTCCTCGAAAAGTACCCGAAAATCACCGACCTGGCCCGAGAGGCCATGCGTCTTTCCGGGATCGACCCCATCGACGGCTACGTGAGGGGAGGCACAGACGGATCGGTCCTGAGCTACATGGGGCTGCCGACGCCGAATCTCTTCGACGGAGCCTTGAACTACCACGGCTTCAAAGAGTGCATCAGTTTGCAGTGGATGGCCAAATCCTGCGAGACGGTCCGGCGGCTTGTGTGGCTATGGGGAAAGGAGACCGATGTGACCGGCTAGGCCGGCTGGCGCTGCGGCCTCCGGACCGAAGAGCCCGCACTGGGATCGCCGTGGATGATTGCCGCGTGCTGAAGCGTTCATCCTCGAAAGACTGGCATTTTCATGCGCCCGCATTATATTCATGCCTCCGGGGAGGATCTTCGTCACGCGCGAAACCGATGAAAATTCAATTCATTCACAGGAGAAAGCGAATGCCGACCATTGAATCGACACCCGAGTTCGTTGAAGCAGCCTACCGGAAGATCACAGAGAGGCTTGAAAAGGTTAAGCATCGCCTGAACCGCCCGTTGACCTATGCCGAGAAGATTATCTTCGGACATCTGGACGATCCCGGGAAGGCGGAACTCGAACCGGGCAAGAGCTACATTCAGCTCAGGCCGGATAGGATCGCCATGCAGGACGCCACGGCCCAGATGGCCATTCTTCAGTTCATGCAATCCGGAAAAGACCAAGTGGCGGTTCCGACAACTGTCCACTGCGACCATTTGATCCAGGCCTATCAGGGCGCCGGTCCCGACCTCAACCACGCCAAATCCGAGAACAAGGAAGTTTACGATTTCCTATCAAGCTCCGCAGGCAAGTACGGCATGGGGTTCTGGAAACCCGGCGCGGGAATTATTCACCAGGTCGTCCTGGAAAACTATGCCTTCCCCGCGGGCATGATGATTGGGACGGACAGCCACACGCCCAACGCCGGCGGGTTGGGAATGTTCGCCTCCGGCGTGGGAGGAGCCGACGCCGTGGATGTCATGGCCGGCATCCCGTGGGAAGTCCTTCTTCCAAAAGTTGTCGGAGTGCGCCTCACCGGGGCTCCCAGCGGGTGGACCTCGCCGAAGGACGTGATTCTTAAGCTTCTCGGCATTCTCACGGTAAAAGGGGGAACCAACCGCGTCATCGAGTATTTTGGGCCGGGAGTCTCCGCCATTTCCGCCACGGGAAAGGGCACCATCACAAACATGGGAGCCGAACTGGGCGCCACCACTTCCATCTTTCCTTATGACGAACGCATGGACGCCTACCTGCGCGCCACGGAACGAGAGGATCTTGCAGACCTTGCCAAGGCGAACCCCCAGCTCATGGGAGCCGATCCCGAAGTAGAAGCCTCCCCCGAGAAGTTTTTCGACCAAGTGGTGGAAATCGACCTGTCCACGCTGGAACCTCATGTGGTGGGTCCTCACAGCCCCGATCTGGCTCGCACGGTGTCGGAACTTTCTGAAGCCGTTGAGAAGGAGGGGTATCCCGACAACCTCAAATACGCCCTGGTAGGGTCGTGCACGAACTCTTCTTACGAGGACATGGGGCGCGCGGCCCAGGTGGCGCGGCAGGCCGCGTCAAACGGCGTCAAGAAAACACCCATCCCGCTGATGGTCACGCCCGGAAGCGAACAAATCCGCGCTACCATCGAAAGGGACGGCCAGATGAAGGCCCTGGAGGGTATCGGCGCCACCGTCCTGGCCAACGCCTGCGGTCCGTGCATCGGCCAATGGAAGCGCGACGACATCAAGCAAGGAGACACCAACTCAATCATTTCGTCCTTCAACCGCAACTTTCCCCGCCGCAACGACGGAAATCCGGCGACCATGACTTTCCTTACAAGCCCGGAAATCGTCGTCGCATACGCACTTGGAGGCAGGTTGTCCTTCATCCCTCTGAAGGATGAAGTCCAAACGGGAGACGGGAAAAGCTTCGTCCTGGATCCGCCCGATCCGGCGCCGGATCTTCCAGAAAAGGGCTTTGTCCGGGACTTTGCGGGCTACCAGCCGCCGGCGGACGATCCCGCCTCAGTGGAAGTGATCGTGAAGCCCGACAGCGAGCGCCTGCAGCTTCTGACGCCGTTTTCGCCCTGGGATGGAAAGGATTTCATCGAGCTCCCCCTGCTCCTCAAGGCTCGGGGAAAGTGCACAACCGACCACAGATCCCCCGCCGGCCCGTGGCTGCGCTTCCGGGGACACCTGGACAGGATCAGCGACAACATGTTTACGGGCGCCGTAAACGCGTTTACAGGTGAGTCCGGGAAGGGATTGAACCAACTGACCGGCGAGAAGGATTCCCCCTTCCCGGCGATTGCCCGCCACTACAAAAAGAGGGGGCTTCGGTGGGTCGCTGTTGGCGACGAAAATAACGGCGAAGTCTCCAGCCGCGAACACGCCGCCATGTCTCCGAGATTCCTTGGAGCCGCCGCGGTCATCGCGCGCAGCTTTGCCCGCATCCATGAATCGAACCTGAAAAAGCAGGGCATCCTCCCGCTGACCTTCGAGGATCCAGCGGATTATGACAAGGTCCGGGAAGGCGACAAGATCAGCATCCTCCAATTGGCCGGGATCGCGCCGGGAAAGGGGGTAGACGTGAAGCTCCATCACGCCGACGGTTCGACCGATGGATTTTCCGCCTCCCACAGCTTGAATGCGGAACAGATCCGGTGGTTTAAGGCCGGAAGCGCCTTGAATGCTTTGGCTGAATAGGGAGTGACACATGGAACCGACCAAAGAGGCCTGCGCCGGTCTGGAAGGCGTCCCTGAAGACGAGGCGGCGGCCGGGCTGGTCTACTTGTCCTTTATGGTCGGGCAGGTCATCGTGCCCGCTGTTCTTTATTATCTGTTCCGGAAACGGTCCCCTTTTCTGCGCTTTCATGTTCTGCAGTGCCTTTTTTCGCAGGTTCTGCTGGCGGGAGCGCTTGCGCTTTTCGCCATGGGAATGGGGGCGATGACGTTTTTGGGCGTGATGGCTTCGGCGCTTCGTCATTTCGCCGGCCCGCCCACCTTCCTGCTTGTTTTTCCTTCTTTCTTCATTTTTCTGATGCTCTGGTGGCTCGCCGCCATCGCCCTGTGTCTTCTCGGGCTTTTCAACATTCTTTCGGGCCGGGATTTCAGGATACCTTTTCTTGGCAACTACCTTGCGCAAGAGATTTTCTCCGAATTCCCCCCTGAAAATCCGGGAACGCAATCCGGCAGTGAATCCGCTCTGGAGGCTTCACCGGCGTGAGCCGCCTGCCGTGTTGGAATTTAGGAGTCAACCATGCCTGACTATCGAATTGAATCGGATTCTCTAGGAAACGTGAACGTGCCCTCGGATATGCTTTACGGCGCTCAAACACAGCGAGCCCGGGACAACTTCCCAGTGAGCAGCATGCGTATCCCCCGACGCATGATCCGCGCTCTCGGTCTCCTCAAAAAGGCGGCCGCCCAGGTCAACCTTGAAAAGGGCAACCTCACGGATTCGGTCGCCAATGCGGTCATCCAGGCCGCGGGCGAAGTGGCGGACGGAGACCATGATCGCGAATTTGTGGTCGACATCTTCCAGACAGGTTCCGGCACGTCCTCGAACATGAACACGAACGAGGTCATCGCCAACCGGGCCATTCAAATTCTCGGGGGGGAAGTGGGGTCGAAGAAGCCCGTTCATCCCAATGATCATGTGAACCGCGGGCAATCCTCCAACGACATCATCCCCACTGCCATCCACATCGCCGTCCTCGACGCCATTCAGAAAGACCTGCTTCCGAATCTTCGCGTTCTGGCGGACGCCCTTGAAGCAAAGGCCGTGGAATTTGACGGTATTGTCAAAGTCGGCCGGACGCACCTCCAGGACGCCGTCCCCATTCGCCTCGGACAGGAGTTCTCCGGTTTTGCGGCGCAAGCACGAAAGGCAGTCGGCCGGATAGAGGCCACCATGCCCAACCTTTCCGAACTCCCCCTGGGCGGCACGGCGGTGGGAACCGGCCTCAACGCGCCCGAAGGCTTTGCTCCGAGCGTGATCGCGGTTGTCGCCGGGGAAACCGGACTCCCCCTGAAGCAGAACCCAAACCTCTTCGAGGGTTTGGCGTCGCGTGACGCGCTCGTTGAAGCCAGCGGCGCTCTCCGCACCGTGGCCGTCAGCCTCATGAAAATCGCCGAAGATATCCGCTGGCTTGGCTCCGGTCCGCGCTGCGGCATCGCCGAACTGATCCTGCCCGATCTGCAGCCCGGCTCTTCCATCATGCCCGGCAAAGTGAACCCTGTCATGAGCGAAATGATGCTCCAGGTGGGCGCTCAGGTGCAGGGCAACGACCTGACCGTCTCCATTGGCGGACAAGGGGGGCACTTTGAGTTGAACACCATGATGCCAGTCATGGCCTACAACATCCTCCAGTCCATCCAAATTCTTGGAAACGCCGCCGGCGTCTTTGCGGACAAATGCGTGAAAGGCCTGAAGGCCAACGAAGCCCGCTGCAAGGAATTGGTGGAAAAGAGTCTGGCCTTGGTTACGGCCCTGGCTCCCGCGATCGGCTATGATCAGGCTGCCGCCATTTCCAAGGAAGCCTTCAAGACGGGCCGGACCATTCGCGATCTGTGTCTCGAGAAAAATATCCTCGCGGAAGCTGAGCTGGACAAGCTCCTGGATGCGAAAAAGATGACGGGGAAATAGCGCCCCTGAGACGACGGCCCATGGACGAAAAACGGGTGGCGGCCCAAAGCCGCCTCCCTTTCTTGTGGTTTCACGTTTCTTCCCGGCTTCGCTCAGATCATCTGGATGCCGCCGCTGACGGGCAGATACGCCCCCGAGACAAAGCGGGCCTCATCTGACGCCAGCATCAAGACGGCGCCGGCCACGTCTTCGGCCAGCCCGTTCCGCCTCAGCGGCGTCATATGGGCGACGGCGTCTTTCCGGGCCTGGGGCTGGGCGGCCGTCGCGTCCGTCAAAGTCAGCCCGGGTGCAACGACGTTGACCCGGATTCCCTTTGGACCCAGTTCGAGCGCGAGGGATTTCATCAGTCCATCCAGTCCGGATTTCGCGGTGCTGTGAGCGCAAAACCCCTCGCCGGGATGGCGGGAGAGGCCGCTCGAAATAGCGATGATGCAGCCGTCCCCCCTGCGGATCATACCTGGCGCAACCGCCCGGCAACAGTTGAACGACGCCTTGATTTCTCCCACCAGCTTGGCCTTGAAGGCGTCCCAGGGATAATCGAGAAAAGGCTTAACGGGGAATGTGATGGAAGCATTGGATACCAGCGTGTCCACGGGACCGTAGGCCTCTTCCAGGCGTTTGACCATGCTTTCGACCTGCGGCTGCTCCCTCACATCCCCCTTGAGGGCGACCGCCCGGCCATCCGCCTTCAGAATGTCTTCCACAACGGCCTCCGCCGCCTTTTCGCTTTGAAAATAGTTCACGCCGACCGAAGCGCCGTGCTTTGCAAGCAGCTTGGCGGTTGCGGCCCCAATGCCCCGGCTGGCGCCAGTCACCAGAACCACTCTGTCCTTCATCAGCATGCTGTCCCCCTTTCTTCGAGTTGTCTCCGCTCCCTTTCCTTTAACTTTATAACGGCTGCAAACCTGTTGGGACGCGAAAGCGCCTCGGCGGGATCTGGTGCGCATTTTCGCTCATTCGCTCAGAGTTGCACCAGGATCAATCCCGCCATGATTGCGTCAGGTGCATGGATCTGTATTCTCAACGGACGCTCACCCGGCCGCCAGATGGACAGGCGCGCCACCACGAGGCTGTTGGTGGCGAAATTGGGCGCAGCGGAACGGGCCGGCCCGCGGGCGTACAGCTCCATTTCCGCACAGGGAAAAAGCCAGGTGGCGAGCCCTGTCCACAAGCTCTTTCTTCTCTTTTTCACCCGGGGGACGCCGTCGCGATTCCCCTGGTGCCCCACGATCCGAGCGCCAATGAGCAACACTCCGCCTGCAGCGGCGTACAAATGAACCGCGGGATTGTCGAGTCCGGCTCCTCCTGCGATTTTCAAGCCCTCGCACCGCAGGAAAGCCGCGATGACTCCAAGACCTGCCAGAAGGTGCCACAGTTTGGAACGAATGGAGAGGTTCTCGTCCGCATCCACGGGCAGGCTCGGTATGCTGGCCATCGGGAGCGCCATGGCTGCCGCCTCTCTAAAGGTCGGCCTCTCGCCGGAATAGAGGAGGCACATGATGATAAGGGGTATATGGCTCTCGAGCCCGCAGCCCTTTGATTCCAGGTCATAATCTCATGACAATGATGTTATAATATCTTTCAATTGGCAGGATCAGGCGGTTAATCCCCGTTTTTCACCTCTCCGCTCACCCCCGCCCAGATCCCGTTTCAGCATTTTCCAGAAACACGATCTTCTCGGCAAGGTACGGAGGCATGCCGATGAAGCGTAATTACATCCTCAAGCTGGACGGCTTCCTCCACCTTTTGACGGGTGCCGCGCTTATCTGGTCGCCCCTGGCCTTTTACAAGGCCCTCGGGATGCCTCCCGGCGGAGAACGTCTCTTTCCGGCGCTGCTCGGGGCCGTTTTGTTCGGAATGGGGTTCGCCTTCCTCAAGGAAAGCTATCGAAAACCAGGCCGGATGCGCGGGATGGGATTGGGCGGCGCCATCTTTACCAAGCTCTGCGCTGCTGCCGCGCTTGTCGCGCTTCTGTTGACCGGTAGGCTCGCCGTCTCTCACTCCGGGGCCGTCCTTTTGTGGTGTTTCATAGCAGCCCTCGCTCTTCTGACCTGGCTTGAACTCTTCAGCCACTGGCATCGAGAAGCCGGGGACACCTCAATCTGAACCCACCGGCCTTTCATTCCCCGATTATTTTTATCATGACGCGCTTTTTGCGCCGTCCATCGAACTCTCCGTAAAAAATCTGTTCCCAGGGGCCAAAGTCCAATTCGCCTTCAGTCACGGCGACAACGGCTTCCCGGCCCATGACCTGCCGCTTGAGATGGGCGTCCCCGTTGTCTTCGCCGGTCCGGTTGTGACGGTAATGGGAAACCGGTTCGTGAGGCGCAAGACCTTCCAGCCAGTCGTCGTAGTCCTTCAGCAATCCGGGCTCGTCGTCGTTGATGTAAACGCTCGCCGTGATATGCATGGCGTTCACCAGGCAGAGCCCCTCCTGGATCCCGCTCTTCTTGAGGGCGGCGCGGACGTCTTCGGTAATATTGATGTAGTCTCTTCTATCCGGCGTGTTGAACACCAGGATTTCTCGGTGTGATTTCATGATTTCCTCCTCATCGATTGATGACCGGGACTCGATCTGGGTTATATTATGACATGTGGATGGGGTACGACCGAAGCCGTGGTCCCAGGCGAGTATGCATCGGCGCCATCGCACATGGAGTTCTTTGGCATGAGACAGTTCCGCTTCATTCTCTCTCTCGCGCTGGTTTTGCTGCTCTTCCCGGCGGCAGGATGCGCCAAAATGGAGACCCACGCATCGGCAGATCTGCATGGCGCTGTCGATCAAGACTCCTACATCCTGATGGTGCGAACGGGCGATCCCACGTTGGACCGGTTTCTTTACCACGAAGCTTACAGCCGTCTTAAGAGCAGGCTTCACATGGTGGGTGAGGGCGAATCAACCGGCACCATCGAAATCACCTTCGCCGACAGCGCCCACCATGCGCTGTTGGGCACGAGCGGCGCCTATGGCCGCTACAACTATCCCTGGTATTCCGGCCATGGTTCGTCCCTCGGCATCGGTATCGGCCTGGCGGGGGACCTGACCTGGCAGAACTGCACCATGCTCATGGTCATCAAAGGAACCGGCGGTAAAGAAATCTGGTCGGCGCGTTACGACCGGAAGGGCAAACTGGGCTTCGGCGGATCGGGAACAGTGGAAGCCGACTCGGTAGCAAGGCTCTGTCTGGGAAAGATCCTGGCCAGGCTCGATGAAGCCCTTGACCGCAAGCCCGTCCCCGGCGCCAAAGAGCCGGCGGTCAAGACTACCTAGCGCACACCGGGGGGCGCCTTTCTTCCGCACATCTCTTCCATCACAGGCGCCAACCGTTCCGCCCAGACCTCAAATCCCCTTGATCCAGGATGGAAGCCGTCCGGTGCGAATAGGCACCGGCCGCCCTCGAACCTCGTGGGTACATACCGAAGATTTTCAAACGACCGGACAACCTCCGGCAATACAGCATCCAGACATTCCGCACGCAGGCCCAGGAAAAAGCGCAGCGGCTGGGGCAAGGCGGGAAAATATTTGACCGGCGGAATTCCGGCGACGATGGTGGGAGATCCGCCGGTCTCCCTCACGGCTGCCGCCAATAGACTCTTCATGTCCCGTCGAAAGCGCCCCGAGGAGTGTAAGCTTATGGCGTCGTTGACGCCCAAGGCGATCACCAGCAAATCCACTCTTTTGCTCCCAAGGCCTGGGACGAGTTCCGAGGCAGCCTCCCGGGCAGTGATCCCCGATTTTCCCAAGGCTTGCCATGCAACCGCCTCGCCGTTGGATTCATTTAGAATGGCGGCGCAACGGGCCGCGAGGCCCTCCCTGTGATCGGCAAGTCCGATGCCGGCAACGGGAGATTCCCCCAGGACTACGAGCCGGCGAGGGATTCCCGCGCCCTTCGTCAGTCCGGCGGGAGGCCCGGGCGGCTCAGACAGGCGTGGCGTTCTCCTGCGGACCCGCCACGCCTCTAACGCGAGCAGCGGAAAGAGGAGGAGCCCTGCGGCAAGGGAGAACAGGCCCGCTCCGGGTGCGCCATTCTCCGCCCAGCCGGTCTTCATAGAGAGGTTTGTCCTCGCCCGCTGCCGCGCAGCCTGGACAAACGGGAACCCAGGAAGCCTCCCAGGCAGCCTCCGAAGAGCGCCGCTGACACCTGAACCCAGCCTTCAGGAACAGAAAAAGCCTGCTTGGCTTCATGATGTAAAATAAATGCAATGAGAAAAGCCGCGAGCCAAGGCAAGAACTGGATCACACCCCAAACCCAGCTGCCCCTGCGGTACTTGAGGCCAAGAATCATTCCGCACGTCAGAAACGAGATGCCGTAGACCAGAAAGGGTACCACGGCGGGGAGCGTTTCGCGCCCCCCGACAAGGCCGAGGGCCACGGTCACGAACCAGGACGTCGCAAAGGCCGCAAGCCCTGCAAGGAGACCCGCGATGTAGCCGTACCGAGATGTCCTAGCCATGCTTCACTCCCTACCTTGAATTACAGCATATCAGGAAGCGGATGTGCTTTCAGAGCCGGCCCACCGGCGAAGCACGATAAGCGACAGGTCGTCGCTGGGCCGGCGGTCGCCGATAAAACGGTCCACGGCTTGGAGGATGAATTGTCCGGCCGCTTCGGCCGATCGGCCTTCGAGCGCAGGGAACAGCGCCTCAACCCTCTCGTCGCCGAAACACTCTTCCGCTTCGTTGAACGCCTCTGTGAGGCCGTCGGAATATGCCAACAGCAGGCCGCCGGGCGGCACTGCCAGGCTTTGTTCATGGTAGGATTCCCCGGACAGGATGCCGAAGGGCATGGCTACCGGGGGCAGGCTCTCATGGGTGCCGCAATGGAGAACGACCGGGGGAAGGTGGCCTGCGTTCAGCACCTGCACTTGTCCCTCGTCCGGCCCAATTTCGAGGTACACGGCGGTGGCGAATTTGCCGGGGAGACCGTCCCGGCAAAAGATCTGGTTGGTCCGCCTTCCAAGGTCCTCAAGCGAGCCCTCTTCCGGAATGAGCGTACGTAGCGTGGACTGGAGCTTGGCCATGAGGAGCGCCGCCCCCAGTCCCTTCCCGACCACGTCCCCCAGGAAAAGAGCCACGCGGCCCGATTCAAGCCGGATGAAGTCTACCAGGTCGCCGCCCACATCGTTTGCCGGGCGCGTATAAAGCCAGATGTCCCACCCTGAAAGCCCTGGGTTTTCCTTGGGGAGAAGCGCGATCTGGACGGCCCGCCCCACCTTCAGTTCGTCGTGCGCAAGAAGCTTGTCCTTCAACTCGAGCATGAGGATGATCAGCAACAGGACAAAGCTAAACAGGCGAAAATCAATGGAAATATCCATGGCCCCGTACCGGGCGCGCACGTCTGAAAACATGTAGAGCACCAGGCAGACGATCAGCAGGATCCGCCGCGTGGGAGACAACTTTCTGACGAGGCTCTTTAGCAGCCAGATGACCACATGGAGCCAGCGCTTCATGCGCCCCATGGCGGACAGGCGGTCCCGGGCGTCCTCGTCCAGGTAGAAGTCGTACATCTCCCGAAGGTCGCGGCGCATGGTCCCTTGAAAATTGCCCTGACGCAGGTCCTCGAGCAGTAGGGTCCGGAGCCTTTGTCTTGACTTGTCGCCTTTCCCCCGCCTTGCTTTCCTGTCCGGCATCAGTCCTCACTCCCGGCGGCCCTCCGCCCCTCACCGCCCGCCCTGGGGTTCATGGTTTCCAGTGGTTGATCTTTACCCGCAGCAGCCCGCCGCCGCGCCGCTTGAACAGGAGGAACCCCTCCTCCAGGCCCTTGAGGTAGAGTCGCCCCGTCAGCTCCACGTCCTTCCTGCAATATTGAGCGACCAGATCGAGCTTCCCCTCTCGAAACCACTGAACCGATTGAACGCCGTCCGCCATTTTCTCTTCGTTGAAATTGGCTTCAGCCAGCGACGCCAGCGAAAGCCGGAACCCCAGCCGGTCTTTCAAGACAGCCAGCATATCCAAGGTCTTCACCTCGGCCAGGCTGCGGTCCGTATAGGGACGCATGACTTCCAGGTCGAACCGGTCCACGTTGAAACCGATCACCAGCTCGGCGTTCAAAAGGTCGTCCACAAGGTCCGCCGCGTCCTCCTCATAGAAGGTTTGCCAGACCTCCCGATCCAAATCCCACGTTACAGCAAGAGCAAGACCCAGCTTGCTGATGTTCCCCCATCCTCCCACTTCGGAAGCCAGTTTCTGCGTTTCCAGGTCAAAAACAAGCCGGCCCGGTTTGGGCCGGTCCTTCTTCGGCCCCGGCTCCTTTTCGGAAATACGAGGCTTGATCTCCAACGGTTTCGGGCGCGACCTGAGCGGGATCTTTCCCTCTAGGATCTCGGTCAGAAGAATGGCCGCCGCTTTATCCAGCGGACGGTTTCCGTTGCCGCACTTGGGCGACTGGACGCATCCCGGACATCCGTCCTCGCAGGGGCAGTCATGAAGCAGCCGGGCCGTACTTTCCAAGAGAAACTCGAACCGGTTGAAACCTTTGCGGCTCATTCCCGCCCCGCCCGGGCAGCCGTCGTAAATGAAAATCGCCGGTCCCTTCACCTGCGGGTGGTGAGGGTAGGAAATGCCTCCCAGATCCCACCGGTCCGCCATGGCCGTGAGCGGAAACATCCCGATCATTGAATGTTCCAGGGCATGAATGCCCCCCATCACGTGCAGGCCCTCCTCCGAAAGATAGGGGGCGATGGCCGGTGGAAGTGCGAACCAGAAGCCCTCCGTCTCAAAAATGACCGGAGGCGCGTCCAAGTCATATTCTCCGATCGTTTCGCCTCCCGCCATCCTTTTCTTCACGTAGGAGGTGGTGTATTCGGTCACCTTGAGCCGCCCGAGGTAAAGATCGTAGGCGCCCGAACGCTTCCTCCCGAGCACCTCCAGGATTTCCGTGTCCTTGTCGCCGCGGACTTCGGTGTAATAGTCCGTCCGAACGGGACGAACGACCACCTTCCGGTCCTTGGGAGCAACCTGGGTTACAACATATGTCTGCCCCTGATGCAGGTAGATCGCCCCTTCGTGACATTCGCGATAAACGCGCACGCCGTCGACGCTCCCGATTCCCTTGCCGGCGGCGTTCACGATCGTAAACCCCTCGCCCATGGTTCGGAGATTGACCCTGCGATGCGGTCTTTTCCGCAGCGTGTGCCACGTCGTCCCCTCAGCGTCGAGGACGAGTTCGCCCTTGGCGTCCAGGATATTGAGAGCGTCCCGCATGGCGCCCTCCGGAGGAATTTCTTCATCGTCCAGCGGCGCCTCATGGGCGGCGCACAGGAGGTGAGGCTGCATGATGAGGCGATTGTCTGGATCCAGGATTATTTCTTCCAGGGGGCGGTCGAGAAGCGCTTCGGGATGCTGTACGAAATACTGATCCATGGCGTCCGGCATGGCGATCAGAAAGATGTCCGCTTCGTTTCCATGGCGGCCTACCCTTCCCATTCGCTGGTGAAGTGAGATCAGCGAGCCGGGATATCCCACCAGGATGCAGGCATCGAGCCCTCCCACGTCGATTCCGACTTCCATGGCGGACGTGCTGACCACCCCTTTAAGCGACCCTTCGAAAAATCCGTGCTCGATCCGTCTTCGTTCCGAAGGAAGGAACCCCGCCCTGTATGAAGAAACCGTTTTTCTGTAAGAGGCGTCCCGCTGGCACAGCCAGGAGAAGATCAGTTCAGTGATGCGCCGCGCCTTGGTGAAGGTCAGCGTGCGGGCGTCTTCCGCCAGCAGCCGGTCCATCAGTTCGCACGCCAGGGTATAGGGACTGCCGCTGGACGAGAGAAGAAACAGCCGCCTTTCAGGCTGGGGTGCCCCGCTCCGGTCCAGGTGGACGGCATCCCGCCCCGTCAGCGCCCGGTAGAAAACATCTCCGCCCGAAAGCGTGGCAGAGGTCGCCACCCAAGACGGCTCCGCGCCCAGGTTCTCCAGGATCCGGCTGAACCGCCAGAAAACGTAGTGGACATTGACCCCAAAGACACCCCGGTAGACGTGGGCCTCGTCAAGCACAAACAGCCTCAGACGCTTGAAAAAGGCTCTCCAGTTCTCGTGGTAGGCCAGGAAAGAAAGATGGAACATATCCGGGTTGGACAGGAGAACCGGCGGCGGAGATTTCATCAGCTTCCGCCGGGTGGCCGGCGGCGTGTCGCCGTCGTAGATCTCTGCCCTGAATTCCGGAAAACCCAGGCGTGCGGCCAGTTCGTTGATTTTGCCCCGCTGATCTTGTGCCAGCGCCTTCATGGGGTAAAGGAACATGGCCGTCGCCCCGGGACTTTTCAGCCATTGATCCAGCGCATAAAGTTGATATATCAATGACTTTCCGCTGGCGGTCGGCGTGCTCACCAGGACGTCCCGCCCCGCATGAAGGGCCTCCAACCCTTCGACCTGATGCGAATAGAGGCGGCCGAATCCCTCCTGTTCCAGCGCCTTCTTGAGCCGGGTGTGAAGAAACTCCGGAAGCGCCTTTCTGCTGACGCGGCGTCCCTCCAGCGTAAAGCGGGCGCGAATGTTCGGACCCAGGTTCGAATCCCTTTCGGGGTCAAGTAGAAACGGCTGTGTTCTAGCGGCTCGTCGGCGGGTCATGTCGCTCTCGTACGAAAGAAGTCTCGGGCCGGCGGCCGGC
>JARRNO010000015.1:0-15627 GCA_037384885.1 Acidobacteriota bacterium
CGTCGCCGTACTGCATGTACACGGCCCACCAGATGGCGATGATGCCGAACACGGCCAGCAGCGCGCTGATCCGCACCCAGAAGTCGTGGCGGTCCTTGGGTTCCCGCGCGCTGACGAATCCGCCCTCGCCCGAACTCGTCGTATCGGCGTGGGCCACGTACTTGTCGAAGGAGATCAGGATGATCGTGGAAAGAACCATGCCCACGCCCGCCGCGAAGAAAGCCCAGCGAAAGCCGTAAGCATCTGCCAGGACGCCTGCCACCAGGGGGGCGATGAACGCCCCGATGTTGATCCCCATGTAGAAAATGTTGAAGGCTGAATCGCGCAGCGGGCTGTCGTGTTCGTATAGATTGCCAACCATGGTCGAAATGTTGGGCTTGAAGAAGCCGCCGCCCATGATCAGAAAGATCAGTCCCGGATAGAACAGCGAGACGCTGCCCGTGAACAGCAGAAACTGGCCGACGGCCATCAGCAGTGCTCCGATGTAGACCGTTTTCCGGCATCCCAGGTACGCATCGGCAATCCACCCGCCGATGAGAGGCGTGATGTAGATCAACCCGGCATACAACCCATATATCAGATGAGGATCGAAAAAAGGCAGCACCTTCAACTTCGGGAGATGCTGCGGTGAGGTCATGTAAAGCACGAACACGGCGAACATGGTGTAGAAGCTGAATCGCTCCCACATTTCGGTAAAGAACAGAACGTAGAGTCCGGGTGGATGCCGGCGTTCAGCCATTCTCTTCCTCCTGGTCTTGGGCGGTCTCTCCGAATATTTCCGTCCGCCGGGTTACCGGATAAAAGGGATATTTTTCTGCAATCGTCTCGGTCCCGCCTTCCTCGCGGTCGAGGAGCGCCATCACCGCTACGACTTCCAAGCCAAACTCTTCGGCGCGCTCAATGGCCCTGAGCGTGGAGCCGCCCGTGGTGACCACGTCGTCCACCACGATGACCCTCTGTCCAGGTTCCACGGGGCCTTCGATCCAGCGGTTCGTTCCGTGTCCCTTGGCTTCCTTTCTGACGATGAAGGCGTCAAGCGCCGGCGGTACGCCGCGGCTCACGGCGGCCACGGCCGAGACGATGGGATCTGCGCCGAGCGTCATGCCGCCGATGGCCTCCGCTTCAATCGCCTGGTCGCGGATGAGCTGGAGAAAGCACGACGCCGTGAGCCAGGCGCCTTCGGACGTGAGCGTGGTCAATTTGGAATCGAAATAGTAGCGGCTTCTGCGCCCGGAAGCGAGAAGGAAATCGCCGGTCTTGAGAGAACGGGTCTTCAGCAGATGTTTCAGACGTTCACGTTCCTGGCTCATTGTTGCTCTCCCCTATGACGTTGCCTGCGAATCTAGCAAGGTGCGAACCCTCCCAGGTAACCTTTCCGCAGCAGGGACACACCTGAAACCGGCGGTGAGTCAGATAGGTGTAAGGCGGCACAAATCCCCGCACCATTTCGCGCTTCACGGCCGTCGTCGGCGCGTTGCAATTCAGGCAGCGCGGCGCTCCGGGAGCCGGCGCCGGGCCGAATTTCTCCCGCACCAAACGGAGCTGGCTTGCCGGCCTGTCGGCATCGGGGTTGAAAGCCTCGCCTCCCGCTTTCCGGTATTGTCTCACAAGCAGCCGGTCCCGTGTAAGGAGAACTCTTTTCGCCCTCAGCGCCTCACAAAGTATCCACTCGTCATCGGATTGACGCGCGTAAGCTGCATCGTAACCGAGCAGCCGGAGGTAGTGCGCCAGCCTGCCGACCATGCAGTCGCAAAAGAAGTTCGGACCGGGTCCCCTGTCTCCGTGAAGCACGGATGCCATTTCGGGAGTGTCGCTGCCGGCCGGACCTTTCAGGAAGAGGTCCGGAAGGTAAAGACATCCCTTCCCATGGTTTCGCCTTGCCTGTATGACCAGAATATAGGGAGGAGACCCGGGCGTATGGCGCACCGCCCGGACCAACCGGGGATAGAGTCCGGCTCCCTCCAGGCCCTTACGCACTTCCCCCAACCGCTCTGCAGGGCAGAGGAAGACAAACCTTCCGCCGGGGGCCAGCGCGCGCGCCGCGGCGGCTGCCAGTTCCAGTACCGAACACGCAACACCCTGCCTGGACAGGGCTTTCTGGGAATCCGGGCTGCTCCGTCCCCGCCGCGGATCGAAATAGGGCGGGTTGGAAACAACCACGTCGAACCGGCGGCCGGCTAGAAGTTCGGGATCCCGGAAATCCCCATGGATGATAGACGCGGTCTCATCCCATCCGTTTTCTACCAGGTTCAGCCGGGCCAGGGAAGCCAGGGAATCTTGTATTTCAACGCCGGCCATCACAGCAGGATGGTGACGGAAGCCGAGCAGAAGTAAAAGAATACCGGCGCCCGTCCCAAGGTCCAGTACACTCTCTTCGTCCCGAACCCAGGCACACCCAGCCAGCACCACCGAATCCACGTTGAACCGGTATCCTTTACGCGGCTGCAGCACCTGCACTTTACCGTCCAGGAACCGGGTGACCTCTGCGTTCTTGCCCCGGCCCGCGTTCAGGGAACGGCTGTTTTCAGCCACCTTGCCTGTCCTTTGGAGGCTTTTCTTCTTTCTTCCGAGCCGGGCCTGCAACAACGAGGTGATTGATGAGCGCCGCGGCATAGCCTGCGGAGAATCCGCCGTCCACATTGACCACGACGAGCCCCGGCACGCACGAAGACAGCATGGCCATCAGGGGCGTCCGGCCTTCGTCGTGCACGCCCAGCCCCACCGACGTCGGCACGCCGATGACAGGCGCCCCCGTCAAGCCCGCCACCACGGAAGGCAGCGCGCCTTCCATCCCGGCGACAGCCACCACCACGTTGGCCCGCCTCAGCTCGGGGATGAGATCGATGATCCGGTGCAGGCCGGCCACGCCAACGTCCGGCCTCACCATTGTTTTCGCCCCAAGATACCGCGCCGTCCAGAACGCCTCGTCCACCACGGGGCGGTCGCTCGTTCCACCGGAGACGATGACCACGCGGCCCTCCCCTTCTCCGGGAGGTGGTCCGAGGTAGCCGAGGCGGGCCCGTTGATGATAATCAAAGCCGGGGAAGGCGCGCCTCAACAAGTTGGTTTTCCTGGGGGGGAGCTGGGTTATGATGGCGGGAATTTCCCGCTTCTCGTATTCGGCCAAAATCTCGGCGAGGTTCTCGGATGTCTTGCCCAGCGCAAGAACCGCCTCGGGGAATCCCCGTCGAAGCCAGCGATGGCTGTCCAGTCGAGCTTCCCCCAGATCGCTGTAGGGCAAGGCCGCCAGGTCTTCGAGAGCGTCATCCGGCGATCGCCGGCCGTTCGCCACGTCATCAAGTAGTCGCTTGAGCTTTTCAGGATTCATCAGCCTTCAACACGAGGAGCGTGAGGTCGTCCGCACGGGGCGTCTCGGCGCAAAATCCGTCCACCGCACGGGTCACGCGTCCCACCACTTCCGCCGGATCAAGAACAGACGTCCCCTTCAGGGCGCTGCCCAGACGCTCCATCCCGAATTCATCGCCCACCTTGTTCATCGCCTCGGTGACCCCGTCCGTATACACCACCAGCATCTCTCCGGCGCCGAGGAAGAGAGAGCAGGGCTCCAGGCTGTCCACGAAGACGTCGTCGGACATCAGCCCGAGCACCAGTCCCCTGGGCCCAAGCGCCCTGGCGTCGCCGTCTGTGACCAGGAAGGGGGGATTGTGTCCGGCCGAAAGGATCTGCACCTCGCTGGTTGACGGATCGAGAACCAGCGCGCAAAGCGTCAGAAATGTCCCGTCTTCCGAGAAACGCTTGAAGAGCGTGTTCAAGTGGCAGAGGATCTGCGTGTGCCCCCCTTCAAGGCGCGAGACAGCGTGAAGGATGCCCTTCGTCAGCGTCATGTAGAACGCGGCCTTCACCCCCTTTCCGGACACGTCGCCCAGAAGAATGAGCCATTTCCCTCCAGGTAGGGCGAAATAGTCGTAGTAGTCGCCGCCCACCTCCATGGCCGGCTGGCAGACCGCACTCAGGCTAAAACCAGGGATATGGGGCGTTTCACGCGGCAGGAACCTGTTCTGGAGGCTTCTTGCAATTTCCAGTTCTCGGGCGAAACGCTCCCTTTCGCGGAGCCTGCTCAGGTAAACCGGCTCATAGGGCACCAGATCAGCAAGCTTGCGCCCCGTGGCTCCGAAGACCGCCATTGCGATAAAACCGGCCAGAAGGAGCCCGTCTGCGGCGAGTCCCTGGTAGAAGATGCCGGGGCGGTGCGCGGTGAAACAGGCGCCCGCATTACGGACAACCATTGGGATGTAGAGGACGAGAAAGCCCGCCAGGTATCCGCCCTTGTCCATGGCGATAAAAAGCAACAGCCCAGCCAGGAAAGCGGTGCCCAATGCGACGAGGAACGGCCCCACGGGAAAGACTACGGCGTTCGCCAGGGAAAATAGCGCCGAAAACACCAAGGCGGCGACAATGCGGGGGAACCTGAGCCGGAAAAACGGATAAAGGATTCCCAGGAAAACAGGGACGATCAACAGAATCTTTGGAAGTGGCAGCAGCAGGGAGTTGACCGTCAGTCCGCCCGGGATCGAAAGGCTTTCAAGACGGAGGTTTGTCGGCAGCAGGACCAGACCACGGACCGCCGCTGTCCGATAGGCCAGCAATAGAACCGACGGAATTCCGAGCAGGAGAAGACCGGTCGCCCCGGACCACAAAATGCATCGCCCCAGTTCCCGGACGTTCCATTGGTTCTTGAAGACCAGGTCGGTCAGGGCCAGCTTCCCCGGAATCGCTTCACGAAGGAAGGACTCTCCGGTAATCCAGACGAGTGAAAAGAAAAGACCGGCAGCCACGGCGACGACGAGGGCCGAGATGAGGCCCATCACCCACCCTTGCGAGGGCTTCATGAGGGTGTCGAAAAAGCCCAGAAGGCCCACCATCAGTATCAGCTTTTTCACGTGGTTGAGGTCCACCTCGTCACGCCGGAGTTTCTGGACAAAGAGGAAGATCACGAGCAATGCGAGAAAAAACCAGATGGTGATGGAAAACAGGGGGAGAATCAGCCGGCGTCCCACGTTGGGCGTGGTGTTGGGTGGGAAATGGATGCTGCGATGAAAGGACGTAATGTAGCCGTCCTCGAGAGTCACCTGGTACTGGTTTTGAATGCCGGGCAGCCCCGGGATGGGGGCCGACCATTCAAAATGATAGCGCTGCCTGCCCTGCACCTGTCCCTGGTTGTAGGAAGTCTGCGTGAGCGTGCCCACGTCCACGCCGACCAGGCGCAGGAGATCTTCCGCCTTCTCCCGGGCGTCCTTCAGCGATAGCGTTACCGGCTGCCGGTTGCTGCCTGAAAGGATGTCCATTCCCAGGATCTGGCCGCGGCCGCCCACGTTCATGGTCATGAGGGGTTCCGTGTCGGCCATCCGCCAGTTCTTGAGCGTACTATGAGGAACAACGCTGTAAGACCACTGCAGGACGGGCACCCTCTCAGAGGTCCAGTAGCTGGTGGCCTTGATGCCGAAGAGCCTCTGCATCCTTCGCAGCGTCGTCTCGTCAAGCTTGGTTTCCAGGCGGAGCGAAACCTGGGAAGAGGGGTCCAGCACCCGCTGGGAAGTGAGCCGCACCTTCGCTCGAACGGCTCCTTCGTTGAAGGTGGCCAGGCCGAGCGGCGCGTTCACGAGCGGGTTCACCCACTTCATGTACACGAGAAGTGAGGCCAGGGCCAGAACCACGAGAATCAGCCTTCCCAAGAGGCGGTTCAGTTTCATAGGATATCCAGCATAGTAGAGCGGGACCCGATTTGCAATAGAATACAGGAAGAAAACGGGAAGCGCGGATCACCGCCGCGTGAGCGCCGCCGCTTCGCAGTTCGCCCTTCCTCTTTTTCGCCCAGCGTTGAAACGGCTATGTAATCCCGTTATGATGGACGGGCTCGGATTGGAAGCCGACACGGGAGGGCGCCGCCCCTCGATCCTCTATGAAAGGACATCCATGATCCGCTTTACAAACACCTTGACGCGCCGGCTCGAGGAATTCGTCCCCCTGAAACCGGGGCGAGTGAATCTCTACAGCTGCGGCCCCACCGTTTACGATTACGCCCACATCGGTAATTTCCGCACGTTCGTGTGGGTGGATTTTCTGGTTCGCTTCCTTCAATGGGAAGGGCTTAGCGTCAAGCATGTGATGAACCTGACGGACATTGACGATAAAACCATCCGGCGCTCGAACGAAGAAGGAGTCCCCCTGAGAGAGCTGACGGACCGGTTCGCCCGCGCTTTCTTCGAAGACTTGGAAACCCTTCACATTCTTCCGGCCGATATCTATCCCAGGGCGACCGAGCACGTAGAGCAGATGCAGGACCTCCTAAAGTCCCTGGAATCGCGGGGACTCACATACCTCTCGGGCGATTCCCTCTACTACAGGATCCGCGGATTTCTTCCCTACGGACTCCTCAGCCACCTGGATAAAGACGGGATGAAGGACGGGGCGCGCGTGGAGTCCGACGAATACGACAAGGAATCTCCGCGCGATTTTGTTCTCTGGAAGGGATCAAAACCCGGTGAACCTTCGTGGAACAGCCCCTGGGGCGACGGGCGGCCGGGGTGGCACCTGGAGTGCTCGGCCATGAGCACGCACTACCTGGGCGACACTTTCGACATCCACACCGGCGGCGCGGACCTGGTCTTTCCCCACCACGAAAACGAGATTGCCCAGAGCCAGGGCGCCACAGGAAAACCACCGGTAAGATACTGGCTCCACGCTGCTTTTCTCCTGATTAACGGCGAAAAGATGAGCAAATCCAAGGGGAATTACTATACGCTGAGGGACCTGCTCGAAAGGGGAGAAGATCCCGACGCCGTCCGGTACCTTCTGCTGTCCGTCCCCTACCGCAAGCAGTTGAACTTTACGCTGGACGGCCTGGAGGCGGCCGGAAGCGCCCTGCAGAGAATCCGCGATTTCACGGCCCGCTTCAAGGATTCGCCCCGGTCCGCGAGCGCCAACGGTGAACTGAGATCTGCCATCCAGGCCCACCGCACAGCCTTCCGCGCGGCGCTCGAGGACGACCTCAACAGCGCCAATGCCCTGGGAGAGCTTTTTGAAGCGATCAGGACGGCAAACGTGGCTCTCGACGCCGGCGGACTTTCGCAGGGCGCAGCGCAGGAAATGGAGATTCTTCTCTCGGATTTTGAAGCGGTTTTCGGCCTTGAAACATCGCCCCGCGTCCTGCTCGATGCAGATATCGAAGCCCTGATTGAGAAACGCCAGCAGGCCCGGCGAGAGAAAAATTTTGCCGAGGCGGACAGGATTCGGGACGAGCTGAAGGGTAAAGGCATCATCCTCGAGGACACCCCTCAGGGCGTGCGCTGGAAACGGGCCTGATCAAGAAGGCGCGGGATTCGCTTCAGGTATCCTCATCGCCGCTGTCTCCGGAGGCGGTGGGTTTTCCACCCGTAAAATCCACATCGTCGGGCAGTTCATCCACGTCGTCCGCCCGGTGCGGGAAATGGGTTTTCAGCCGCCGGCCGGTTTCCTCGATTCCGTGAATCAGACCTCCGGTAAAGTCCGCTTCGCGAAATTTCGAGGACATGGCTTGGGCCACTCCTTCCCAGAAATCCTGACCCACGTGGTTGTGGATCCCTTCGTCCCCCAGCACCACGAAACGCCGCCGGGAGGGCACGACGAAGATCAGGACGCCGTTTCTCTCCTTGGTGCGGGTCATCCCCAATCGCGAGAAGGCGCCCCGGGCCGCCCGATGCACGCTCCCCCAGAAGAAAGGAGCCACGGAGACCCGTATCTCTCCCGAGGTTTCGGCCTCGGCCTTTTCGATCGCGTCGCGGATTCGGTCCGCGTCGATCACCCGTTTCAGCCTGCGACGGCTCATTCGTCTCATGAACGCCTCCTACCAGGACCCGGAAGCACCGCCGCCCCCGGACATGCCGCCTCCGCCGCTAAACCCTCCGCCACCGCCGAATCCGCCTCCGCCGCGGCCTCCGGACATGATCGAGAAGAGCAGGAACATGGCCAGGCCGGGATTGGTCGCGAAGAGAATCAGGAATCCGATGATCCCGATGATGCCGATAATAATGGAGGCGAGGGACGGACCCCGGCGCTGCCGGGGCGGCGCCCTGCCGGTTTCCATGCCCGCCGCGCCCGCTTTCTTGGCCGCTCTGGCATCGATCGCGGTCAGTAGGACGGTGACGGCGTCGCTCACCGCCTTGTTCTGTTGGCCGGACTTGAAGCCGGGCTGAAGGATGTCGTGGATCACCCGGAAAGACAGAAGGTCCGTCACTTTTCCCTCGAGACCGTAGCCAACCTCGATCCTGATCTTCTTGTCTTTCGTCAGAATAAAGAGAGCCAGCCCGTTGTCCTTCCCCTTCTGCCCGATGCCCCAAGCCTTAAAGGTCTCTGTGGCCCAGTCATCCAAGGAACGGTCGCCGGTGGATTGACCGATCCAGACGACGACCTGGTTTCCCGTCAGATGCTGAAAACGCCTCAATCTGGCGTTAAGGGTATCCCGGGTGGAAGGAGAGAGGAATCCCGTCGAATCGGTCACCCATTGGGCCGGAGACGGGGGAAGGCCCTTCCCCGCCGCCGCCGCCAGGGAAAGCAGCGACAGGGCTCCGGCCGCAACGACGGCTCTTTTCAGATAATGCGCCTTCATTTCCCGAAATCGACCTTGGGCGGCGTTTCTGCTCCGGCTTTGGCCTTGAAATAGGGCTTGACGTTGAACCGCGCGCCGAAAAAGCCTGCCACGACATTGGCCGGAAAGCTTTGACGGTAGGTATTAAATGCCTGGGCCGCCAGGTTGAAGCGCCGCCTCTCCTGGGCGATCCTGTTTTCGGTCCCTTCCAGCTGCGCCTGCAGATCTTGGAAGTTCTGGGTCGCCTTCAGATTGGGGTAGCGCTCCACCGTAACCAGAAGCCTGGAGAGGGCTGATGACAACTGGCCCTGGGCTGCCTGAAAGCGCTGAAAGGCCTGTGGGTCGTCGATAATGCTTTTCATCTGGCCGGACGTGACTTGTCCGACTCTGGAGCGCGCCTCAGCCACCTGGGTGTAAGTGCTTTTTTCGAAATTCGCAGCGCCCTTCACGGTCTGGACCAAGTTCGGTATCAGGTCGGCGCGCCGCTGATACACATTTTCCACCTGGCCCCACTGGGACCGTACCGCCTGATCCAACGCCACGAGCCGGTTGTACACGCTGACGGTCGAGATCCCGATTCCAACGACGAAGATCACCAGGATGCCGAGAATCCCAAGAGCGATCCATTTCGCCATGCTCATTCTCCCTTCTTGATGTGCCTGTTCGCAAAACTGCCGCATATCACCAACCGCTCCAGCATAGCACGGTCGCCCGTCGAGCCGGTGAGCCTTCCGCAGCGGCGCCCTGAAGTTGCCGGGACCGGGCGGGGGATTTAGATTTTAGGTGGGAAGGTCCCTCACCACCCAGATCTGGAGGTGGACCATGCCTTCTGGAAAAAGCCGTAAAACCACTCACCATAAGCCGTATAGAGGACCCTGGCCGGAAGACAAGAACCGGCGCCGGGGCCGGCCGGGCCGGCCGGAAGCGGGCGAAAAGGCCTTACGCAAGACCGAAAGCCGCAAGGAACGTGCCCAGCATGTTTTCAAGATTCCACCGCCGTAGCGTTCGCCGCTTGAATGCGTGCGGCGTGACATCTTTCTGCAGTCGAACAAAGGGTCCGGGGCGTCCGGGCCCTTTCTTTCAACAACCGGCCGGGGACATGTTTGTTCCTTCGCCCCGCTTCGCTTATAATGCCGCCTACAAGGGGGGAAAGTGACATGCCCAAGCTCAATCCGGCCGAGTTGGAAATCGACTTGTTCTGCAAGGGGGTGCGCATCGGCGAAGGCTGCACGCTCGAAAAGGACGCGCGCTCCTTTTCACGCACGCGCGCCGGTCTCGGCTCGGGACTGGAAATTATTCTTCCTTCGCCGCACAAAGACATCTGGATGAACGCTCCCGTTTTCGAGCCCTTTGTTGAGTCCACTCCCTACAAGCTCGTCAAGAGGGACGGAGAATACCTCGTGGAAGACACCCGCAACGGCGCCGGCGTCTACCCCGTGAGAGTCCCTTCCCGGCCTTCCTGGTACGACGAACAGACCTCGACGGGCGTTCCCATGAACCAAGTGGGAGTCCTGCAGGGCACCTATCTGGGTATCTACTTCGGAGAAACCTGCCACTTCTGGCGCATGAGCCCCAGCAAGGCCTGCAAGTTCTGCACGACGGGCCTCAACGTCGGCACCAACGAAGCGCTGGAGAAGAGCGTGGATGACGTGGTCGAAACAGCCCTGAAAGCGAAGGAAGAAAGCGGGATCACCTTCGTTCACTTCAATTCCGGCTATCAGGAAAACCGCTCGCTCGAGATCGCCGCTCCCTACGTCAAGGCCCTGAAAGAAAAGGTGGGCGTTCTCGTCGGTCTCCAGGCTATTCCCTCGGCCGAACTCTGGAAATATGACTGGCTCATCGACCTGGGCGTGGACCATTTTTCCTTCTGCTACGAGTTTCACAACCCGAAATACTTCGAAGAACATCTGCCCGGAAAGCAAGAATTCGTGGGGCAACAGACCTTCTTCAGCGCCATGGAATACGTGGCGAAGAAAATGGGAAAGGGCCGGAACAGCGGAGAGATCATCGCCGGCATCGAACCCGTGGAAGACACCCTGAAGGCGATCGAGTACATCACGTCGGTCGGATGCTTTCCCACGGTCTGCATCTTCCGCCCGCTTCACGGAGCCTCGCTCTCCGGCCTGCCCTCTCCGCCTTACGAGGACATGGTCAGGGTTTTCCGCGCCGTCTACGAATCCTGCATGAAAGCAGGGATTCCTACCGGCCTTGCGCCCAATATCGAGGTGTCTCTCATCGTCAACCCGGACGACGCTTCTCCTCTCTCCCCGCCGTCGCTGAAAAATTCCCTATATGAATTCCGCTCCAACCTGACACGTATCGCCGCCCGGCCGCTCGTCGCCTCCAAGATGCGCAGGAGGCGGATCAAAGCCGACGCCTATGATTCCTCCGGCTATTGTCCCTCCCACGGAAAGAAGCCCGCCACAGCCTGAGAGGCTCTCCCGCCGGTTTGACATCTTCCGGCCCACGGGTACATCCTCAAGTATGAAGACCTTCCTGCAAACGTCCCTCCCGGCCCTCGTCCTACTCGGCTTGCTCGGCGCGCCTCCGGCGGCGGCGCAGGAGTCCTCTTACAGCCTTCTTGTGCGCGTCCGCGATTCTCAAACCGGGAGGCAGCTTCCTGCCGGCCTCCAGATGGCGGCGGGGAAAACCGGGAAGCGGCTCCTCACGGCGACGGCCGCCCCAACGGGGCCTGTACTCCTGGAGACGGGCGGCCGGCCGGTCAAGCTGGTGTGCCGCCGCGCCGGATACCGCCCGCTGGCGGCCCGTTTTGCACCCCCTATGGGAGCAAACCTCCCAGTGACATTCTGGCTGGACCCCGTCCGGCCGGACCCGCGGTACGCACCCAAGTCTTTGATCGCGCACATGCCGGAAAACTCCGGCTTGATCTACGGCTGGGTGTACGACGCCCAATCGGGCCGGCCCCTGGAAAACGCCTATGTGCGTCTCGTTCGCTCCGGGGAAAGCAGCTTCACCAACCGCTCGGGATTCTTTCAGATCGAATTCGTTCCACCCGCCGCCGGACTGGAGGACCTGCCTCCATTGGAAACGTGCGAGATTTCCGCCGCGGGGCACAACACGGTGTTGGTTCAGGGACTGCTTCTGATGAGAGGCGCAACCCGGATCATCCAGGACCTCAAGCCGGGCTTCGGAGTCCGAGCAAAAGACGTCACGCCCCTGCCCCTGCGGGGCCCTCACGCCCAGAAGGTCCACCAGAGCGCCGGCCGCGCAACCGAACCGCCGGCGTCCCGAGGGTACACGATGGCTCGGCCGTCGCCGCTCCCGGACGGATCAGTTCCCCTCCCCGAAAGCATTCCCGCGGCGTCGCTCGTGGGATTGTCTCCGCCGGCTTCCATCCGCGTGGGCACGAACTGCAGCTGCACAAGCTGCTCGGGCGTCGACGTTTTGAGCCTCGAAACCTATGTGGCGGAAGGGCTCGACGACGAGTGGATCGCCTCCTGGGGCGGCCAGTCGCTGCGCGCGGGCTCGGTGGCCTACCGTTCCTACGGCGCGTGGTACGTGAACCATCCTCTCAACGGCAGCTACGATATCTGTTCCAGCACCTGCTGCCAGACTTTCAACTCCGACGCCTACGCCAGTACCACCAACGCCGCCCATGCCACCGCCGGCTTCATGCTGCAGGAAGGCGGGGCGCTCTTCCGATCCGAATACTCGGCAGAAAACAACAATCTTCAGGGATCGCTGAGCTGCACCAATTCGGACCTTTCCTGCGGCGACGGCTACGCAGGCTCCCCCGCCGCAGGCTGGCCGTGTCTGAGCGACTCGGTCTGCGCCGGCCAGGCTTGTTACGGCCACGGCCGCGGCGAATGCCAGTGGGGGTCGTCGCGGTGGGACGCCGCCGGAAAGTACTGGAACTGGATCACCAACCACTACTACAACGCCAACGGATCCCCCGCCGGAGACCGTTCGGCCTTCGTCACCAGTCCGGTGGCCATGCCCTCCTTCTCCCCTTCGCCGGCGGCCCTCTCGCCCGGACAGACTTTCACCATCGACGTCACGGCCGACAACAACGCCACTCTCGCCCACAGTGAGATCATGATCGGCGCCAGCCTCTATTCGAGCGCGACGGGATACATCAGCGATCCCGTCCACGACGCCAAAGTCTCCCTCGATCCCGGCGCCAACCAGGTCAGCCGCCTTTTCACCGTTCCTGCCTCGACCTCGCCCGGAACCTACGACCTGGTCGTGGCCCTCTGGTACGACGTCAACGGAGACGGCGCTATCACGGGGACCGATCTTCCGCTTCTCGTTTCCACCGATGCCGGCGCGGTCGTGATCGGCAACCCGCCCACCGTTCCCAACGGGTGGACCGTTTCGGGACCGCCGCTTACCGCGTCCCGCGCAGACGCTTCGGGAACCGCCGTCACCTTGAAGTGGGGCACGTGCCCTTCGGCCGCCGGTTACAGCGTCTATTACGGGAATCTGGCCGGCGTATCGAGCTATGCCTTCTCCGGGGCCCACTGCGGCCTTTCGACCTCGGGGGAGGCGACGTGGACGAGCGTCCCGTCAGGCAACATCTTTTTCATCATCGACAGCCAGGATGCGCAAGGAATGGAAGGTTCGTGGGGCGTGGACAGCCAGGGACGGCAGCGCGGGGGCGATACGGCGTCTGGCCTGTGCGGTTCCGTTTACAAGGTGACGGGCACGCCCTGCCAATAAACAAGGCCGTTCGGCATCCTCCTAAAACCTGTGGCGGCGCCGCGCGATAACCCCATAGACGGCTCTTCCAGCCTGCGCCGCTCCCGGAAGATAGAGGAGGAGGGCGGCGGGCGCCGTGAGCGGGTTGATGAAAAGGAGCCTTCTAACCGCATCGAATCCACGGTAGACCCGGCCCTTCTCATCCACGAGGTGCATGGCGGTCTCCAGCGCGTCGCGGGTCAATTCAGGCACCCTATCCATGAAGCGGTCGCTGTGGAAGTCGTGAAAGACGAGCCTGCCTCTGCGGTCCAACGTTTCGAACCGGTATTTCCAGCGCGTGCAGAACTCGCAGCGGCCGTCATAAATGACATGCAGCGCACCTTCGTTTTCCATTCCATTCATCGTAACATCCCTGGTCCCGCCGTGTTCGTGTGCTACACTGCGGGAACATCCGGGGGGTCGGGCAGGGATCGCCCGGAACAGCAATCCAACACGATGGAGGAACCGATGAAAAGGCATTGGGCTCTTACAGTTGCAGCCGTATGCTGCGCCGGGATGGCCTGGACGCTTCCCGCCGCCGCGCAGGGAAACTCTCCCCAGCAGAAACCGGACAAGGCCGAATACGTCAAGCACTACCAGGACCCCGTCCTGAAGGCCATGGAAGACCGGGACAAGAAACAGAACGAGGCCGCGGAAGCCAAAACGAAGGCGATCGACAAGGAACAAAAAGCACTGGAAAAAGCGAGGAAGAAAGAACGGAAAGACCTCCGCTTCGACATGAGCCACATCCGCAAGCCCGCCTCGCCGGATGCGTTCACAGTCAAGCACTGGTTTTTCCCTCCCGTACCCCAGTACCTCACCGGCACTTGCTGGGACTTTTCCACCACATCCTTCCTCGAGTGCGAGGCGAACCGTCTGAGCGGGGTGAAGGTAAAGCTTTCGGAAATGTGGACCGCCTATCACGAGTACCTGCTCAAGGCCGAGGGCTACATCGCCACGCGCGGCCACTCGGTATTCGACGAGGGATCCGAATCCAACGCCGTTCTGCGTGTCTGGAAGAAATGGGGCGTGGTTCCCGAAAAGGATTTCCCCGGCACCTGCGTCCCCGGCCAGAAGTACGACCATTCCCAGATGATCGTGGAGATGCAGAACTACCTGAAGTACTGCAAGTCCCACAATTACTGGAACCAGAAGCAAATTCTCGCCACGCTCGAAATCATCATGCAGAAATACATGGGTGTACCGCCCAAGGCCGCGCATTACCAGGGAAAGACCTACACCCCGAAACAATTCCTGCATGATGTGCTCAAAATCAACCCCGACGATTACGTGAGCTTCATGTCCACCGAATCGATCCCCTTTTGGACCAAGGGCGAATACAGAGTGCCCGACAACTGGTGGCATTCCAAGAACTACTACAACGTGCCGCTGAACGTGTGGTACGCCACCCTCGTCAAAGCGGTCAAGGCTGGTTCCACCGTCGCGATCGGCGGCGACGTGAGCGAGCCGGGCTACAACGGCTTTGAGGACGCCGCGATCATTCCCTCTTTCGACATTCCCCAGGCTTGGATCAACCAGGATGCCCGCGAGTTCCGTATCTACGACCACACCACCACGGACGACCACGGCGTCCAGGTCGTCGGCTGGACCCACCTTGGAGACCACGACTGGTTCCTGATTAAGGACTCCGCCCGTGCCTCGCGGCACGGCAAGTTCAAGGGCTACATGTTCTACCGGGACGATTACGTCAAGATGAAAATGCGAACGTACATGGTCAACAAGCAATTCGTCAAGGACGTCCTGAAACAGTTCAAACCCGAACCCGCCAAGCAGGAACACGCGCACAAGTAGCCCGCTCGTACCGGCACCGACGCATCCGCCCCGGCGGCCCTCCATCACCTGGCCGGCCGTCGGGGCATTTTTTCGTTGGGTCAGGAACGGTTAGGCCGCCTCGCCGCCCCTCCGCACCTTGACAGACACACCCGCGTCGTTCAGAATAAAGACATGAATGGACTGGTAAAATCATTGCAAATCGTCATTCAGCACCCGCGGCCTCAGCCCTGCGGGTATCTAGTGTAGGAGGGAAACGATGAAAGGAAGCACAAAAGTCCTGAGGGTTCTCAACCAGGCCCTCACAGAAGAACTCTCATCCATCAATCAATACATGGTACAAGCCGAAATGTGCGATGACTGGGGCTATGACCGTTTGCACGGCTCGCTCGAGAAACAGGCCATGGATGAAATGCACCACGCCGAATGGCTGATCCAGCGCATCATCTTCCTCGACGGCGCGCCGAACGTCTTCAAGCTAAACCCCTTCAAGATCGGAAACGACGTGAAGGCGATGCTGGCGGAAAACCACAAGCACGAGCTTGAAGCCGTAG
>JARRNO010000016.1:0-20957 GCA_037384885.1 Acidobacteriota bacterium
CCTGTTGCCGCCCATCGACGAGGGATCCATTATGATCGAATACCGGATGCCCCATGGAACGTCCCTTCCAGAGATGGATCGCATTGGGCGTTCTCTCGAGAGCATCGCCTTGAGAAACCCGGACGTGACCACGGTGTATCTGCGCGTCGGCGGACCAAGGGGTTCCCTGGTCGTAGATCCCATGAACCGGGGAGAACTGATGATCAAGCTCGCCCCGCTTTCCAGGCGGCGCCACCGCGTCGGGCAGATTATGGGCTGGCTCCGCCGGCGCTATTCCGATTTTCAGGGCGTGATTTTTCTCTACCACCAGCCGACCCAGGAGAACATGGATGAGAGCTTCAGCGGGCTTCCGGCCTTCTTCGGCGTCACCCTGTTCGGGCCGAAGCTGCCCGTCCTGACCCGGTTCGCGGCGAAGGTCCAGGGGATTCTCCAGAAGGATCCGGCCGTGTCGGGTGTGGTAAACGAGACGCTCTATCCGGTACCGGCGCTGGTGGTCCGGGTGAACAACGCCGCCCTGGGACAGTACGGCGTAACCGCCTCCGAGGTGCTCGACACGATCAGGGCGGCCCGGCTCGGCGTCCAGGCCACCCAGGTGATCCGCCAGCGCGAGATCATTCCGGTGCTGGTGGACCTGGATCTCGGCAAGGGGTACGATCCCCATTCCATCGCCGCCCTCCGCCAGATCCCCGTGCGGTCCGCATCCGGCTGGGTGCCGCTCGGCAAGGTCGCCACCGTTAAGATCGAACAAACGCCAGCCGCCCTGACCCGCCTCAACGGCCAGCGGGAAGTCACCCTCATAACGGATGTCACCGGAAGCATCGGAGGGCTTGTTTCGCGCCTGAACCGGAAATTCGCCGGGCTCGGTCTCCCAGAGGGGTACAGTATCGGTTATTCGGGGCAATACAAGGTCATGGTCAAGACCGGCTGGGAGCTGGGATATGCCGTCGTGACAGCGCTGATTCTCATCTACCTCATCATGGTGCTGCAATTCCATTCGTGGCTGGAGCCGCTCGTCATCATCCTGGCGGTCCCGTTTTCTCTGGTGGGGGCGGCGGCGGCCCTTGCCCTGGCCGGCCTTGGGCCGGACGTCTCGGTCGGCATGGGAATTCTGACGCTCGCTGGCATTTCCGTGAACAACGCCATCGTGTTGATGGAGTATGCCAACCGGGAGGGCCGGCGGGGGCTGGCAAGGCGGGAGGCCCTGCTTTCGGGGGCCAGCGTCCGCCTGCGCCCCATTCTCATGACCGCCATGACGACCATTCTCGCGCTGGCGCCCGCGGCGGTGGTGCTGGGAACGGGTTCGAAGGTCTTTCAGCCGTTCGCCGTGACGGTGCTGGGGGGACTGGTGACTGCGACCGTGGGAACACTGGTCGTCGTCCCGGTTCTCGGTTCTTATCTGGCGCCCCGTAAGCCACAGAGTTGAAATAACCCCGGCGCGGCCACGTTCTAACAATCTGGGCGGGGTGGCTAAAAAATCGACAGTTGCAAGAACCGGTTGGCACCGGTTAAAATGTGACTTATCCGGCTCCGTTTTGAACGGGGCGCGCCCGCGAAGCGGGACGCAAAACATGAGCCCGCATTTCCCCGGCGTGCTGCCGTTCGCTGATTGAGAAGCGCGGGTCAAAGCGAAACCGAAAACAAGTCCCCCAGCCGCCCATTGGCCTTCCTATTCAGCGCGGTGCGGCGCCGGATCCTGACATCAAGCTTTTTAGTGGAGGACGCGCGTGAACAGCACAACCGCGATCTGGCCTCTGGCGCTCTATTTCGGCCTCGTCATCATTCTCGTGGCCGCCATGATCGGCCTGTCCTACATTCTGGGGCAGCGGCACCGGGACCGCCACACGGGCGAACCCTACGAGTCGGGCATCGTCTCCACCGGTTCGGCCCACGTGCGGCTCTCCCAGAAGTTCTACCTCGTGGCCATGTTTTTCGTGGTCTTCGATCTCGAGTCGGTCTTCATCTTCGCCTGGGCCGTCTCTCTTAAAGACTTGCAGAAGGCTGGGCTCGGCTGGGTGAGTTATGGAGAACTCCTCGTCTTTGTGGGAATTCTGGTGGCGGCCCTGGTCTACCTCTGGCGGCTCGGCGCTCTGGACTGGGGGCCGAAACCCCGGTTCCTGGGCGGGCGGAAGAAGGGTGAATCCTGATGAAGTGGTCTCTGACAAAAGCAGGCGAGCAGCCCTCGGACATCAAGGCAGGCGGCACCATGGAAGAGGTGGTCCGGCGGAACGTGCTTCTTGCCAAGCTTGAGGATTTGGTGGCCTGGGGTCGCAAGAATTCCATCTGGCCCTTTGCCTTCGGGCTGTCCTGCTGCTTCGTGGAGATGGCCACCAGCCTGACCAGCCGCTATGACGTAGCGCGGTTCGGCGCGGAGGTGATCCGCGGCACGCCCCGCGAGGCCGATCTCATGGTGGTCGCGGGAACGCCTTTTTTGAAAATGGCCCCGGTGATTCAGCGGCTCTATGAACAGTTGATGGAGCCCCGCTGGGTGATCTCCATGGGGTCATGCGCGAACTCGGGCGGCATGTACGACATTTACAGCGTCGTGCAGGGCGTGGACAAATTTCTGCCGGTGGATGTTTACGTGCCCGGCTGCCCGCCCCGCCCCGACGCTTTCATGCAAGGGCTCGTCCTTCTCCAGCAGAAGGTGGCGGCGGAGCGGCGCCCTCTGAGCTGGGTCATCGGTCCCCAGGGCGTGTACCGGCCCGAGATGCCGGTGCAGCGCGACCTCCGACGGCCGGAAAGAAACAAAGCAACGACCCTCCGGACCCCAGACGAGGTTTGACGGACACCCCGCCCAGCAACAGCCGGGCGGTCTATTTCTGAAGGATCCTGGATGAGCGTGAACGAGGAATCGGCCAATCCTTCCAAGAACAGCTCAAGCGGTATCGCCGGTGAGCTGAGGGAACGCTTCGGCGAGGCCGTTCTTGCCGAGCAGCAAACCAGGGACGGTATCCCCACGGTGTGGGTCGAAGGAAAGCGGGCCCCGGACGTCCTGAGCTATCTTAAGAAAGACACCGGCAATCCCTACCGCATGCTTTACGACCTGACAGCGGTTGACGAGCGGCTTCGGCAGCATCGCGAAGGACAGCCAGACAGCGACTTTTCAGTGGTCTACCATCTTCTTTCCTTCGGGCGCAATTCGGACATCCGGATCAAGGTCCCGCTGAAAGAAGAGGCGCCTTCCCTTCCCAGCGTGTCTTCCCTCTGGGCCAACGCCAACTGGTACGAGCGCGAGGTCTGGGACATGTTCGGCCTCAAATTCGAGGGGCATCCTCACCTGAAGCGAATCCTCATGCCGCCGACCTGGAAGGGCCATCCCCTGCGCAAGGACCATCCGGCCCGGGGCACCGAAATCGGGCCTTTCGAAATGCCTCCCGAAAAGGAAGACGCCGAGCAGGAGGCGCTGCGCTTCAGGCCTGAAGAGTGGGGGCTCAAGCGGGAGAGCGAGGACAGCGACTTCATGTTCCTCAACCTGGGGCCCCAGCACCCGGGAACCCACGGTGTTCTCAGGGTTATTCTCCAGCTGGATGGGGAAGAGATCATCGACGCCGTGCCCGATATCGGCTACCACCATCGCGGCGCCGAGAAGATGGGCGAAAGGCAGACCTGGCATACCTTTATTCCCTACACGGACCGCATCGACTACCTGGGCGGGGTGATGAACAACCTCCCCTACCTTCTGGCGGTGGAGAAACTGGCCGGTATCGAGGTGCCCGATCGGGCCAAGGTCATCCGGGTCATGATGTGCGAGCTGTTCCGGATCGCGAGCCATCTTGTCTGGTACGGCACCTTCGCGCAGGACCTCGGCCAGCTCTCGCCCGTCTTTTTCACCTTCAACGACCGCGAACGCATTTTCGACATGGTGGGTGCGATCTGCGGGGACCGGATGCACCCGAACTGGTTCCGGATCGGCGGTGTGGCCCAGGATCTCCCGAAGGGCTGGGACGGTATGATCCGGACCTTTCTGGACCACATGCCCAAGCGGATCCGCGAGTGGGACCGCGTCATCATGAAAAACCGGATCCTCAAAGCCAGAACCAAGGGCATCGGGGCCTACAATACCGAAGAGGCCGTCGAATGGGGCGTCACCGGCCCGGGTCTCCGCGCCACGGGACTCGAGTGGGATTTCCGCAAGAAGCGCCCTTACTCGGGCTACGACCAGTTCGAGTTCGACATTCCCACCGCCGGGAACGGCGACTGCTACGACCGCGCCGTAGTGCGGATCGAAGAAATCCGCCAGAGCCTGCGGATTATCGAGCAGTGCCTGAACAACATGCCCGCGGGCCATTACAAGGCCGACCACCCTCTCACGACACCGCCCCGGAAAGAGCGGACGATGCATGACATCGAAACGCTCATCAACCATTTCCTGAACGAAACCTGGGGGCCGGTTATCCCTGCGGGCGAGGCTTTTCAGGGTGTGGAGGCCAGCAAGGGAAACAACGGCTACTACCTGGTCAGCGATGGGGATACGATCCCGTACCGCGTTCGCATCCGGGCGCCTTCTTTCGCCCACATGCAGATGGTGCCGGCCATCAGCCGGGGTTACATGGTTCCCGACCTGCTGGCCATCCTGGGCAGTATTGATTTCGTCCTGGCGGACGTAGACCGCTGAGCGCGACAAGCATGGATAGGCAGAAAAGATGCTGAGTGCCGAAGAACGCAGGGAAATTGAAGAGGAACTCCAGCAGTACCCCAAACGCCAGGGGGCGTGCATCGACGCGCTGAAGATCGTGCAGCGCCACCGCGGCGGATGGGTGCCCGACGAGGGTGTCCGGGACATCGCCGATTTTCTCGAGATGAGCCCCGAGGACGTGGACAGCGTGGCCACATTTTACAATCTCATCTTCCGCAGCCCGGTGGGGCGGCATGTCATCCGGGTCTGCGACAGCGTGAGCTGCTGGGTCATGGGGTGCGACTCCCTGATCGAGGCGCTCGGCAAAAAGCTCGGGATCCGGCCCGGGGGTACGACGGCGGACCAGCGCTTCACCCTGGTGCCCATCCAGTGTCTCGGCACATGCGACCGGGCGCCGGCGCTCATGATTGATGACGACCTGTACCGGGACCTGGAGCCGGACCAGCTCGACGGGATCCTGGAAAAGTATTCGTAAGGACGGTAACGGATGGAAAGACCGCTGACCGAACATATCCGGCCCGACGGAGAGGCTCTGAGCCTGGCGGAATACGAAAAGACCGGCGGGTACCAGGCGCTCCGCAAGGCGCTCAAGGAGATGTCGCCGAAAGACGTGCAGGAGGTGGTGAAGGACGCCAAGCTGCGCGGGCGCGGCGGCGCGGGATTCGCCACGGGCGTCAAATGGAGCTTCGTCCCCATGGGCGACGACGCCCCCCGTCCAAAATACCTCGTCTGCAACGCCGACGAGATGGAGCCCGGCACCTTCAAGGACCGGCTGCTGCTCGAAGGCAATCCCCACCTTCTTCTGGAAGGAATGATCCTGGCCTCCTACGCCATCCAGGCCGATATCGCCTACATCTTTATGCGCTGGGCCTACCGAACGGCTGACCGGCGCATCCGGAAGGCGATACAGGAAGCCCGCGAAGCGGGCTACCTGGGAAAAAACATCCTGGGATCGGGTTACGACCTGGACCTCCACCTCCACATCAGTGCGGGCCGCTACGAGTGCGGTGAAGAAACGGCGCTCCTCAACGCCCTGGAAGGCAAGCGCGCCACCCCAAGAGCCAAGCCGCCGTTCCCGCCCGTCGTGGGACTCTGGGGAAAGCCGACCATCGTCAACAACGTGGAGACGCTCTGCAACGTGGGCCCCATCGTGGCCAAAGGCGCGGACTGGTTCCGGGGCCTGAGCCAATCTTCCGACGGGGGCACCAAGCTCTACGGGGTGAGTGGAAAGGTGAAAAAGCCCGGACTGTGGGAGCTTCCCATGGGAACGACGGTGCGTGAGGTGCTCGAAGAGCACGCGGGCGGCATGCGCGACGGCCTCAAGTTCCGGGGCCTGCTGCCGGGCGGAGCTTCCACGGATTTCCTCGTGGAGGAACACCTGGACGTGAAGCTGGATTTCGAGTCTGTGGCGGCGGCGGGCAGCCGCATGGGAACCGGGACCATGATCGTGCTCGACGACCAGACCTGCCCGGTCGGCATGGTGAAAAACCTGGAACACTTCTTCGCTCAGGAGTCCTGCGGCTGGTGCACCCCTTGCCGTGACGGCCTGCCGTGGGCCGAGCGGATTCTCGGCGCTATCGAGGCGGGTGAGGGCCGCGAAGGGGATATCGAGAAGCTTCTATGGCACAGCAAGTTCCTCGGCCCCGGCAATACCTTTTGCGCCCTGGCCCCTGGGGCGGTGGAGCCGCTGCAGAGCGCCATCAAGTATTTCAGAGACGATTTCGAACGGCACATTCGCGACAAGCGCTGCCCCTGGAGATAACCGATGGCGAAGATAAACATTGACGGCAAGAACTACGAGGTTGACGAAGGGCAGAACCTGCTGCACGCCGTCCTGTCGCTGGGCCTTGACCTCCCCTATTTCTGCTGGCACCCTGCGCTCGGCTCCGTGGGGGCATGCCGGCAGTGCGCCGTGAAGCAGTTCAAGGACGAGGACGATACGCAGGGCCGCATCGTCATGGCCTGCATGACGCCGGTCAAAGACGGCGTCCGGATCTCCGTCGAAGACCCCGAGGCCCGGGATTTCCGAGCAGGAATCATCGATTCCCTCATGACGAACCACCCCCACGACTGCCCGGTCTGTGACGAGGGGGGCGAGTGCCACCTTCAAGACATGACGGTCATGTCCGGGCACAACTACCGCACCTACCGGTTCAACAAGCGGACCTTTCGAAACCAGGACCTGGGCCCCTTCATCAATCACGAAATGAACCGCTGCATCACGTGCTACCGCTGCGTTCGCTTTTACCGGGAATACGCCGACGGCAAGGACCTGAACGCCTTCGCATCCAAAAACCACGTCTATTTTGGCCGCCACGAGGACGGTGCGCTCGAGAACGAGTTCAGCGGGAATCTGGTGGAAGTCTGTCCCACGGGCGTTTTCACCGATAAGACCCTGAAAAAGCATTACTCGCGAAAGTGGGACCTGACCTCGGCGCCCTCCGTGTGCGCCCATTGCGCCCTGGGCTGCAACACGCTGGCCGGAGAGCGCTACGGCTCGCTTCGCAGGATTCTCAACCGATACAACGGAGAGGTCAACGGATATTTCCTGTGCGACCGGGGGCGGTTCGGCTACGAGTTCGTGAACAGCGACAAGCGGGTCCGGGCCATCGTGCACAAGTCGAAGGGCGGCGTGGAATCGGAGGCCGCCACACGAGAGGCGGCACTGGAACGCCTTCAGGCCCTGCTTGCCGGCAAGAACGCCGTGGGTATCGGGTCGCCGAGAGCCTCGATCGAATCCAACTTCATGCTCCGGATCCTGGTGGGCAAAGACCGCTTCTACGCCGGGGTTCCCGCCGCCGAACTGGGCCTGCTGCACAAGGCCGCCTCCATTCTGCGCAACGGGCCTGCCAGGACGCCGTCACTTCGCGAAGTCGAACAGTGCGACGCCGTCCTCGTCCTGGGTGAGGACGTCACCAACACGGCCCCCAGGCTGGCTCTGTCCCTCCGGCAGGCCTCGCGGGTGGCGCCGAGGCGGAAGGCGGCAAAGCTGGGATTGGCGTCGTGGGACGATGCGGCCATGCGCGGGGCGACCCAGGACGAACGCGGGCCTTTCTACGTGGCCGCCGCCGGTGCAACAAAACTGGACGACATCGCCACGAAGGCCTACCGGGGGGCGCCGGACGAGGTGGCGCGTCTCGGCTTTGCCGTGGCCCATGCCCTCAACCACGCGGCTCCTGAAGTGAAAAATCTCACCACCGAGCAGGCCGACCTCGCCTCCGAGATCGCCGCCGCCCTCAAAGGTGCGAAGAAACCGCTGGTTGTCACGGGGACGGGACTCGGGAGCGAGGCGGTTTTGGAAGCGGCCGCTAACACGGCTTGGGCGCTTTGCGGCGACAACCCGGAAGCCGGGCTTGTGGTGACACTGCCCGAGGCCGACAGCATGGGCGTCGCACTCATGGACGGCAAACCGCTGGAAGAGGTCTTCGATGCGGCCGGCGGCGAAGGCAGCGGGCCTGTCATCATCCTGGAAAACGATCTTTACCGGCGACTGGACGCCAAGCGTGTGGACGCGTTGCTTGGAGGAGGCCGGCCGGTTGTCGTCCTGGATCAGCTGCTGCACGAGACCGCCCTCAAGGCCGATCTGCTCTTACCGTCCGGCGCCTTCGCCGAATGCGACGGCACCCTGGTCAGCAGCGAGGGACGGGCCCAGCGTTTCTTTCAGGTTTACGAACCCGGGGGAGACATCCGGCAGCCATGGGAGTGGCTCCGGGACGCGCTGGACGTGGCGGAGCGAAAAAAGATCAAGTCCCTTGACGACATCACGGCAGCCGCCGCTGAAGCGTTCCCCGCCTTGAAGGGCATGGAGAACGCCGCTCCGGGCGCCGCCTTCCGCCTGGAAAAGATGAAGGTCCCCCGAGCATCGAAACGGTTTAGCGGGCGGACGGCCATGTTGGCGAACATCCACGTCAGCGAGCCCAAACCGGCGGACGATCCCGAAACGCCCTTTTCGAGAACCATGGAAGGATTTCCCAACCAGCCTCCCGCGGCGCTGACGGCGAGATTCTGGGCGCCGGGTTGGAACTCGGTGCAGTCCCTGAACAAGTTTCAGGAAGAGGTGGCCGGTCCAATGAGAGGGGGAGACCCCGGCGTGCGCCTCATCGAGCCGCGGGCCGGTAAGCGGGCCGCCTGGTTCGACAACATCCCCGGCGGCTTCAAGCGGGAAGAAGGGCGGTATTTCATCGTCCGGGCGCACCATATTTTCGGCTCGGAGGAATTGAGTTCGCTTTCTCCGGCGGTCGCCTCCAGGGCCCCTTCGCCCTATGTGGCGTTGAATCCCGATGACCTGGCATCCCTCGGAGCAAAAGACGGGGAGGATTTGAACGTCAAGCTGAACGGCGCCGGAATCCGCCTCCCCGCCAGGCCGCATCCGGCCCTGCCCAGGGGAGTTGCGGCGCTTCCCGCCGGACTCTCCGGCTTGACGGGAATGCAGCTTCCGGCCCCGGGAGGCATTGATAAGGTAGGAGAATCATGAGTCCCGCATTGAGATCGGTCATCACGGTCGTGGGCGTCCTGTTTGTGGCACTCAATCTCAGCGCCCTTCTCATCTGGCTTGAGCGGCGGCTGCTGGGGCTGTGGCAGGACCGCTACGGTCCCAATCGCGTGGGCCCCTTCGGGCTGCTCCAGGTTCTGGCGGACATGCTCAAGATCTTCTTCAAGGAAGACTGGATCCCACCCTTCGCGGACAAGGCCGTCTTCATCATCGCCCCCGGAGTGGTGGTGGCCACCGTGCTGATGACGCTGGCCGTCGTGCCCTTCGCGCCCGGGATCAGCGTCGTCAACCTGAACGTGGGCGTTCTGTTCTTCCTCGCCATGGCCTCGCTCGGCGTGTACAGCGTGATCCTGGGCGGCTGGTCCTCCGCGAGCAAGTATTCCCTCCTCGGCGGGATGCGTGCCGCGGCCCAGATGCTGAGCTACGAAGTTTTCATGGGGCTTTCCCTCATGGGCGTGGTGCTGCTGGCGGGGTCCTTCAACCTGCACGACATCGTGATGGCCCAGAAGGGGATGTGGTTCGTGATTCCGCAGATCCTTGGCTTCATCACCTTTACGGTGGCGGGTATCGCCGAAAGCCACCGCCTGCCCTTCGACCTTCCCGAGGCTGAAAGCGAGCTGGTGGCCGGGTTTCACTCCGAGTATTCGGGCATGAAATTCGGCATGTTTTTCGTGGGTGAATATATCGGCGTGACTGTCATTTCGGCGTTGATCGTCACGTTTTTCTTCGGCGGCTGGCTGGGACCGTGGCTGCCGCCCATCGTCTGGTTCGTTCTGAAGACCCTGGTCTTCATTTGCTTCTTTATCCTGCTGAGGGCGGCGCTTCCGCGGCCGCGCTACGACCAGCTCATGTCGTACGCCTGGAAGGTCATGCTGCCGCTGGCTCTGCTGAACCTGGTGGTGACGGGAGGCATCGTCCTGGCGTGCGGTCCGGCGGTCCACTGACGCCGGATGAAAGGATAAAGGGAGAGATTGATGCTCAGCTTGATTCGATCCATGTGGGATGTCTTCCTGCATATGTTCCACAAGCGGGAAACCGTCCAGTACCCCGACGAGAAGCCCTACCTTCCGCCCCGCTGGCGCGGCAGGATCGTCCTGTCCAAGGACCCGGACGGACAGGAGCGCTGCGTGGCGTGCTACCTGTGCGCCGCCGCCTGTCCGGTGGACTGCATTTCTTTGCAGGCCACGGAGGATGAGACGGGACGCAGGTATCCGGAGTTCTTCCGCATCAATTTCTCCCGCTGCATTTTTTGCGGATTCTGCGAGGAGGCCTGCCCCACCTACGCCATCCAGCTCACTCCGGATTTCGAGCTGGGCGAATACAACCGCCAGAACCTGGTCTATGAAAAGGAAGACCTCGAAATCAGCGGGGTGGGAAAGTACCCCGGCTACAACTTCTACCGGGTTGCCGGGCTGGCGGTCGGCGGCAAGGACAAGGGCGAGTCGGAGCGCGAAGAACCGCCGGTTGACTTAAGAAGTCTCCTGCCGTGAGGGAAGAAAGAAGGATGCGGCGCACGCACGTCATGAAACAGCATCCGCAGGCAGTGACCGGCGGGACACAGATTGTGAGGGTGTCATGACTCTGGTTTTTTACATTTCCGCGGCAATCGCCGTCCTGGCAACGATTCTCGTGCTCACCCGGTCTAACGCCGTGCACGCGCTGCTCTACCTGGTCGTGTCGCTGCTTGCGGTGGCGCTCGCCTTCTTTTCGCTGGGCGCGCCCTTCGTGGCGGCGCTGGAGGTCATCATTTACGCGGGCGCCATCATCGTCCTGTTCATTTTCGTCGTGATGCTGCTCAACCTGGGCGCAGCCGCGGAGAAGCAGGAAAGAGAGTGGCTCAAGGGCACATCGTGGATCGGTCCGGGAATCCTGTCCTTCATTCTTGCGCTGGAACTGATCTACGTCTTCCGGCTGCAAGGGGCCGGCCTCGAAGCTCAGAGGATCGTGGGACCGCGGCAAGTGGGCGCGACTCTTTACGGACCCTATGTCCTGGGGGTGGAACTGGCCTCCATGCTGCTTCTCGCGGGCCTGGTGGGCGCCTATCACATCGGCCGCAGAAGCGGCGGCGGAAAGGGAGGTGAATGATGGCGCAAATTCCCATGGCGCAGGGGCTCTTTCTGGCCGCGATACTCTTTTTGCTGGGGCTGACCGGCGTGCTCGTGCGGCGGAACATCCTCTTCATTCTGATGTCCCTTGAAATCATGCTGAACGCCGCGGGGCTGGCTTTCGTCGTGGCCGGCGCCCGGTGGGGGCAGCCCGACGGCCAGGTCATGTTCCTGTTCATCCTGGCCATGGCCGCGGCAGAGGTCAGTGTGGGCCTGGCCCTCGTACTGCAGTTTCATCGCCGCTTCAAGTCTCTCGATTCGGATGCTGCAAGCGGAATGCGAGGATAAGGGGAGAAGATGCTCGATCTGTTGTGGTTGATTCCGGCGTTGCCGCTTCTGGGCTTCCTGATCCTGGCCGTGTTCGGCGGCCGGATGCCCCGGCGCATGGCGGCCGTCATCGGGGTCGGCTCCGTCGGCCTGTCCGCGGTGACGGCGATCTGCGTGGCCGTGTCCTTCATGGCCTCGCCCCCGCCCGGCCACGCCTACGAGCTGGTGCTCTGGAGATGGCTCAGCGTCTCCGGCCTTTCGCCGGCGATCGGTTTTTACCTGGACGCCCTGTCGCTCGTGATGGTCCTCGTCGTCACCATCGTGGGATTCCTGATCCACCTGTATTCCGTGGAATACATGGAGCACGACGAAGGCTACAGCCGTTTTTTCGCTTACATGAACCTCTTCGTGACGTCCATGCTCACGCTGCTGCTGGCGAACAACCTGCTGCTCCTCTATCTCGGCTGGGAGGGTGTGGGCCTCTGCAGCTACCTGTTGATCGGTTTTTATTACGACGACCCGGCCAACGGCCGGGCCGCCCGGAAGGCTTTCGTCGTCACCAGGATCGGCGACACGGCCATGGCCATCGGGCTTTTCATGCTCTTCGAGAAGCTTGGCACGTTGAACATTCAGGACCTCATGCACCGGGTGGCGGCCGAATGGCCGGTCGGGGGTGTTCTGGCGGTTACCGCGGCGCTGCTCCTTTTGGGCGGGGCTCTCGGCAAGTCCGCGCAGCTTCCCCTCCAGACCTGGCTCCCCGACGCCATGGCCGGCCCCACGCCCGTGAGTGCTTTGATTCACGCCGCCACCATGGTCACCGCCGGCGTCTACCTGATCGCGAGGACTCACGTTCTCTTCGCCCAGGCGCCCCAGGTGCAGTTCACGGTGGCCGTGATCGGCGCTCTGACTCTGCTGATCTCGGGCTTCGCAGCCATGACCCAGAGCGACATCAAACGCGTGCTGGCCTATTCCACTATCAGCCAGATCGGCTACATGTTTCTCGCCCTGGGGGTGGGCGCTTGGTCCGCCGCCATCTTCCACTTCATGACGCACGCCTTCTTCAAGGCGCTGCTCTTCCTCGGAGCCGGAGCCATCATCGTGTGCCTGCACCACGAGCAGGACATGTTCAAGATGGGCGGGCTGAGAAAGCAGCTTCCGGTCACCTTCTGGACCTTTTTGATCGCCTCGGCGTCCCTGGCGGCCCTCCCGCTTGTCACCGCGGGTTTTTTCAGCAAAGACATGATCATCGCCGCCGCGTGGACCTCCGCGGACGGCAGCAAGTGGCTCTGGGCGGCCGGCCTTGCCGGCGCCTTCGTGACCTCCATCTACACCTTCCGCATGGTCTTTATCACCTTCTTCGGCAAAGCCCACAACCAGGCGACCCACCGGCCGACCTGGAAGATCAAGATTCCACTGGTCACGCTGGCCGTGCTGTCCATCATCGGCGGGTTCGTCGAAATTCCCAAGACCCTCGGAAACTTTCCGCTCTTTTCGGACTTCCTGCATTCGGCGCTGCCGTCCATGAAAGTGCTGCACGAAAGCCTGGGCACAGAGTATGTCCTTCAGATCATCGCGGCCGTGGTGACACTGACGGGCATTTACCTGGCCTATCTCTTCTACCTGCAGAAGCCGAAACTGGCCGAGGGAATCATGAAGCCGGGGATTTCCAAGCTTCTGCACCGGTACTGGTTCAGCGGATGGGGCTTCGACTGGCTTTATGACGGTTTGATCGTCAAACCCTACGTCTGGCTTGCGGACGTCAACCGGGCGGACGTGGTGGACCGCATTTACGCGGCCATCGGTTGGGGAAGCAAAGCCCTGCATGTCGGCTTCAGCCGCACCCAGACGGGGCGGATTCGCTGGTACGCCACGGGCATCGCCTTCGGGGCGGTCGTGGTCATTGCAATAGTGGTGTTCGCATGATCCTGATCTGGTTGATCGTCATCTTGTTGGCCGGCGGACTCCTGGCCTGGGCGTCCGGCAGAATCAGCCACGCCTGGCCCCGCTGGATTTCCCTCGGGGCGGTGGCCCTGGACCTGGTGCTCTCGGCATGGCTGTGGATTCAGAGCTATTCCGGACATCTCCACGGCGCTACAGGCCGGTGGATGACCCAGGTGGACCTTTCCTGGATTCCCCAGTTTGGCATCCGGTTCCATCTCGCCATGGACGGGCTCAGCCTGCTCATGCTCGTGCTCACTTTCTTTCTGGGCATCGCTTCCGTCGTCTGCTCGTGGACCGAGATCACCGACCGGGTCGGGTTTTTCCACTTCAACCTGATGTGGATCCTGGCCGGGGTCGTCGGTGTCTTCCTTGCGATGGACCTGTTCCTCTTCTACTTCTTCTGGGAGTTGATGCTGATCCCCATGTACTTCCTGATCAGCATCTGGGGGCACGAAAACCGGATCTATGCAGCGGTGAAGTTCTTCCTCTTCACGCAGGCCAGCGGTCTGCTCATGCTGCTGTCCATCCTGGGCCTCTACTTCGTCCACTATCACCAGACCGGGGTTCTGACCTTCGAGTATTCCAAGCTGCTGGGGACGGCGCTCACGCCGTTGACCGGCATGCTTCTCATGCTGGGCTTCTTCATCGCCTTCGCCGTGAAGCTGCCCATGTTTCCGTTTCACCCCTGGCTGCCGGACGCCCACACGGAGGCGCCTACGGCGGGCTCGGTCATCCTGGCCGGATTGCTCCTGAAGACAGGCGCCTACGGACTCATCCGCTTCGTCCTTCCGCTCTTTCCGGATGCGGCCCACCGCTTCGCCCCCATCGCCATGCTTCTTGCCGTCATCGGCATCCTTTACGGCGCGATCCTGGCCTTCGCCCAGACCGACTTGAAACGGCTGGTGGCCTACACGAGCGTCAGCCACCTGGGCTTCGTGCTGCTCGGCATCTTCGCCTTTAACCAGATCGCCCAGCAGGGCGCCGTGATGGAAATGATCTGCCACGGCCTGAGCACGGGCGGGCTCTTCATCCTGGTGGGCGCCCTGCAGGAGCGGCTGCACACCCGCGACTTGCGGAAGATGGGGGGCCTCTGGAAGGCCCTGCCCCGCATGGGAGGCGTGGGCATGGTGCTGGCCATGGCCTCGCTCGGCCTACCCGGACTGGGCAACTTCATCGGAGAGTTCCTGGTCCTGATCGGCAGTTACCAAGCCAGCGTGACCTTGACCGTGTTCGCAACGATCGGCCTGGTGGCGGCCTCCATTTACTCTCTCTGGATCGTCCAGAAGTCCTTCCACGGGTCGGGGATGGAAGACACCAGGGTCCGCGATTTCCGCGTTCGCGACATGGCCGTCATGGGGGCCATGATCGCCGCGCTCGTCTGGCTTGGGCTCTACCCGCAGCCGGTGCTCAAGACGGCGGCGCCCGCCCTCGAGGCAGCCATGAACCCCGTGGCCCTGGCGGATGCCAAGGTTCCCGGCGCGGCGAAAAGACAAGAAGCGGCCGCCCTCATGGAACGCGTTTCCACAGGAACGGCGAAGCGCAACGATGGAGGTGAACTGTGAACTGGACGGATGTCCTGGCTCTTGCGCCGTTTATCATCGTCAGCGCCGCCATTGTGGTCGTCATGCTGGTGACGGCGTTCCACCGGTCCCACAAAGCGGCCTTTTCCCTGACCCTCATCGGGCTTGCGGGCGCATTCGCTTGCGTGCCCTGGACGGCCCGCTTCGCTCCCCGGCAGGTGACACCGCTGCTGAGCCTGGATCCTTACGCCCTGTTCTTTGTGGGACTCCTCGTCCTGACCACCTTCGCGGTGGCGGTCATGTCCTATGACTATCTGGAATCCCGCTCAGACGTCACCCGGCCCGAGGAATATTACCTGCTGCTCATGCTCGCGGGCCTGGGCGGCATGGTGCTGGTCGCTTCGTCCCACTTCGCCTCCTTCTTTGTGGGACTTGAAATTCTGAGCGTATCCCTTTACGGCCTGGTGGCCTACCTGCGCGACAGCGCACGAAGCCTGGAAGNGTTAAATACCTTGTTCTGGCGGCGACGTCCGCCTCTTTCCTGCTGTTCGGCATGGCCCTGGTCTACGCGGAAACAGGAACGTTGGCCTTCTCATCCCTGGCAGCATCCGTTCACCACATGGAGACGGCAGGCTATCCGGCCCTATTTCTGGCTGGCGTCGGGATGATCGTGGTCGGCGTCGGGTTCAAGCTCGCCGTTGTTCCGTTCCATCTTTGGACGCCCGACGTGTACGAAGGCGCGCCGGCGCCGGTGACCGCCTTTGTCGCCACGGCCTCCAAGGGGGCCATGGTGGCGTTGATGCTCCGGTATTTCTATACCAGCGGGTCGCTTTCCAATACAGCCGTCTTCTGGGCCTTCGCGGTGATCGCCGGGGCGTCCATGATCGTCGGCAACTTCCTGGCCCTGTTTCAGAACAACGTCAAGCGCATCCTCGCCTACTCCTCCATCGCCCACCTCGGCTATATCCTGGTGGCCTTTCTCGCCGGCGGAATCATGGCGGCTCCCGCCGTCACCTTTTACCTCGTGGCTTACTTCCTGACGACGCTGGGTGCTTTCAGCGTCATGACCGCCCTGTCGGGAGCCAAGCGGGAAGCCGAGGAAATGGGCGACTACCGCGGTCTCGCCCGGCGCCACCCTTGGCTGGCCGGCGCCATGACGGCGAGCCTCTTCTCACTGGCAGGCATTCCCCTGACCGCCGGGTTCGTGGGCAAATTCTTCCTGGTGCGCGCCGGTGTCGGATCGGCTCTCTGGGTTCTGGTCCTTCTCCTGGTCCTCACGAGCACCGTGGGCCTGTTCTACTACTTGAGGATCGTGGTGGCCATCTATTCCTCTCCCGAGGAAAAAACGGCCGGTGAACCCGCGGGCCGTTCTGCCATTTCCCTGACAGGCGCCGCGCTGATTTCGGCGCTGACGCTGTTGCTGGTCTGGGTCGGCGTCTACCCGGGGCCCGTCATGCAGCTCGTCCACGCCGCCGTGACACGGATGCTCTAGTCCGGAATTCTCTACCGTTAACCGGCCGGACCGGCGGATGGATCCACGCCCGCCGTGTCATCCTCCCTTTATTGTTCCTCGAGCCGGCGCACGCCTTCTTCGACCTGGGCGGGGTTCCTGTGATTCGTGAGCCACGCCGTCGTCTCGTTTTCATCCTCGGTGAAAAATGCGTGCCCAGGCATCTACCGACGCCGTCGAATTTCCAGTGGCTTTCCGTTGTTAAACAAGTAGATTCGAGGGCGCGGCGCGCCCGCTTCTTCCTGTCTCATTCCATTTAAAACGGGCGTTCGCGTGCTCTCTTATGATAGATGGAGGTTCTTGCGATGCGTTCGCCTGATTCAACCAAAAGCGAGGAAGCGAAATCCCTGGAAGTGGCCGAGGCATCCCGGGAAACCGAGTGGACCCGCCCCAGCTTCATGCGCGAACTCTTTCTGGGCCGTTTCCACCTGGACCTCCTTTACGATGGTGCGCGCCACGAAGAGGAGCGGCCCGAGTTCCGCGATTTCTTCGAGCGGCTGAAACGCTTTCTTATAGAGGAGGTCGATCCGGCTGAAATCGACCGTACGGGCGAATACCCCAGACAGGTGATCCAGGGTTTGACCGAGCTGGGCTGCTTCGGCATGAAAATTCCGAAGGAGTACGGCGGATTGGGATTCAGCCAACTGGAATACGGCCGGGTCATGACCCTCCTGGGCAGCTACGATGGAAACCTGACGGCCCTGCTGTCCGCCCACCAGTCCATCGGCGTTCCCCAGCCGCTTAAGCTCTTCGGAACAGAGGCGCAAAAGAAAAAGTACCTCCCGCTCTGCGCCCGTGGAGCGGTCAGCGCCTTCGCCCTGACTGAACCGGCGGTGGGATCCGATCCGGCGCGCCTCACCACGCAGGCCGAGCCGTCTTCCGACGGCCAGGCCTTCGTCCTGAACGGGAACAAGCTCTGGTGCACCAACGGCACCATCGCTGATCTATTTGTCGTGATGGCACGGAATCCGGAGACGGACAAGATCAGCGCCTTCATCGTGGAATCGGCCTGGGAAGGCGTGCGAGTGGACACGCGGTGCCGGTTCATGGGCTTGAAGGCCCTCGCCAACGGGGTCGTTTCATTTCACAACGTCCGGGTTCCTCGCGAGAATTTGATCGGTGAAGAGGGCAAGGGCCTCAAAATCGCTCTGATTACACTGAATACTGGACGTTTGACCCTTCCCGCGGCCACGGCCGGAACGGCCAAGGCCTGCCTCGAAATCTGCCGGAAGTGGGGCAACGCGAGAGTGCAGTGGGGCCGTCCGGTGGGTGAGCATGAGGCGGTCGCCCACAAGCTTGCCGACATGACGGGGACGGCCTTTGCAATGGAGGCGGTGGCCGAGATTTCCGCCGAACTTGCCGATATGGGGAACCGCGACATTCGCCTGGAAGCTTCGGCGGCCAAGGAATACAACACCACGCAGGGTTGGCGCCTGGTGGATGACACCCTTCAGATCCGCGGCGGCCGGGGCTTTGAAACAGAGGCTTCCCTTGAAAACAGGGGAGAAGCCCCCATCGGCGTGGAGCGGCTCCTGCGCGATTCCCGGATCAATCGAATTTTCGAAGGGTCCAGTGAAATCATGCATCTGTTCATGGCCCGGGAAGCGGTGGACAAGCACCTGCAGGTGGCGGGCGCCTTGATCGATCCCAAAAAAACGGTCGGGGCGAAGCTCGCGGCGCTGCCGGGCATCGCAGCCTTCTACGCATGGTGGTACCCATCGCGGTGGATCGGCTGGGGGTTGTGGCCCAAGTATAATACGTTCGGCGTGCTCGCCTCCCACCTGCGTTTCGTAGAGCGGTCGAGCCGGAAACTCTCCAGGACGGTTTTCCACGGGATGATGATCTACCAGGGGAAGCTTCAGCGAAAGCAGGCGTTCCTTTTCCGGGCGGTGGACATCGCCATGGAACTCTTCGCCATGGCGGCCGCCTGTGTGAAGGCGACCCGGATGGCGGATGCCAAGGACGCACATATACGGGAAGCCACACGCGCGGCGGACCTTTTTTGCCGCGACAGCAGGCGCAAGGTGAGGCGCCTCTTTAAGGACATGTGGCACACCGACGACGACTTCAAATACCGAATCGGAAGGGAAACCCTTGAAGGGCGCTACGCGTGGATGGAGAAAGGGGCCGTACCGCTGGGGTTCAGCCAAGATGACCTCGTTCCGGCGGAAGGGGGGCGGCGCGAACCCCCAAAAGCGGCCGAGTCCTGAAATCTCCGCCCTCCCGCCAATGCGTGTACAATAATCGCAGCGCCGGCGCAGGCGGAACGCCGCCGGCGACGCGGAGAATGGATTGGCCGTCGAATTTCAGACCAATATCCCCCTGGCGCCCTACACGACCTTTGGGGTCGGCGGTCCCGCCGAACTCTTTGCAGAATGCCGTCAAATCGGGGAAATTCGCGAGGCGCTCGACGAGGCCGGGAGGCGTTCCCTGCCCGTGCTGGTTCTCGGCGGCGGCAGCAATTTGCTTGTTTCTGACACCGGATTTGCCGGGCTGGTCATCCGGGTGGCGGTCCCCGGGGTAGCCTTGTCCAGAGCCGGCCGGGAGGCGATTTTGTCGGCCGGAGCGGGCGTGGAATGGGATTCGCTCGTGGCATGCGCCGTAAAGGGGGGCTTCGCAGGGATCGAGTGCCTTTCTGGGATCCCCGGCAGCGTGGGGGCAACCCCCGTCCAGAACGTCGGCGCCTACGGCCAGGAAGTCTCACAGTGCGTGGAAGAGGTAGAGGCGTTGGATGCCGCGACCGGAAAATGCTTGCGTTTCAAGGGCGCTCAGTGCGCGTTCGCTTACCGAACCAGCCGGTTCAAAACGGTGGACCGGGACCGCTACGTCATCACCCGGGTGTCGTTCAGGCTGCGGCGCGGCTCTCCGAAGTCTCCCAGGTACGATGAACTCCTGCGGGCCCTCGATGGGCGTGGCGGCCTCGAGGGACTCGAACCCCGGCAGGCCCTGGCGAGAATCCGGGAAACGGTGCTGGATATTCGGCGGAGCAAATCCATGCTGATCGACCCGGACGACCCCGACACCCGGTCGGCGGGATCATTTTTTCTGAATCCGGTTCTTTCTCCCGCGGAGTTCCTCGATCTGAAAGCCCGGTGGACGGCCTCGGGGGGGCAGGGCGAGGTTCCCTCGTTTGACGCCGCCGAAGGAAAGATCAAGGTTCCGGCCGCGTGGCTCGTGGAACAGGCGGGGTTCAGCAAGGGAATGAAACGGGGGGGAGCCGGCATCTCCCACCGTCACGCCCTGGCGCTCGTCAACGCCGGCGGACCGGCGAAGGACCTGATCGCATTGGCCGAAACCATCGAGGCCGGGGTGTGCGGGAGATTCGGGATCCAACTGGAGCGGGAAGTCCGAACCGTCTGAGCTCGATGCCTTCATGACTTTCCAGGCGGAATGAACTCCCGGATGACCGGCTTCTGCTTGGAATTGAGAACCGGGACGTAAAAGCGGTGGGTTTTCGAATCCACGGCGACGCGTCGGGCTCCCGGTCCCACGAAAAACCCGGCCACGGCTTTCAGGCGGCCTCCCGCGGGGGCGTAAATGTTCAACATTCCGGACCGGCAGGCCACATAAACGCGCCGCCATCTCCGGTCCACGGCCATTGAATCCGGATCGCTGCCCGTCCGCAGCGTTTCAACCACCGAGAAGTCTTTCAAATCGAACACGTAGAGGCGGTCCTGTCTCCCGCACAGGACGTACGCCCGGTGGGGATGCCTGCTGACGGCAATCCAGTCAGGACGTCCTTTCCCGGGGACGGCGTGCCGGGCCGATACGACCCCCTGCTTCAGGTCGATTTCCGCCACCGCATTCTGGTCCGGCAGTGCGGCCAGCACCTTCCGGGTGACCGGGTCATAGCAAAGCCCTCGGAAGGGGACCTTCATGGAAAGGAGCGGACCGGGCACCCCGGTGAGAATGTTTAGTGAAACCAGGTGGTTTCGACGGCGATCCCCCACCAGGACGAGGGGGCTTCCCGGCACAGGCTGCAAGGCTTCGGGCGTCAAGGGAACCTGGTAGCGATCCAGTTCGCGGCCGGTCCGCGTCTCGAAAATGGCAATGGAATGTTTTCCAGGCAGGGCGGCGGCCAGCACATGAAATCCGGGGACCACGCACATGGCGCCGACGTGGGGAAGACGGGCGGTGATCGTTGCGGACCTTTCGCTCGAAAGGTCCACCGAAAGAATGCCGCCGGCACCGGGTCGCCCCAGATAAAGCCGCCCGCCGGCCGCGTCGAGCGCGAGGCTTCCGGAGGTGGCGGTGCCCGAGGGAAGGGGGATGTCCCGCACCCGCCACCCGGGCAGGGGCGCCATGAGAGGTCCGCCGCTCCTGCAGGAGCACAGGAGAAGGCAGAAGACTGCGATCAGCAGGTTGTGTATGAGAGGCTGCTTCATGGCCATAGTATAGGGCACATTCCCATGTCAGATCATGCCCCTCGGCTCATCGGGATGGAAAAAACAGCTTCGAATCTCTTCAAGTTGACGGTATAATCACC
>JARRNO010000017.1:0-17976 GCA_037384885.1 Acidobacteriota bacterium
CCGAGGCTGAGCTTGGCCACCAGAACGGCCCCGGCCGCGTCCAGCCGCTCCACGATGGCGGCGTCCTCGTCGATGACCTGGTTCTTGTAAGGGGCTGCGCCCCAGGTCGTCCGGTACCCCTTGACGGCGAAGAGATCCTTGGCGCCCCAGGGGATGCCGTGCAGCGGTCCCCGGTCCCGGCCTGCGGCCAGTTCGCGATCGGCCTGCTCGGCCTGCTTCATGGCGCGCTCCTCGGTCAGCGTGATCACGCAGTGGAGCACCGGGTCGTAGCGCTTCAGGCGGCCGATGTACATCCGGGTCAGGTCCACGGATTTAACTTTGCCGGCCCGGAGCAGGCGCGCCAGCCGCCCGACCGGAAGGAAAGCGAGGGAGTCCACACCTCCTTTGACGGCTGCCGGTTTGGCTTTGGCGGGAAGAAAAGACGCCTTCTCGTCCGGCGGAGCGCTTCCCGGGAGGAGCGGTCTGAAGTCCAGAGCGGGAGGGACGCGGTTGGGAAGGGGCACCTTCCTGAGCGTCCGGAAGTCCTTTTCCAGGCTGTTGAGTCCCTTAAGCATCAGGTCGCGCTGAGCGTCGGTGAAGCTGACCGCGGCCAGCTTTTCGGCGTCCACGATTACTTCTTTGGTGACGGCGCCTTTCTGACTGGCGAGGGCGTAAAGAACCTGCGGGAAAGCCATGGCGGCGAAGCCCATGGCGGAAAGCCTGGCGAGAAACCGCCGGCGGTCGATTCCGGCGTGTTTGCGCTGGGAGATTCCGGTCGGGTCCGGCATCATTCACCTCCTTTGGAATGGAACGACAAGCACCGTCTCAATCGGACCTGAAAAAACGGCGGATCGGGAATATCCCATGCTTAGCATGACAGGGCGATCCCGGGCAAGCGCGACTTTAGGAACGTTGACTTCCCGCAGGCAGCTTCCTATGATGAATGTATAGCCCATAGATACCCGCCGCCGGCTACGGGAGGCCGCTGCCTTCACAGCGGGCGGGTAGGTGGTGTCACATCTGATTCCGCTGCTTGATGTTCCCGCTTCGATGGGGGCCCTTCCCGAGGCGCACCGTCCACGGTTCTTTTCCTCTAGGCGGCGCCTACCCGGGACGCGACCCGAGGATTTTGGGCCTTGGAGGGTTGTTCGGAAAGGGGGTACGTCATGAAGCGTTCTCTTCTCCATATCCTATGGGTAACCGCTGCATTGCTGGTGTTGCTGCCGCTTGCGGCGCAAGCACCGACGGGGTCGGTGGCCGGACGTGTCGTGGATGAGAAAGGCGTGCCCATTGCGGACGCCCGGGTCACGGTGACTTCGTCCCACTTGCAGGGACCTCGCAAGACCATGGCCGACAAAGACGGGGAGTTCCTGATCTCTTCCCTGCCGCCCGCTTCGGACTATAAAGTGACGGCAGTCGCGCCCGGCTTCAACAAGGTCGTTCAATCCGGGCTCCGCGTGGGCCTGGGCATGACCACCACCACCCAGTTCGTGCTGAGCAGCGGCGGCGAGCAGGTTGAAGTGCGGGCTCAACCGAAGCTCTTGGATCTGAAGGATACGAAAATTTCCACTATCCTGACCCAGCAGGAGATGGAATCGATCCCCGTAGGGCGCGAAATTCAGAAAGCATTTTACCTGGCGCCCAATGTTGTGGACTCGGGCATGTCCTCGCCTCCCAATCCGGGCATGGCAGGTTCCAGCGCGACGGAGAACATGTATTTCATGGATGGGTTGAATCTGACGGACCCGGTCGGAGGCGTTCTGGCCGTTAACTTCAATTACAACTTCGCCCAGGAGATCAGCATTTATACAGGGGGGCTGGACGCGGAATACGGAGCCTCCACGGGCGGTATGGTCAACATTCTGACGAAATCGGGATCCAATCACCTCCACGGCGAGGTCTTCGGCTACTACACGGACCAGTCACTGGCGGCCAACCAGGAATCCACCGCACTCTCGCCCAACCGTCCCCAGCCCTTCCACAACTACGATTACGGCTTCGACCTGGGCGGTCCGATCATCCGCGACCGGTTGTGGTATTTCATCGGCTTCAACCCGACGCTCTATACGCAGCACTACGAGGGAACCTCCAATTTGACCAATGTTTACGACTCCAGCGTCCACCTATATCTGCCCTACAGCTACGACGACCTGCAGAAGAACTGGATTGGGCTGGCGAAGTTGAATTTCAGGATCAACGACGCCCACAACCTCGAGCTGACCTTTTTCTCCAACCCCGCTCACGAATGGCTCAACGAGGGGGCCGGAAACCAGCCGAACTCCAACCCGGTCGTCCCCACAGTGGATCCAAGGGCGCGGATGACCCGGCGCTACTTGCACGGCTACGATGCCTCCCTCAAGTGGTATGCGAGCTGGGGGCCAAATCTCTACCAGGAGACCCAGATCGGCAAGGTGCACCAGGTGGCGCAGATTCTTCCCTGGGAGGAGGCCGGTTACGGTCGCCCCCAAATCATCAGCTACGACTGGTCTCCCAACCTAAGTATCGGCAGCGGAACGGGTATCATGTACTGGGACAACAGGGACATGTTCCAACTGCAGACGAAAGTGACCTGGATGGTTCACCGCCACCAGATCAAGTTCGGGGGCCAGCTCGAAAACACGCGCTGGGACAGCTACAACGGGTATACCGGAGGCGCCCAGTACGCGGTCCAGGGGCAGTTCCCGTCAACACCCATGTTCTCGGCGAACCTCCAAGATTATGCTTTTGTCTTCAAGAGCACCTTGCAGAACCCCTACAGCCTGGAGCACGGGCGGTACATCGCCGCATTTGTCCAGGACAACTGGTCCGTCACCGATCATGCGGCCCTTTCGTATGGCGTGCGGTGGGAGCGGAATGAGCTGCTGCCCAACGAGGGGCCGAACGCTTCTCTTGATTCGTGGTCTCCCCGTGTCGGATTCACATGGGACTTCGCCCACAACGGCCGGTCTAAAACTTATCTCTATTACGGCCGCTACTATCAGCGCGTACCTATCGCGGCGTCCTTCACCATGGACCCGGGCCATGAACGGTATTACACCGTGACAGCCTACGGATTCCCCTACTCTTCCTACACCTTTGGCGCGACGCCGACAGCGATGCTTCCAGGAACAAAAAATCAATATAACGATGAATACATGGCCGGCGCCGAGTACGAGCTATTCCCGGACTTCACCATCGGCCTGAAAATCCAGTACCGGAGCCTGGGGCGGGTCCTTGAGGACGTGGGATATCTCGACAATCAGGGAAACATCGCCTTCTATCTGATGAATCCCGGCACGGGCCAGTGGCCTTCCGTTATGGACCGCTGGGCGGCCGTGCTTCCCGATTACGAACGCTTCGCACACCCTATCCGCCATTACCTGGCCTACACGTTCACGGCCCAGAAGCGCTTTTCGCACCACTGGTATCTTAACGCCAGCTATACGCTGTCCTACCTGAAAGGAAATTATTCGGGCGGCTCCGGGGGGTACAGCGTGGACGCGCTTTCGCCGGACATCAGCACGGCCTATGATTTTCCGGAGCGCATTTACAACCAGAACCGCTACGGTTACCTGCCGCAGGACATCCGGAGCTATGTGAAACTGCAGGGGTTCTACAAGTTCGATGGGGGATTGTCGCTGGGGGCGGACTTCATCTACCACACAGGCCGTCCCATCAACAAGCTTTACCAGTATCCGCTGAATGGGCCGGGATACGGGACCCTCTTTGCGGCGCCCAGGGGAACGGACCGGCTTCCAAGCCTTTGGCGGTTGGACCTGCACGCGCAGTATGATTTCAGGGTTAAAACTTCGACGCTGTCCTTGTTCGCCGATCTGTTCAACGTGGCGAACCGCCAAGTGGCCGTGGCGGCCTATCAGAATTACTACGTGACGCCAACCAGCCTGGCGGACGTCTTTTCGGGAAATCTACAGCGCGACCCGTACTGGGGAAGCGCCACCATGCTTCAGCAACCGCGTTTCTTGCGCCTGGGTGTCAAGTGGAGCTTTTAGCCGGGGCCGCCGGCGTCTTGGACGCTTGAGGGAATGAAGACCAAGGCCGGTGAATTCAGGCAGTAGCGCAGGCCGGTGGGGGGCGGCCCGTCTTCGAAGACGTGCCCGAGATGGGCGCTGCAGCGGGCGCAGTGGACTTCGGTGCGGACCATCATGAGGGACCGGTCCGATTCGGCGGCCACTCGTCCTTCTTCAACGGGCTTCCAGAAGCTGGGCCATCCGCTGCCGGAATCGAACTTGGCCTTGGAGCTGAAAAGCGGTATCCCACAGCAGGCGCACTTGTAGACGCCGGGTTCGAAAAACTCGGCGTATTTGCCGGAAAAGGCCCGCTCGGTTCCCTTTTCCCGAGTGATATAAAACACCTCGGGTGAAAGAAATTCCTTCCACTCCTTGCGAGAAAGGTCGACCTTCCGGCCCATCGGAATTGTCCAGGGATCGATCATCCTTTTCTCCTTGGAACGGCGCGGCGGAGCTTCAGCCGCAGGTTCTCCCATGTAGATCGTTAAAACGGTCGCTCCCGCCAGGAGGGCGATGAACATGAGAAACACTCTGATTTTCATGGCAGCCTCCCTTGAGTTCCCTGCCGGGAGCGGATCTTCAAAAGTCTTTCCGCCAGGTGAATGAAACCGTGAAGACGATCTCTTCATTCCAGCGGTCGTATACTTAAAGTCGGGAGGGTTTTGACATGGTGAAGAAGATTGCGGCCTGCATCGTGCTGGTCCTGGCCGCTGGCCTCAGCTGCCGAGCCGCCGGCCCCGACGGATTCGGTCCCATGAAATGGGGGCAGGCGGTTCCAGGCGCGTGGCAGCTGGTTGGGGGCGACACAGGATTCAGGCTTCCTGTCTATACGGACCCCGCCGGTACAACCCGGTACGGCAAGGCCCGCATCCAGCGGGCGGAATACGAATTCAGAGACGGCAAGCTGGCCCGTGTTGTGATTTATGTCAAGGGACAACGCAGCGTAACGGCCGTGAGGGACGAGCTGGTCAGGCGGTTTGGGCGGAAGGGAGAACCGGCCAGGCCTCTGCTTTGCAGGGAGACGCTGGTCTGGAAGAGCGAGAAGACTTTCGCCAGCCTGAACGACATGGGAGATGCGTGCCCCGGGCTCCTGCTGCTCGCTTCCCTTTCGGAGCAGCCTCCCCGTCCGCATTTCTTCGAGTGGGAAATGGAGCGGAAGATCCACACGCGTTTGAAGACCTGCAGGACGCTGCTCCGAAAGACGACCGACATGCTCGCCGATATCGACCGGCAATTGGCAAGCGTCCAGGGTGGGCGCGACGCTCTCCCCGATCCCGGACCCAACAGCCAAGCCAGCTGCATCGGATTGGAGCGGAGCAGGGGAGAGTCGCTCCTGGCCGACAGAGAGCGGATTTTGCAGTCCCAGCGAGTCCAGGTCGTAGACCAGCAGAGGCGCCTCGAAGGAGAACTGAAATATCTGAAGGGCCTTGAGGCCCAACTGGAGAAGCGCCTCGAGAACGATGCCCCTCCAGGGTGAACCCGCGGCGGCGCAGGGCGGGCATCAACCCTCTGCGCCGGTTGTTTCACAATTGGGACCGACTTACTGTATGGGAAAGAGGAGGCGCCTATGAAAGCGATTGCAATCTCGAAGTTCGGCGGTGCGGATCAGCTCAAGGAAATGGTGCTTCCCAAGCCCGAGCCGGGGCCGGGCCAGATCCTGGTCAAGGTGGTGGCATGCGGCGCCAATCCGGTGGACTATAAGATCCGGGCGGGGGCCGTTCCCTTGAACTTCGATTTTCCCCTGGTGCTCGGATACGATTGTTCCGGCGTGGTGGAAAGCGTGGGCGCCGGCGTGAGTGAATTCACCTCCGGGGACGAGGTGTACTACACCCCGGAGCTGAATCTCCAGGGCGCCTATGCCGATTATCACGTGGCGGACGCCTCCATCGCCACGCTGAAACCCATTGGACTGAGCCACGTGGAGGCCGCGGCTGTTCCCTTGGCGGGAAGCACGGCTTGGCAGGCGCTTTTCGACCGCGCCCAGCTGAAGACCGGGCAGGTCGTCCTGATTCACGGCGGAGCAGGCGGCGTCGGGTCCATGGCGGTGCAGCTGGCGAGCTGGATCGGCGCTGAGGTGTTCGCCACCGCTGGTCCGGATAATCAGGACTTTTTGGAAGATCTGGGCGCGGACGTTCCCATCAATTACCGTTCGGAAAGCTTTGTCCAGGTGGTGAACGAGGTGACCCGGGGCGAAGGTGTTGATGTGGTTTTGGATACGGTGGGAGGAGACGTTCTCCTCCAGAGCTTCGAAACCCTTTCGCCCGGCGGCGTTGTCGTGAGCATCGTGCCCGAGAACATGGGCAATCGCCCCCTGGAGGGGCTTACACCGGCCTTTTTCAAAAACGCCACCCTGCACTGTCATTTCATGGAGAGGCGGCGAGACACTCTGGACGCCCTGGCCCGGCTGCTCGAACGTGGACTTATCGAACCGGTCGTGGATGAGGTCATGCCTCTCGACCGCGCCGCCCGTGCTCACGAGCGGATGGAAACGGGGCACGGCCGCGGCAAAATCGTGCTCGAGGTGGAAAAAGGCTAGAGTCGCGGCGCGATCCATTGGGAGCCGGCTGACGGATGCCGGACGAAAAAGGATCGCAAAACGGCCGGTGAAAGCCCATGTGGACGCAACGCCGCTCTGTCCGGACCGGGGGCGTTCGACCACAAGCTTCCCTTTAAATTCCCATGTGGCTGCAAATCCGTTGGCTTTCGTTGGGTCCGGCCTCTCGTCTCCACTTCCGGCGGGCCGGGCGCCTCATTGAGTCCTACCTTTGCCCGGCGGGGCGATTTGCGATAAAGTTGATGGCTTGGGGGAATTCTAAGGAGACAACATGCAAGCCATCGTAAAAACCAAGCCTGAAAACGGGGCGGAACTGCAAGAGGTCGACACGCCGAAAATCGCACCCGACCAGGTCCTGGTCAAGGTGCGCGCCACGTCGATCTGCGGAACCGACGTGCACATCTACCGCTGGGACGCCTGGGCGAACGGACGCATCGGCGCCTCGCACCTGCCTCAGATCATGGGCCATGAAGTGGCGGGGGAAGTCGTGGAAGTGGGAAACCAGGTCCACCGTATCAAGGTGGGCGACTACATCTCAGCCGAGACCCACATTTACGACCCCGGAGACCTCACGGCGCTGGTGGGCCAGCTCAACGTGGGGGATCACATGCGGATCCTCGGTGTGGATACCAACGGAGCCTTCGCCGAGTATTTCGCCGTACCCGAATCGGTGTGCTGGGTGAACGACCCGCAAATGCCGCCTGAGATCGCCACGATCCAGGAGCCGGTGGGCAACGCCGTCTATGCGGTCCTGGGCGAAGACCACGACATTGCGGGCAAATCCATGGTCATTCTCGGTGACGGCCCCACGGGCGTCGCCGCCGCGGGTGTCGCCCGGGCGTGCGGTGTCACGCAGATCTTCCTGGTCGGAGAGAATCCTTACAACCTCGATATCGGCCGTAAGATGGGCGCGGACCACACCCTCGACGCCAACGCCGACCTGGACCGGGTGGCTTACGTCAGGGACCACACGCAGGGATACGGTGCGGACATCGTGGTGGAAATGGCCGGGGCTCCCAGGGCCCTCGAAGAGGGCCTGCAGATGGTGCGCCGCGGCGGGCGGTTCTCCGCCTTCGGCGTTATGTCGCAATCGCCGCTGAGTCTCGACTACAATAACGCCATCGTTTTCAAGGGCGTTCAGATCCACGGCATTTCGGGGCGGATGATTTTCGACACATGGTACCGGGTACGCAATCTTCTGAACTCGGGCCGCCTCGACGTCAAGCCCATGATCACCCAGCTTTTACCCCTGGCCGAGTTCGAGAAGGGATTCGCCGCCGCGCAGGCGCGGCCCCGGAACTCCGTCAAGGTCGTCATGTTCCCGGCCGCGGACGAAATGGAACAGGCCCGGAAGCGGATGGGTATGTAGACATCCGGCTCCATCCGCCGGCGGCGCGGCGGAAAAGAACAGGAGGACGCTTACGATGTACGGCAAGATGAAGGACTATCTCCAGGACGAGTTGAAATCGATCCGCGAACAGGGCCTGTACAAGGACGAGCGCCTGATCCGGTCGCCCCAGGCGGCGGCTGTCGACGTGTCCTTCCCCCAGGACGATCCGCCGCGGGAGGTCTTGAATTTCTGCGCCAACAACTATCTGGGACTTTCCAGCGATCCCAGCCTGCTCGAGGCGGCGCGCAGAGGGCTGGACCAACGGGGATATGGGATGTCGTCGGTGCGGTTCATCTGCGGCACGCAGGATATCCATACCGCCCTGGAGGCGAAGATCAGCCGATTTCTCGGCACGGACGCCACCATCCTCTATTCTTCCTGCTTTGACGCGAACGGCGGGTTGTTCGAAACCCTCATGAAAGAAGATGACGCTATTATCACCGACGAACTCAACCACGCCTCGATCATCGACGGGGTCCGGTTGTCCAAGGCCAAGCGGCTCATTTTCAAGCACGCCGACATGGCTAACCTGGAAATGCGCCTGCAGGAGGCCCAGACCGCGCGGTTCCGCCTGATCGCCACCGACGGGGTCTTTTCCATGGATGGCGACATCGCCAACCTTCCCGGCATCTGCGAGATGGCTGAGAAATACGACGCCCTGGTGATGGTGGATGATTCGCACGCCACGGGTTTCATGGGCAAGCACGGCCGGGGCACGCACGAGCACTGGGGTGTGGAGGACCGGATCGACATCATAACTTCTACTCTCGGCAAAGCGCTTGGCGGAGCCTCCGGCGGATTCACATCCGGCCGGAAAGAGATCGTGGAAATGCTCCGGCAGCGCTCCCGGCCGTACCTCTTTTCCAACACCCTTCCGCCGGTCGTCGTTTCGGCCGCCCACCAGGCCCTGGACCTCGTTCTTGAAAGCACGGCGCTGCGGGATAAGTTGGAAGAGAATACCCGGTACTTCCGCGAGAAAATGACGGCGGCGGGGTTCGGCATCAAGCCCGGCGAGCACCCCATCGTTCCCATCATGCTTTACAACGCCAAGCTTTCGCAGGACATGGCCCGGGATCTTTACGGCAAGGGGATCTATGTCATCGGCTTCTACTATCCCGTGGTCGCCAAGGGACAGGCCCGGATCCGGGTCCAGCTTTCGGCGGCGCACGAAAAAGAACATCTCGACCGGGCCATCGGGGCCTTCACAGAGATCGGTGAGAAGTACGGGATCCTCGGCAAAACCAAGGAAGAGATCGTGGAGAAATACGGTCTCTGACCCCATTTCCCAAGCAGAGCGGAAAGGGCGGCCGGTTCAGGCCGCCCTTTTTTGTGCGCCTGGTGCTCCAAGGAGATCCGGCGCCTGGAATGTGCGTTGTCTCCCCAGCGTTTTAAAGGGTAACCCAACGGTGCGGTATGAAGGTGCCGGTGCAATAAAGGTGTTTGAACCATGAATGAACAGAACAAAATGTGGGCGGACCGGTTCAGGGGGGTCAGGGCCTTTACCGAGACCCTCTGCAAACCGCTTGCGGCAGAGGATTATGTCGTCCAGTCCATGCCGGATGTCAGCCCCACGAAGTGGCATCTTGCCCATACGTCCTGGTTTTTCGAAACGTTCCTCCTCAACCGGCACGCGCCGGACTACCAGCCGCCCGATCCCCTCTATCCTTTCCTGTTTAATTCTTATTACGTCCAGGCGGGACCCCGCTTTACGAGAAGCCGGCGCGGCCTCTTGTCCCGCCCGACAGTGGAGGAGATATACGGGTACCGGAGGCACGTCAACCGCTACATGGTCTCGCTGCTCGAACGGGCGGACGACGACCTGCTGGCCGAAATCGCTCCCATCGTCGAATTGGGGCTGAATCACGAGCAGCAGCACCAGGAGCTGCTTCTCATGGACATCAAGCACGTCTTTTCCGTCAATCCTCTGCATCCCGTGTACAGCGAGGTCCACCCCGGCGAAACCACGGGGGTGTCCGTCCTGAACATGAAATGGCTCGAAAATGACGGCGGCCTGGTGGAGATCGGCCACGAAGGAGAGGCGTTCGCCTACGACAATGAAACTCCCAGGCACAAGGTTTACCTCAAGCCCTACCGCATCGCATCCCGGCTCGTGACGGCGGGCGAGTTTCTCGCCTTCATGGAAGACGGTGGTTATTCTCGGCCCGAACTCTGGCTGTCTGACGGGTGGGACGCGCGCATGGAGGAAGGTTGGGAGGGGCCTCTCTACTGGGAAAAAGCGGAGGGGAAGCGGCAGGTGTTTACGCTGTCCGGCCTGAGGCCGTTGGACCCTTCCGAGCCCGTGTGCCACGTCAGTTACTTTGAAGCGGACGCTTATGCGCGGTGGGCGGGCGCCCGCCTCCCCACCGAAGCGGAATGGGAGCACGTGGCCGGAGAAGTCCCAATCGTGGGCAATTTCGCCGACCAGGGCCGCTTTCATCCATCGCCTGTCTCTGGAGCCGCCGCCACCTGGGCGGTGGCGCAACTTTACGGCGACCTCTGGGAGTGGACCTCAAGCCCGTATTGCGCTTATCCCGGCTACACGCCTCTGCCCGGAGCGCTGGGAGAATACAACGGGAAGTTCATGGCCAACCAGATGGTGCTTCGTGGCGGGGCCTGTGTGACATCCAGAGACCATATCCGGGCCACCTACCGCAATTTCTTTGTTCCGCATGCGCGATGGCAGTTCGCCGGATTCCGTCTCGCGCGGGACGCGGGTTAATACAAACCTGGAGGCGACGTGATGGCCATTGAGTATTCTGCGGATGTAAGCGGTGACGCCCTGGAGGAAATTCTGACGAGCCTGGCTGAATCGCCCAGACGGATCCCCAGCAAGTATTTCTATGATGAAAAGGGTTCGAAGTTGTTCGACCGGATCTGCACCCTTGACGAATATTACCCCACGAGGACGGAAATGGCGATCATGCGGGACTGTATCGGGGAGATCTGCTCCGCGTTGGGCCCGCAGTGCCTGCTCGTGGAACTGGGGAGCGGCAGCAGCACCAAGGTCCGTCTGCTCCTGGACCATCTCGAATCACCGGCAGGCTATGTACCCGTGGACATCGCTCTCCAACATCTTGAACACGCCGCCGCGGCCCTTTCGAAAGACTATGCCGGCCTGCCGGTTGTGCCCGTTCACGCGGACTTTACCCGACCCTTCGAGGTGCCGGAATTGAGGGAGCCTTCCAAGCGCCGGGTCGTCTACTACCCCGGCTCCACGATCGGCAATTTTACACCGGATGCGGCCAGGGAACAGCTTCGCCGGATCTCGCGGCTTTGCGCCGCCGGGGGCGGGCTGCTCATTGGAGTCGATCTCAAAAAAGACGTCTCCGTCTTGGAACAAGCCTACAACGACGCAGGCGGTGTGACCGCAGCGTTCAACAAAAACATTCTCACCAATTTGAACCGGGAGTTCGGCGCCGATTTTGACCCCGGGCGGTTCGATCACCGGGCCGTTTACGACCGGGAACACGGCAGAATTGAAATGTACCTGATAAGCCGCGAGGCCCATACGGTCAGGCTGGGCGGCAAGCGTTTGGAGATCCGCGGCGGGGAGCCGCTGCTGACGGAGTATTCCTACAAATACAGCCCGGAGGATTTCCGGGAGCTGGCGGCCGGTGTTTTCGAGGTGCGCCGGGTGTGGACCGATCCGAGAAACCTTTTCAGCGTTCAGTACCTGGAGCCGGCCGGACCTCGTGCAGGCAAGAAGTGATATCCCGTCCGGGGGAGGTATTGTGCCGGCGGCCGGAAGCGGAGCGCTTCGCGCTTACCGGCGTCATCGGTTCCGCCGCGTTGTAAAGCGGGCTTTCTCCCGCGGCGGAACACACTGAGCCGCCGCATCAAGATGCGGTCGCTCCCGGCCGGTCCCTGCAAAATCGTGGCAACCGAAAAACATGAAGGGGGGAAAAGCCGCCTGAAGTTGGAAGGTGGCGGAACGGCGTCACGTGGGGAGGGCCGGCATCACGAGACGCATCAATACGGCGAATCCGAGAAGCAAAAGGATGGAAACCAGGGAGCTCACCACCGGGTTGGTCAGGTACCGGTTGAGGACGTAAGCACGAAGATAACTGACCGGCATGACCATCATGCCCACCGGCGCCAGTTCCATGAAGTTGGCGGGTTCGTGTGGGCCGAATCCCCAGTAATAGAGCAGAAGCCAGAACGCGAGGGGGTAAATGGAGAGCCCCCAGTCCCAGGGGAAGAAGGCCCGGCGGCGCCTCAGCTCCTTCCAGGCCGGCAGCGAAAAGCCCGTCGAAAAGACGAGAAGGATGACGAGCCCGGTCCCTACGCGGACCCAGAATGGCATGTGCTTCCAAAAGGCGCCCCCGGACATCAGGGCCGCAAGCAGAACCATCGGCGCTCCTTCGGTCTTCTTCCACGGCGGCGCGGCCCCGTTCAGGACCCGTCGATGCGTGCCTATACTTTAGCAGAGCCGGCTCCCGGGCTCAATCGGCCGCCGCGGATTGAGACCGAAAGTCTGATTGAAAGTGGGAAGCCACCGGGATTGCAGGGGCTCCATCGCGGTGTTCTTCAGATCAAAAGGCCATGCTTCAAGATGTCCGGAATCAGCCGCCTTCGGCTGACGCAAGGGCAGGCCCCAGCCGGCGGGGCTCTCTTGGGAAAATCTTCCGAGCTTTTTGCGGCGCCGTCTTCCAGTCTGGAAATACTGGCGGGCGGGCCGTTCAGGCGCATTTGGAGGGATGCCCTTGTTGGAGGTTATGAAGGTGTGAGATCAGGCCCGCTCCGCCGGTTCTGGAATTCGTTTCGTTACTTCAGGACTTGTCCTGCTTTCCGGCTTCGGCCTGCGCCTTCAGAAAGGCCAGGTAGCGCTGCCGGTTTTCCTGGATTTCGGACTTAAGGGCCGCGGCGTCCTTGTTGAGGAGACGCTCCAGGGGCCGTCCGTTGACAAAATGTTCACGGACAAGTTCTGGGATGTCCCCGATCTGAACCTTGGAATACCAGGCGCCCTCCGGGTAGACCACCAGGTTGGGGCCGCGACCGCAAAGGCCCAGAGATCCGCAGGTGGTGACCTGGACCGTATCGTCCAGACCTGCCGAGGAAACTTCCTTCCTCAGGGCTTCCAGGACGGATTCGCTGCCGGAAGCCGTGCAGCCCGGCACTCCGGGCGGCTTCTGTTGCGTGCAGACATAGACGTGATACTTGAAAGGTTCCATGACAGCTTTCCTTTCCCCCGCGGGAATGCCGGCCGGAAACGACCGAAGTCCGTGAGATGACAATTCTAGGGACGCCGCATTCCGGTCTCAAGGAGGGGGATCAAACGGATCGTGGCGAGGGGGATTTAACCCAGGAAAACCCATGAAACCCTGGCCTGCTTAAGATATGGACCTGCTATCCAACGTGCGGGAAATACGCGGACGAAAGTCGTTTGGGTGCTGGCGGAAGACCGCCCGGTCTTTGCCTCGCTTCAGGCGTCTGATTCGCCGGCGGCGCCGTTGAGAGCGGCGTTGATCAAGCGCTGTTTGAGCTCCCACAAAGCCTGGGTGAGAGAGACATGGTAGACGTGGGGATTGACCAGGCGGCGTACGCCCGAGTCGAGCACTTCGAGATCCGTGTTCCGGAGCTCTCGAATCCTCTCGATGGATGGAAAATCGTAAACGACCCTGCCGTCTTTCATCACATCCACAAGCAACGGCTCCATTCTGGAAATGTCTTCTCGGGGAATGGAACGCCGTTTGGCGGCGTCGGCGGGATGCCGGAGCATCAGCTTGTCCGCGCAGCAAGGGTCTTCCCCCGCAAGCCCGATCAGATCCGCGGTGGCGTTCCCCCTGGGATCGTAAATCCGCCAGACGGTATTGGGGCCTGGGTTTGCCGTCTTCTCGGAGGAATCGGATATTTTGAGAACGGGCGCCATCTCGCCGTCTTTCTCCACGGCCACGAGCTTATAAACGCCCCCGAGCGAGGGGTGCCCCTGGGAGGTGATCAGCCTCGTTCCCACACCGTACACCAGCCGCTGAACGAGATGATCGGGATCGACGCCGTATTTGGGGGCTTCCTCGGTGATCTGGGTGAGGATCTGCCAGATGACGAGTTCGTCCAGTTCGTTCGACAGTACGATCTTTGCGTCCGGAAACCCGGCGCTGTTCAGCATCTTCGCCGCCTGGATGCTCAGATGGGCCAGGTCTCCGGAATCCAGGCGGATGCCGACGGGCCGGTGTCCGCGGGCGCGCAGTTCTTCGAAGACCGTGATGGCATTGGGGACGCCGCTGCCAAGGGTATCAATGGTGTCGACGAGGAGAAGGCAGTCGTCGGGATAAACCTCCGCGTAGGCCCTGAAGGCCTCGAGTTCGCCGCCGCCCAGCGCCATAAACACCTGGACCATGCGGTGGGCGTGGGTCCCCTTCGGCGGGAACCCGAGCACGTGGGACATGCCCACGTTGGACGTGAAATCCGCGCCTCCAATGAGCGCCGCCCTGGCGCCGGCGTTAGCGCCCGTATGGTGTCCCCGGCGCAGCCCGAATTCGAGAAGCGCGCCCTTCCGGGCGCTTTCGCGGATGCGGGCGGCCTTGGTGGCGATGAGGGTCTGGAAATTCAAGTGGTTCAGAAGCGCCGTTTCGACAATTTGGGCAAGCGCCAACGGACCCTCCACGATGCTGAGGGGGACGTTTGCGTGCACGACCCGGCCTTCGGGAATGGCCTTCAAGGAGAGGGCTTCCAAGTTTGCGTTGCTCTTCAGCCAGGCCAGGAAATCTTCAGCGAAGATGGGCTTGCCCGCCGGGTTGCGCTGCAGGCGGAGGTTGGCCAGGTCCTCTTCGCGGAACCGGGCGCGCCGCAGCCAGTGCACAAACCATTCCAATCCTGCGTTGATGCAGAATCCGGCCTGGTGGAAGCCGTAATCCGGGTAGTGTCTGAAAAAGTGGTCGAACTGGGAACGCTTCTCGTGAAGGCCCATCCTGAAATAGAGCTGGGCCATGCTCAGCTCGTACTGGTCCGTGAACAGGATGCCTTCCGCCAGCCTCTGGTCGTTTTCCGTCATCGATCACCTCTGGTTCATTGTAACGCATCGCACCTATGGAATAATGCGCGGCCGTTGCCCGAAGAAAGCAAGCAAATTCACAGGGGGGCAGTGAGGCAGGGAGAAAATGCTGAATGAAGCAAGGCAGTGGGGCGGGGTAAATCCGTGCCCGGGGTAGGAGAGAAGCCTAGAGCGGCGAGCACCAAGGAACGCTTCGTATTTTTTATCGCGCTGGCGGGTCTGGCGGTTGTCGCGGGTCCGCGGGCGCTAATACACCCTGCCGGGCCGGCTGAATCGCTTGTCACCAAGCGAGCTTGGTTCCAGTCGCTTCACACCGTCGCGCCGCACCCGGCGGCTGTAGCATCCTTTGCCTGCAAAGGACAGTCGGCTTGAGGATCGATGCTCACCCACAGCTCTGCGAAATTGATGCCGACCACCCGGTCCCCAAACACCGCCCGCCCGATGTGGGCGCCCACGTCGCGGACCCCAGGAACGGTCTTCCTTATCTTCGCAGCCGACCGAGAGCCGCACGAGGCCGTCCGTAATGCCTGCTTCCAGGCGGTCCTCCGGGCTCATGCCCGCATGCGTCATGCTGGCGGGGTGCTGGATCAGGCTCTCTACGCCGCCCAGTGACACGGCCAGCGCGGCGATCTTGAGCTTGCCCATGAGGCGCTTTCCGGCGTCAATACCGCCCTTCAACTCGAAGGCAATGAGCGCTCCCGGCCCTTCCATTTGTCGTTCGATGAGGTCGGCTTTCGGATGACCGGGCAGTCCCGGATAGCGGACTTCGCCCACCGCGGGGTGGGACGCCAGGAGCTCCGCTATGGCGCGGGCGTTGTCCTGGGCGGTCCGGACGCGCATTCCCAGCGTTTTGACCCCTCGAAGCACCAGCCAGGACTGATGGGGATCCATGGTGCCGCCGAGAAAATGCAGGGCCTTTTTAACCCTGACGTAGAGATGCTTGTCGCGAAAGACGAGAACGCCTCCCACCACGTCGGCGTGCCCGTTGATGAACTTCGTGATGCTGTGCAGGACGATGTCGGCCCCAAACCGGAACGGCTTCTGGAGGATGGGGCTCATGAAGGTGTTGTCCACGATGAGCAGGGCGCCGTGTTCATGCGCGATTTCCGCACAGGCCTGGATATCTGTGACCGCCAGCGTTGGGTTCGTGGGCGTCTCGATATACAGGATCTTGGTTTCAGGCCGCCAAGATGCCTTCACGGCGTCCAGGTTCGAAGTATCCACAAAGCTCGATTTGACATTGAACCGGCTGAAGTCCTTTTCGAGCACGAGCCGGCTGGGGCCGTATAGAGCCTGGGAACAAACGATGTGGTCGCCGGCGGAGAGAAGCGCGAAGTACAGGGTGCTCACGGCCGCCATGCCGGTTGCCGTGGCCAGGGCGTCCTCACCTTCTTCCAGCGCAGCCACATTCTGCTCAAAGGCATGCACCGTGGGGTTGCCGAGACGGGTGTAGATGTATCCGTCTTCTGTGCCCTTAAAGCGGGCGGCTCCCTGCTCCGGAGACTCGAAGGCAAAGGTGGAGGTTTGATAGATCGGCATGGTCACCGCGCCGAGCTGCTTGGAAGGGTCTTGGCCGGCGTGGATGCAGCGCGTGTCGTCGTGATAGTTCTTGTGATCGTCGTGTGACATTGAATCCCCCATGTGCTGTAGCGGAGGGCCCCCGGGCGGGCGCAACCCGCAGACAGCCATTATAAGCGTTGGCGGGGCAAAGCGCCCCGTTTGGGAAGGCGTCGCTCCCAGATGGGGCTTATGGCCCGGCACGCTTGAGCAGCCGGAACCCGGAAGATTCGATACGGGTGATGACTTTCCGGTGGATCCAAAGGAATCCGCCGCCGCCCTCAATCAGGGTGCGGACGGGGGAGAGAGTCTCTCCCGGCCCCTTTTCGTACCAGATGGTCGTGTCCAGGGAGTCCACGTGCCTGGGCAGCGACACTGGATGAACTTCCACCTTGATGGGAAGGCCCGTGGAGGCGTCGAGCCAGGCGCTTCCTACAAGTGCATGAGCGCCGGAAGCGTCTGTCTGCTCGAAGCGGTAAAGGGCGGCCTGACGCTTTCCCAGGACGGTTTTCCCTGCAGGCGTGACGTGTGTTCTTCCCTGAGCCGACGGCGAAAAAGGGGTGTACCAGGGACTGAGGTTGATGGTGGTTTCGTGCCCCCGCTTGTGTTTCTTCCCCGGCCGCTTCTTCTCCGCTGCGCGGTATTCTTCCGTCACATTTTTTCCGTCTTCGATCGCCTTGACCACGAGAAGCTTGGGACGGCCCTTCTCGATCTCGATGCGGTACGTGAATTCGGCCCGGCTGAGAATCTTGCCCTTGCCGTTGGTGACCTGGGTTTTGAAAACGGCGTGGGTCGGGACGACGACCTGCCGGCAAAGCTGGACGGCCCGGTCCCAGAGCCCCAGCGGTTTTTCGGGCGGAGGGGCCGCCGCAGCGGCGAACGCAAGCAGGAGGATCGCGCATCCGCATGCGGCCCTCCGCACGGATTTGCGGCCGGTCGCAAGACATGTCTTGTTCACCAATCCTCCTTGACCACGACGGGAACGGTCTTAACCCCCGCGGGCGGATAGTCGTAAATATGCCAGGCGCCGCTCGTTTCAAGCGACATGTAGAATACGGTGTAATCGGGGCGTTCGCCGCGCGTGGCCAAATAGTACCGCTGATAGTCCGAAGGCCTGTAGAGCAGAGCGCGCGCCTTGTCCACCAGCCCGTCCCGCCCGAAATCGTGCAGAATCGTAAAGACGTAGTGGACGGTCTCCCGGTAGGGGGGGATGCGGTTCCCGAACCGGAGCACCGCGTCGCTCCCGGCGTTGTAAGCAGCAAGAGCGAGAGGAATGTTCCCATTGAATTGCTTCAGCAGGTCTTTCAGAAAGGCCGTACCGCCTGACAGGTTCTGCTCCACGTTCCACGGATCATGAACCCCGTATGCTTTGGCCGTGGCGGGCATGAGCTGCATCAGTCCGATGGCGCCCTTTCTTGAAAGGATGTATTGCCGGAAGTCCGATTCAGCCCGGACCACGGCGCTGACAAGGTGAAAATCAAGCCTCCGCCGCGCGCAG
>JARRNO010000018.1:0-24646 GCA_037384885.1 Acidobacteriota bacterium
CAAGCCATGACACGGATTTTGCCTATGAGATTGCCGGGCTATGCCGATTCCGGTGCAACTTCTTCATGGACCGTTACGGAATGGGGGCTGTGTTCCGGCAGATCCCGGAAAAGATCCTGACTCCTGAAGATTTGGGGGTTCCCCCCAAGGTCGTTGACTTGTGTTGGCTGTCGAAAGGATTTGTCCTGGTGACCGGCCCCACGGGGTCCGGAAAGTCCACAACGCTCGCGGGCCTGGTGGACTATATGAACAGCAATCGCAGCGAGCACATTATTACTATCGAGGACCCGATCGAATTCGTCCACTCCAACAAGAAGTGCCTGATCAACCAGCGGCAGGTAGGGCTGCACACGGAGGGCTTCAAGCGTGCGCTCCGGGCGGCGCTGCGCGAAGACCCGGACATCGTCCTGGTTGGAGAGATGAGGGACCTGGAAACCATTGCCATCGCCCTGGAGACCGCGGAAACGGGGCACCTGGTTTTCGGAACCCTCCACACCACCACGGCGGCTTCGACCATCGACCGGATCATCGATCAGTTTCCGGCGGACCGGCAAGCGCAAATCCGTGTCATGCTGTCGGAGTCGCTGAAGGGGGTCGTGGCCCAGACACTCTGCCGGAAGAAGGGCGGGGGGCGAATCGCCGCTTTCGAAGTCCTCATGGTGAACAGTGCGGTTGCCAACCTGATCCGGGAAGGAAAGACCTTCCAGGTAACATCTCTTATGCAGACGCAAAAAGCTCTCGGCAATGTAAGTCTGAATGATTCATTGCTGGAACTCGTGAGCAAGGGACTGGTGGAGCCCAGGGAAGCCTACATCAAAAGCGTGGATAAGAACGGACTCCAGGGGCTGTTTCAGCGCGCCCAGATCCGCTTCAGCGAACGTGATCTGCAGGGTGCTCCGGATTAAACCGGAGACCGGCCGGCAGGGCCGCGAGAGGCGAACGGTCAGGATGGCTGCTTCCGGAAGGCTTCGCGGAAGATCTGAAGCGCATCTTCGTCGAAAAGAACGAAGTGAACCTGTTCAGGATGATCGCGCTCCCGAAGGTAATCCCCCACGGTCTGCAGCATAATCTGCGCGCCTTCTCTCAATGGAAACCCTGCAATCCCCATTCCCAACGCGGGAAAGGCGACCGATCGAACGCCGTTTTCCAAGCATCGCTTCAGGCTGTTGGCCACCGCTTGACGAAGACTTTGGGCGGTGCAGGGCTGGGAAAAACCCATGGCAGCGGCGTGGATGACATACTTGACAGGCAAGTCGCCGGCGCCGGTGACAGCGGCTTCCCCCAGCGGGATTGGGCCGATCCGTTTGCATTCTTCTTGAATACTCGGTCCCCCCGCGCGCCGTATGGCGCCCGCCACACCGCCTCCCAAAACGAGGTCCGTGTTGGCGGCATTGACGATCGCGTCACCGTGGAACTTAATGATGTCGCCTTTTTCGATGACAATTCGCAATTCACGCTGCATGGGGCGTTCTCCGGCGGACCAATTTCTCAAGTTCCGAGCTCTTCAGGGCGCATCAGAATTTCGCGCGGCTTGGCGCCGTCCACCGGCCCGACGATCCCTCGATGCTCCATGACATCGAGAAGGCGCGAGGCCCTGGCGTAGCCGATTCTTAGCTTGCGCTGCAGGTTGCTGGCGGAGGCCTGGCCTGTGGTGACCACCATTTCCACCGCTTGGCGGTATAGCGGATCTTCCGCTTCGGCCAAGGGACCGGCCGGGTCCCCATCTGGACCCGAGCCGGAGGGATCCTGCAGAACGCTGGTGTCGAAGTCAGGCTTGCCCTGGCCCGACAAGAACTGGATCACGCGTTGGGTCTCAACCGTGGAGAGAAAACCGCCGTGGAGCCTCATGACCCGGCCTGTCGCGGGAGGTAAGTAAAGCATATCTCCCTTCCCCACAAGTGTTTCCGCTCCGTTCTGGTCCAGGATGAGGCGGCTCTCCAGTTTTTCCCTGACCTGGAAAGAAATGCGGGCGGGCAGGTTGCTCTTGATGACCCCCGTAATGACGTCCCGGCTGGGTCTCTGGGTGGCCATAATCAGGTGGATGCCCACGGCGCGGGCCATGGCCGAAAGCCGGGCGATGGCGGTTTCCACGTCCTTGGCCACCACGGCCATGAGATCGTACAGCTCGTCGATGACGATAACGATGTAGGGCAGGGGGCGCGTCAGCTCAAGGTCTTCGTCGATGCCGTTGGGAGTCAAGGTTCGGACGTACTGGTTGTACTGTTCAATGTTGCGAACCTTGGCTGAAGCCAAAGTCTTGTAGCGTTCGGTCATCTCGCGCACCGCCCAGTTGAGTGCGTTGGCGGCCTTTTTCACATCGGTGACCACGGGCGTGAGCAGGTGGGGGATCCCCTCGTAGATTTTCAGCTCCACCTGCTTGGGATCGATCATGATGAACTTGACTTCGTCTGGGGTCGACCTGTAGAGAATGCTGGTGATCAGCGTGTTGACACCAACGCTTTTTCCCGAACCGGTCGTCCCGGCGATAAGGAGATGCGGCATGTGGTCCAGGCTTGTCACAAAGGGTTCGCCATCGACGGTCTTGCCCAACGCAACGGGGAGCCTGCCCGGAGTCTGCTGGTAGGCCTTGGATTCAAGCAACTCGCGGAAGGAAATCAGCTCCCTGCGGTCGTTGGGAATTTCGATGCCGATGGTCGACTTGCCGGACATGCGGTCCATCCGGATATGGTCGACTTTCAGCGTCAGGGCCAGGTCATCGGCGAATCCGAGGATGCGGTTGTACTTGATGCCGGGAGCGGGGCGGTATTCAAAGATGGTCACGACCGGCCCCGGGTGGATTTCCACCACTTCTCCCTGGACCTCGAATTCGGCTAGGCGCTGCTCGATCTGGCGCGCCTTCTCCATCAGCGCCTTCTCATCGACGGGAACCTTGTCTTTCGGAGGATTGAGGAGATCGTTCGGGGGAAGCTTGTAAGGCCCCTCCGGAACCGGATCGAGCGGAAGCGCCGGGGTGACACTTGGGCGGGGCTTAACGGCGGGCGCCTTTTCAGCGGCTCCGGAACGCTCGGCCGCCTGGTGGAGCCTTTCCTGCTGCCGCTGGCGGATTTGGATCCGCGCCTCCTCGCGGCGTTCGTCCTGTTTGCGCCTTTCCTTGCGCATCTTCCACGCCGACCATGTTCCCTGGATGGGAGCGAAAAGCCGCTTGATCTGCTCCAGGAGGGAGACGCGCCACAGGAGCATCAGTGTCAAAAGCACCCAGACGGGAACAAAAACCAGCGTTCCCACCGCGCCGAAAATGCTTTCGCAGGCTTCGCCCAGCATAATGCCGGCTAACCCACCCATGGCTGTGGAAGCCGTCTGACCATAGAGACCCAGGTCCACGTTGCCGAACAGGATTTGAAGAAGCGCCGCCTGGCTCAGGAAAAGGGAGGACCAGGTCAACAGCCTTCCGGCCGTGAGCAGGGGGCGGCGCGTCAGGATGAGATAGCCCGACCGGATCAGGAGAAACGGCGCCCAGAGCGCGGCGATCCCCAGGAGGTGGACGAGCAGGTCGGCCCAGAAAGATCCCAGATAGCCCACCCAGTTTCTGGGGGCGATGGTGAGCGTACCTTCAGAGAGAAATCCCGGGTCGTAAGGGTGGTAGGAAAACAGCGCGAGCAGCGTCAGAACGGAAGCGGTGAAGACGAGAATCGTGGCCGCTTCCCGCCCCAGCGTCAGGCGGGGGACGTCTTCCACCGGCTGTGTCGTTTGGCCTGCGGACTTGGCGCTTTCTCGTGCAGCCGCCTTCGCCATGCCTGTCCTCCTATGAAGAAAGGATAGCGAAATTACCCCCGCTTGTCCAAGCTTCCCGGGCGCGACGCCGTCGCGTGATGCGCTGTGGAGGTTTGGGTGCCGGGGGAGAGCCTGCAGTGTGGCTGAAGCGGACACCGCCGGCAAATGGCGTCCACGCGCCGGCTGGGGCACTCGCGCAAAATGCCAAGGCGAGCCAGTGCGAAGTCGTAGCGAAGCGGATCTTCCGGACAAAAGCGCGCCAGGGCCCGCGTCACCTCCAGGGCAAATTGGCGGTCCGCGGTTTTTCTGTCCGTCAGCCTCAGGGCATAGGATATTCTAGCGAGATGCGTATCGATGGGCATGAGAAGCTGGCGCGGCGAGAGAGTGGACCAAAGCCCGAGGTCGAGGCCGTCGTCGGGGCGTACCACCCACCTGAGAAACAGGCGCCACCGCTTGCAGGCTGATCCTCCCGAAGGCAGGGGCAGGAGGTGCCGGAGCCCGGCAGAGTTGCCGCCGGACTCGCGGCGCAGTTTCCAGGCGAATGCCTCCAGGCGGTCCTCTGGGGCTCCGGGCAAGGCGGAAAAACAAGCTTCGAAGGAACCCGATTCCCTAAGCACCTTGCCCAGGCTCTCCAGGAAAGCACGGACATCGGCGGATGTTTGGAACCGGTATCCCGGCAGGGTTGCGGGAATCGCGCCTCTTTGGATCGAACGGGCGGGGTGCGGTCCCAGCCCCGCGAAAAGCCGTTCAAGAAAACCGAAAATGGATCGCACGTTGCCGTAGGCGAAGACAGCGGAAATGAGTGCGGCGCATTCCCGATCGGAACGGCTGGAAAAGCGGCGTGCAAATTGAAGGGGGTCTGTGTTCAGGAAATCCAGGCCCCGGGTCCGGACGAGCCTGTCGAGTTCAATCCTGAGGGACAAGGCCTCACCCGAAGCGGTTCTCGAGGAAGTTGAGCAGGTCCAGGCCGAACTGCTCCATGTAGGCGTGGAAGGTCTTGACCTTCCGCCCCAGAAGGTTGTAGCCGACCAGCGCGGGGATGGCGGCGAAGAGGCCGCCGGCCGTTGTGATCAGGGCTTCGGAAATACCGGGCGCAACCGACGCCAGAGTGGCGCTCCCCGACATGCCGATGGCCCGGAAGGCTTCCATGATGCCCCAGACGGTGCCGAAAAGGCCGATGAACGGCGTGGCGGCGGCCGTTGTGGCAAGAAACGCCAAACCCGATTCCAGGTGAATGGTCTGGTCCCTCATGACTCGCTGCATCGTGCGTTCCAGGTTCGCGGAGTGCCGGATCTGTGCTTTGATCTCCCCGGTGGCCGTGTTCATGGTGGCGTCCGGGGTCATCTGGTCTTTTACCTGGTCGTGCAGCTCTTTGTAGGTTTCGAGGAACATCTCCTTGAGCGGGTTGTCCTTCGTGGCTCGCGAGACGGTCACGATGTCCGTGACGCGGGTGGCGCTGCGAAGCTGTTCATAGAAGTCGCGGGCCCTGGACAGAAGACGCGAGTAATTGAGCCAGCGGTCGATCATGATACTCCACGAGATGAGTGAAAACAGAAGGAGAATGACCAGGACCGATTTCGCGACCAGTCCCGAATGATGAAGGATGTCCGCAAGGCTCATCGCCGCCAGGGCGTGCATCATGGGAGACCTCCCTTTAAGCCCCCGATTATAGGTGTGCGGGAAGCGGCAAGTCAAGCAGATTCGCCGCATAGACTGAAACGGCGTGGGGAAGGCTTCGGCCTCCGGTTAGACCCCCGCACCGCCCGGAATGGATGAAAAAGCCCATCGCCGCCGGTCCGGGGGGCGTGCGCTTGCATCCGCGCGACTTGGATTTATAATCAAAACCTGAGTAGTGTGACTGAATTTCCAACCTATTCGATTCAGATCGTGAGGAGGATAACCCATGAAAAAAAGAAAAGTCACAGTAATCGGTGCGGGAAACGTGGGCGCGACCGCGGCCCAGCGCATCGCTGAGGGGGGGCTTGCCGACGTGGTTGTGATCGATATCGCGGACGGCATCGCCAAGGGAAAGGGACTTGACCTGTGGGAAGCCGCTCCCGTGAGCAAGCACGACTGCCGGGTGATGGGCACCGGTGATTATGCCGATACGAAAGACAGCGATATCGTCGTGATGACGGCCGGCATCGCCAGGAAACCCGGCATGAGCCGCGACGACCTGGTCCAGACGAACTTCAAGGTCGTCAAGTCCTGCACGGAATCCTGGTTAAAGTACTCTCCCAACGCCATGTTGATCATGGTTACCAATCCCCTTGACGTGATGGCTTACACGGCCTGGAAAGTTTCCGGGCTTCCCAAGCATCGCGTGGTGGGTATGGCCGGCATCCTCGACACGGCGCGCTTCCGGTCCTTCCTCGCCCTGGAACTGGATGTGTCTGTTGAAAATATCACCGCCTTCGTCCTGGGCGGTCACGGCGACGACATGGTTCCGCTCGTCCGCTACACGAACGTGGCAGGTATTCCTGTGACCGAGTTGATCCCCAAGGACCGGCTCGACGCGATCGTCGAACGCACCCGGAAGGGCGGCGGTGAAATCGTGAAACATCTCCAGACGGGGAGCGCGTTCTACGCACCCTCTGCGGCCGTGACCGAAATGGTGGAGGCGATCCTGCTGGACCGCAAAAAGATCCTGCCATGCTCGGCATACCTCGACGGGGAATACGGTCAGCACGACGTCTTCGCGGGCGTTCCGGTAAAGCTTGGCGCCAACGGTCTGGAAAAGATCATGGAGATCAAGCTCTCGCCCGAGGAACAGGAAGCCTTTGGCGTTTCGGCGGGACACGTCAAGGAAACCATCGGCACCCTGCCGCTCTGACCTTGCAGGGGAGGGACTTACGTCCCTCCCTTTTTCATCGTTTGAGAGAGGGGGAAAAGATGCGCCTCATCGAAGGTGATTCCATCATCGATGCCGTTTCCGGACTGGTCGTATCGTCCAACTACAACATCGGCGACGATATGATCCAGGTCTTCGAGAACGGCATGGCCCGCGAAAAGTCGCCCGTGGGCCGGGAAATTTTCCGGCAAATTCTCGAAAATGCGGAAATTGCCCGTTCTGAATCGGTACCGTATTGCCAGGATACCGGATTTTCGGTGTTTTTTGTCGACGTGGGCGAAGACGTTCAGGTGAAGGGTAACCTCACCGAACTCATCAATGAAGGAGTCAGGAGGGGCTACAAGGACGGCTACCTTCGCAAGTCCATTCTGGGCGATCCGCTCAAGCGGGTGAACACAGGAGACAATACACCGGCCATCATTCATTACAACTATGTCGCCGGTGACAAGCTCACCATCAATTTCGGCGCCAAGGGCGGCGGATCCGAGAACATGTCCCGCCAGGCGATGCTCAAACCTTCCGATGGGGAAGACGGCGTGAAAGATTTCGTTGTCGACACCGTTTCCGTCGGCGGGGCCAACGCCTGCCCGCCTCTGGTCGTGGGCGTGGGAATCGGGGGCACGTTCGAAGGGTCATGCATTCTGGCCAAAAAGGCCGCCATGCGTCCTCCTGCAAGCAAGAACGGCGACCCTTACTATGCCGCCATGGAGGAGGAACTGACCGAGAGGTGCAACAAACTGGGCATCGGCCCCATGGGACTCGGGGGAACCGTGACGGTCCTGGGCGTCAATATCGAAACGCACCCGTGCCATCTGGCCTCCCTGCCCGTGGCCGTCAACATCAACTGCCATGCCGACCGGCACGGCAGGGCCGTGCTGTAATCCGGACGAGGGGGAAAGAAATGGCGGACCATCGATTGAACACACCGCTGACCAGCGGCCAGGTAGAAAACTTGAAAATCGGCGACCGCGTGCTTCTGTCCGGAGTCATTTACACGGGACGGGACGCCGCACACAAGCGCATGGTAGACGGGCTGAAAAATGGGGATCCCCTTCCTTTCGACGCCGAAGGGACGGTGATTTATTACGTGGGGCCCACCCCGGCCAAGCCGGGACGTCCCATCGGTTCCGCAGGACCCACCACGTCCTACCGTATGGATGCCTATGCCCCGCGTCTGATCGAACTCGGCCTCAAGGGTATGATCGGCAAGGGAAAGCGGACCGGGCCGGTGAAGGATGCCATGAAGGCCCACAAAGCGGTGTATCTCGGCGCCACCGGCGGCGCGGCGGCGCTTATTGCGAGATGCATCAAAAAGGCGGAAGTCATCGCCTACGAGGATCTCGGTCCGGAAGCCGTCAGGCGCCTTGAGGTGGAGGATATGCCTCTCATCGTCGTCACGGACTGCCACGGCGGGGATCTTTACGAAGAAGGGCGCAAGCAGTACGCTTCCTGATCATCCCGCCCCCACATCTGTCCGGGCCCGGTGTCTGATATGGACCTTTGACGCTCTCACGCCCTCCGGCACTTTCGCCAAGGATGCCGGGGGGCGTTTTCCATTAGAAACGCAGCCGCGGTCCGCACCCTTTCCCCGGGCGGGAGGTCATGTGCTATCGTAGAAAAGCCAATGACGCTCAAGGGGAGGATGTGTCCGGAACCATGCCGCGAACCGGCGCGGAGAATGCGATGAACTGGAATGCGGGAATCGGAATGTTGCTGGTTCTCACCGCCGTGGGGGCGTCAGACCCCGCCGGCGGGGCTCCGTCGGCTCCTTCCCGGCTGGTTGTCCTGCCGCGCCGGGCCGTCCTCGCTCCGGGCGCCAGCCTGAGGCTGGCCGTTGCTTTGGATTCGGGGCGGGGCGATTGCCGTCGGCTCGGGGAAACAGACCGGATCCATCTCGCCAGTTCCTGTCCCTTACGAGTGGACGTCTTCAAAGATCTGGTCATCAGAGTCCGGAAGAGTGCGCCGACGGGGACATGTGCCCACATTATGGTATGCTACGAGAACCATTGCGCTGAAGCTGTGGTCGAGGTTAGGTATTCTCTCAAGGAGACGGCGCGGATGGGGAAGGACGGCGTCGCGATTGTGACGAATCCTGGGGATCCGGCGGTTCTTGTGGACAAGTCACGTGCACTTCCCGCGAACTATATCCCCCCCGACCTGGTGGAGCCGTCGGTCCCATTTTCTTTCAAGGGAAAGGCCGAAAAGCGGCTTATGCGCGCCATGGCCGCAAGTGCCCTTGAAAAGCTGTTTCATGCGGCGGCCCGGTCAGGGCTTCATCTCTACGCGGTGTCCGGATACCGGTCCTATCGCCGCCAGGCGGAACTGTTCAAATACTATACGGAAAGAGACGGCCTGAATCTGGCAGAGCGGGAAAGTGCGAGGCCGGGACACAGCGAGCACCAGACCGGCCTGGCCATGGACGTCTCCTGTGCGGAAGTGAACTACCTGCTGGACGAGCGCTTTGCGGATACGCCCGAGGGGAAATGGCTTGCAGCCCATGCCGCCCGCTTCGGATTTATCATCCGCTATCCTAGAAAATCCGAAGCGTCCACGGGGTATATGTACGAACCCTGGCACATTCGCTACGTCGGAGTCGAACTCGCGCGAACGCTGGCGGAGCAGGGTCTCACCCTGGAGGAATTCTTTTCCGGCGAGACGCCGGTGACCTCGTGATCGGAGAACGGGAGCATGAGAAGATGAGGTTCCGTGGGAAGGCCGGACCCGAACCGGAAGACGGCGCGCGTGCGGCCCGCAGCGGGCATGACGGGGGTTTCCGCGCCGGAGTGCCGGCCACGATCCCAGGGAAGGCGGCCAATGGCTGTCCTTGAATTCTATTGCAGTGTCTGTGGATCACCCCACAGCATCGAATTGAAAAACATCCCGGCTTCCGGCATTCGAGGCCCGTGCAAAGAATGCGGCGCCATGATCACCGTCTACCCTGACGGCCGCTTGAAAGGCGCCGATACGGGTGATGCGGCCGGACAGGATCCCGTCAAGGCCGAGGCGCAGGCCGGGACTCGAAACGTTCCCGGTTCCGAGGCCCCCGATGAAGATCTGAGCGTTGAGTTTCAATGTCCCTTTTGCAATTGGCTGCATCGAATCCCGGCGCGCCGAGTGGGTCCGGACGGGCTGGAAGGACATTGCGCCCAATGCCACAAACCTTTAAAAGTCTTGCCGGATGGTTCTGTGCTTCAAAGGGACGCCGCATCAGCATCTCCAGGGAGCACGCCGGCGAAAAGCGGGGAGGAATACAAAGGGCCTTGGGAGGTGAACGTGTCGGGGGAGCCCATGGGGCCCTTCACCCTGGAGGAAATGAAGGAGCTCTCCCGGTCCGGGAAACTGTCCGAGTCCTCCCTGGTGCGGCCTCCGGGCGAAGCCAGGTGGTCTTCCGCGGAGCGTTTCGACCGCTTGGCGGCTATCTGGAAGTCTGACGACGAATCTCCCGAACCCTTTGCCGGCACGCGGGACCAGTGCCACGCCCACCCCACAAGGCTGCCCGTCCGCCAATGCACGGTATGCGGCTTTTTTCTCTGTGAGGACTGCCTGGAAACACGGAATGCCGTGGGGATGATCCTTGCTTCCCCTCTGTGCGGATCCTGCGGAGGGAAAACCGTGCCCTTGAAGATCCTCCGGAAGCACCCGCCCTTTTACAGGGACCTTGGACAGGTGTTTTCAGCACCGTTTCAATGGCCTGCTCCCATCTACTTGGGATTTCTCGCACTGCTGGAGATTCTGAAGGGACCTGCCCGGCACTCGGTCTTCGGGCTGTGGGCCGTCCTGGCGCTCACCGTGTTCCAGACGGTCTTTTACCTGGAAGTGATGAGACAGGTGGCCACGGGGGCTTATGACATACCGGACTGGCCCGATGTCAACCATATCCCCGAGATGATCTGGGAGTACATGAAGGTGGTGCTGGTGGGGCTCGTCGCCCTTCTCCCGGCCCTTCTCGTTTTCTGCCTGCTCAGTTCGAGCCTCGTGCCCCTGATCGTTTTCGGTCCGGGCCGTGGGACGCCCATGCCCAGCCCATGGCTTCTGGTACTCGCCGGAGTGTTTCTGCTGGGCTATCTTGTGTACCTGCCTGCGAGCATCGGGCTGGCGGCCGTGTTCGATGCCCTGGTTCCAGGGCTGAACCCGCTTCGCATTATACAGACGATCCGCCGCATGGGGGCGGCCTATTGGATCGCCGTGGGGTTCTGGACAGGCCTGCTGGCCGTCCGAATCGGCGCACAGGTGCTGCTCGATCTCATACCGGTGGCGGGACTCGTGCTTTCGGGCATATTGACCGCCTACCTTTACCTGCTCATGAGCTATGTCTGGGGCCGCGTGCTTTTTGAAAACGAAAAGAAAATCACCCGGACGTGAATCAGCGGCTCCATCTTTTCAGCAAGAGAGGCTCGGAAGTGGATCAGTTGCCGTACAAAGAAATTACTTCGACGCGGAACCCGGTGGCGATGCTCGTCAGAAAAACAAAGCAGGCGAAAAGTGGGAGGGAACTGGGTTTGTTTCTGATGGAAGGGCGGCATCTGTTGCGGGAGGCCCTCCACGTGAACTGGCCGATGGAATGCGTTCTACTTGCGCCGGACGCCGTGAAAGAATGGGGGGCGGCGCTGAATGCCGCGGGTTTGCAAGACCGCACCTACCTCATCAGCGCCGGCCTTCTCGACAATCTGTCTTCGCTGCGGTCGACCCAGGGTGTTCTGGCGCTGGGGAAACGCCCCGAGAACTTACTTCCCAGGTGTCTGCCCGGACGCTTTTACCTCTTTCTGGATGAAGTCCAGGATCCTGTGAACGTGGGAATACTGGTCCGCTCTGCTTACGCCTTTGGATTTACCGCCGTAATGCTCGGAGAGGGGACAGCCGATGCATACGGATCCACCGCCATGTCGCGAAGCGCGGGAGCGTCGCTTTACCTGAGCCCCGCACGCTGTCCCATCCAATCGCTTTTGGCATGGGTTTCTGAAGGATCCGCCTCTCTAGTGGCGGCAGACGCTCAAGGCGAACCCGCGGCGTTCCGGACAGACCTCCAAACACCGGTCGTCCTCGCCCTTGGTAACGAAGGCCGCGGCCTGAACCCCGCCGTTTTGGCGGCCGCCAGCGCCCGGATTTCCATCCCCATGCAAAGCGGCTGGGATTCCTTGAACGTTGCTTCGGCGGGTTCCATACTGATGCATATTCTCACAACTCCGTCATGCCCCTGAGACCAAAGACCGCTCCGGGGGGGCAAGGGGCGCATGGAACATAAGGCCGCGAAAGCGGTCTTTATAAGACAAGCCGATGCGGTGTACACTACACCGGTCAATCGGGAGGAGAAGAATACGATGAAAAAAGCGATCATGTTCAGCTTGTCGGCCGGCCTGCTCCTCATGTTGGTTGCGTGCGGGCCGAAATCTTCCAAGAAGGTTTCCAGGGAGATGGAGACCGCTCAGAAAATCGCGAAGCTCGAGCAGGACATCAACTCCAGACAAGACCAGATGAACCAGCTGCTCCAGAAGTACATGCAGGAAGGGGGCAAGGACCTTTCCGGCCTCATGGGGAAGGAGTTGACTCCCGAGCAGCGGCAGCTTCTCGAGAAAAGGCTGAAGAGCGAAGAGGGAATCGGCTACAAGGACCTGATCTCGGACATCCTGGCCAAGCAGAAGAACATCGACGACCTGAAAGTTCAGATCCAGAACATGGAAAAGACCCTTCCCGCTCCCGTCGTGGTCAAGAAGGGGGAGACCCAGTACGATATCGCCATGAATTACCTGATGAAAGAGAAGGGGCTTTCCAAGGATCAAGCGCGGAAGCTGGCCCTCCGGGTGAACCTGATGGACGATCTCGTTCCCGGCTTTAAGGTGTGGAACTTTTACGACAATGGTGTATACGGAACCTTCGTCACCCAGGGAACCGCCAACATATCCCCTTACCGGCTCCAACAGCTGGCGAAGCAGAAGCTGGTGAACGCCAAGAATGAAGCGATCACTCAGCGCGATCAGCTCCAGCAGGATAAGACCTCGCTCATGACACAGGTATCGGACCTGCAGAACAAGCGGGACCAGCTCAACCAGGAACTGACCCTGCTCCAGTCCGAGAAGGAAGACATGATCAAGCGCCTGGGCGATATGCAGAACCTTTCCGAGGACCTTAAGGCTCGATTGAATTCGGTCTTCTATGCCGTCGGCGACCGGCACGCCCTGATCAAATCCGGTCTGGTGAAGGATCCCTTTTTCGGCCATGCGCGCCTGACAAAGTTCGACGAGGCGAGCTATCCCGAGCACGTTGACCTTCGCTCCAACGACTCCATCACCTTCACCGCCAAGCAGGCGGGCGTGGAATCGATCCACAAGATCAAAATCGCCCCCAGCGGTGTTTTCAAAGAAGGCCAGGACTACGCGGCCAGCATCACGGACGGCGGGCAGACCGCTACCATCAAGCTGAACAACAAGGACAAATTCAAGGCGGAGCGAACCATCGCGATACTCGTCAACTGAACGAGCGTAAAAAGCACATGCCGGGAGGTCGCCGAAAGGCGGCCTCTCTTTTTTTGCAGTCAAAGGGCCCGGACCTGCTCTGGTTCATGGTATTCTAGAAGTGGAGTGAACATGAGCACCGACCAGCCAAAGCCATTCGACCGCGAACTCCTACTGGAAAGAAATCTGGCGTGGAACGACCGGCCAATGACGGTTTTTCCAATCCCATTCCGGCTTTCCGCCCGCCAGCGGGCTCTGCTTGAGACGTCCGTTCCCGCCATGGTTCGCGGGGCCGAAGCGGTGGCCGACGCCTTCGTGAGAGACGCCGGTCTTCGAGAGAGCTTCGGGTACGGGCCGCTGCAGGAAAAGTGCATCCTGGCCGATCCGGGATACCTGCCCCAGATCCCGCTGGGACGGCTCGATTCTTACCTTTACGAAGACTCCGTGCAGTTCCTGGAGTACAACACGGACGGAACTGCGGGATGGTACTATCAGTCGGCGCTTGACCGGCTGTGGAAGGAGCGGCTGGGGAAACCGGCGCCGCGGGTTCCCCTAGAAGGACGCCTTTTCCAAACACTCATGGCGTGCTTCAGACAGTGGGACCGGAAGGGCGTGACATCTCCCAGAATCGCGGTGGTTGACTGGAACGAGGTGCCCAGCCGTCACGAGCTGCAGGCTCTGGCCTCTTCGTTTTCGGCGCTGGGGAGCCCGGCAACCGTGGAAGACCCCCGGGGGCTGAACATCAAAAACGGGCGGCTTGTGGGAACTGAAGGGCCCGTCGACCTGGTGTACAGGAGGGTGGTCAGCGAAGAGTTGTTTCAACAGCCAGAACAGGTCAGGCCATTCTTAGAGGCTTGCTGCGAGGGGCTAGTGTGCTGCGTGGGTGGTTTCAGGACCGACCCGGTGTGGAGCAAATACTTCATGGTCTTGCTTTCCGACCCCCGGTTCGAACAGCACTTCAGCGCCGGAGACCGGCGCATCTATCGCGAGGTCGTACCGTGGAGCCGGCGCGTGGCGCCGGAAGAAACCCCGTACAAGGGGCAAGCCACGTTTATACCGGATCTTCTTAAAGCGAATCGGGAGCGCTTCATTCTCAAGCCGGAGCGAAGCTATCAGGGGGAGGGTATCGTGGCCGGTCCCTATTCCGATGACGCAAATTGGCGTTCCAGCGTCGACCGCGCCTTGGATGAGGGCGGATACATTGCGCAGGAATTTCTGAGCCCGGTCGTTTGGAAGCACTCCATCCAGGGCGAGCGCTACTATCTTCAGGTGGGAGAGTTTGTTTTGAACGGCGCCTGGGCAGGTATCATGCCGCGCGTATGTCCGGAACCCATCGTCAATCGGCATACGGTGGACAGTTTCATTCCTTTTGAAGACTCGTGAGCGACACGGCGAGGCGAAGGGACTGATAACTCTTACAGATTGACAGGAGACGACGATGTTTTTCAGACGAGCAACTGTTATTTCGGCCGCGTGCCTTGTCCTGGCGCTTTTCTGCACCCCGCTCCCGGCCAAATCCAAAGCCTCAGAACAGCGTAAGCCGTTGACGCAATGGCTTACGGCGGGCCCCTTTGCGGTGCGGCAGCCGGCCTACGGCGGCCAGACCGGTAAAAAAACGGACGAGAGACTTCTCGGCCCGGACAGCCTGGGTCCTGAATCGCTGTGGCCGGAAGCGGGCCTTGAAATGATCTGGTCCCCTTCAGCGCGGGGAAAATGGACCGCCGTTCACACCAGCCAGGGAAAGATCGACTTCGGGGCGGTGAAAGGGAAGTCGATCGCTTACGCCTTGACGTATCTTCATCCCTCGCGCTGGGAGAAGTTGACGCTCGAAATTAGTCACCCCTTTCCCGTTGCAATTTATCTGGATGGAAAGAAAGAAAGATTCGCCGAACCGTCGCCAAGGGGGGCGGCCACTTCTGTCGATCTCATCCTTCGCCGGGGCGCGCACCGGCTCATGATTGCCGCTGTCCTGCCGAAGGATGGAGCGTCGAACATGTCGGTGGCATTGGCCGGTGCGGGCAATGGGCGGTCTCTACCTGAATCCGCTCTGAACCCCGAACATCTACTCGCCCTTCGTGACGTGGAAGCGGCGGAAAACTTCGGAGGCCTGGCGCTTTCCAAAGACGGTGCGTTGACCGCCGACATCGTGCACCGCATCGATCGCGCAAAAGACGCTTGGGAAGAATTCCTCGAAATCCGGCAAACTCGAAGCGGGAAGATCATCGCTAATTACAAAGTCCTGCCGGGATCCGGAAACGCCTCGTTCTCACCCGACAGCCGAATGGTGGCCTTCACGGCGCCGGATCCAGATAAGAAGGGGACCGAAGATCTCTGGTTGCTGAACCTGGACCGGGGAACGATGGGGTGCGCTCTGAAAGAGAAACGGGGGCTGAAACGGCTTATTTTCAGTCCCAACAGCCGGTTTCTTTATTTTATCGCCACGGCGCCCCGGAAGAGACCCGAAAAACCGCCCCGATACGTCCGTTTTACCCAGATGTACCAGCGCTGGACCGGCTGGGAAGACCGGCCCCAGATTTTTGTCCTTTCACTGGCCGACCATACGCTCCATCAGCTGACAGCGGGCCAGACGAATGTTATCGACTTCGACCTCAGCCGGGACGGCAAACGAATCGCCCTCGTCCGCAACGTGTTCGTGGAGCACCGGCCCTATCTCGTGGCCCAGGTCTGGACTTACGACGTGGCGTCCGGGAAGGCGGCGCGTGTGCTGGCTTGGAACCGCTGGCCCGATCTCTCGCAGATCACATGGTCGCCGGATGGAAAGAAGCTGGCGCTCATAGCTCCGCCGGCGGACATGCCTCCCGGAGGGCTGAAGCCGGCTGAACAGCTGGCCTACGATCTGGACCTTTATGTGATCGATCTATCGAGCCGAAGCGTCCGGAAAATTACCACGAATTTCAAGCCCACAGTCGGCCTCGACTTAATCGGCGCAAGGGCCGGGGAACGCAATTTGTGGTGGAATCCTGGGCAGACGGGCCTCTATTTCGTGGCGACGGACCAGCAGCGCTCGGAACTCTGGCGGACGGATGCAGCGGGCAGCCGGTTCCAGCTGGTCAACCTTCCGGATGCCGTAGAAAGCTCCCCTGCCATGTCTTCGTCCGGAAATACCTATGCTTGGGTGGGCGCCACCTTCGGGCATTTCTGGACGCTGCGGGCGGCGGATCTTCAGACAGGGAAGGTTCACGACGTGGCGCGGCCAGGCGAGAAGGTCTGGTCTAGGGTCCGGCTCACGAAGCACGAAGCCTTCAATTTCACCGACAAAGCGGGTGTTCCCATTAAAGGCTGGCTTTTTCTCCCCAGTGATCTCGACGCCCGGAAGAAGTACCCTCTCGTTGTCGCTTACTACGGCGGCGCCGTTCCCTTTGCAGAGGGATTCAGACCGCAGCTTTTCTGGCTCGCGGCCAACGGTTACGTCGTGTATCTTGTCACGCCCAGGGGGGCCGTCGGATATGGCAAAGCCTTCGCCGACGACCACGTAAATGATTGGGGCAAAAAGGCCGGAGCCGACATCATCCAGGGAGTAAAAAAGCTGGTCGCTTCGAAATCCTTCATTGACTCTTCCAGGATTGGTTGCTACGGCGGGTCTTACGGCGGCTTCAGATTTTTACGGGATCAGTGATATCACGTCTTACTGGGGCGCGGGGTGGTGGGGATTCAATTACGGTGACACCGCGCTGGCCAACAGTTTCCCCTGGAACCGCCGGGATATTTTCGTGGACCGTTCGCCTGTCTACCTGGCCGACCGGATCCATACTCCGCTGCTCGTCATGCACGGATCGGCGGACATCAACGTGCCGGACGACGAGGCGGCCCAGATCTTTACGGCGTTACGCGTCCTCCAGCGGCCCTGCGAATACGTCCGGTTCCGGGGGGAAGGTCACGGTATCGCCAAGAAGCCTTCAGATTACTATACGAGCTATCGGATGATGCTGGACTGGTTCGACCGATACCTTAAGGACCAGCCGGACGCTTGGAATTGGCGCTGGCGTAACGAACCCAATCCCGTGCAGAAAGAAAAGGGGCCGGTTCAGTGAGCGTCATTTAAGGAAAAGGTGCAAAAGGGGCGCGTAATCACGCGCCCCTTTCTTTTGACAATTTAGCCAACTCTTTCTCAGGAGTTACCTGCTCAGGCTGTACCTACAGTGGCTTGCCGCACTTGGGGCAGAAAGCCGCTTCAGGATCGGAGGTCGAAGCGCCGCACTTGGTGCAGAATCGGACTCCGGCTTCTGTTTCCTGAGTGGGGCTCTTTTTCGAATCGGGGTTTGACGTCAGGCCGTCTTCGTCCTCTCCGTTCATTCCTGATTTCATTTCTTGCTTGAAGTTTCTGAGGGTCTTGCCGAACGCACCCCCCAGTTGGGGTAGCTTGGCCGCGCCGAAGAGTAGAACCAGAATGAAGAGAATGACGAGAAGTTCCGGAGTGCCAATCGTCCCGAACAACGCGAGCGCGGAAAGAAAGGTCATGGTTTCTCCCTATTGCACGACAAGCCGTCTGTGCTTCAGTTTTCCCACCTTAAGGATGTGGTCTCCCGCCTGATCCAAAGGGAATACGGCATTGATGTCCGTGACTTTTTCTCCGTCGAGGCTGACGCCTCCCTGGCGTATCAGGCGCCTGGCTTCGCTGTTGGAGGAAGCCAGGCCGAGCTGGTTCAGCAGCCTGAAATAGGGGATGGCTTCCTTCCCACGTGCGAAATTCTCCACTTCGATCTCGTCGGGAGTTTCACCTTTGCGGATGACCTTGTTGAAATGCTCCCGTGCGTGCTCGGCCTCCTCGCTTCCATGATAATACGAGACGAGCAGTTTGGCGAGTTCTCCCTTGGTATGCATGGGGTGCTCGCCGCCCGAAGAGACTGTTTTCTTCAGAGCGTTGATTTCCTCCGGGGCGAGATCCGTGGTCAGGAGATAGTAGCGCCACATGAGCTCGTCGGAAATGCTCATCACCTTGCCGTAAATATCTTCGGGCGCTTCCTGGATGCCGATATAGTTGCCCAGGGACTTGGACATTTTCTCGACGCCGTCCGTTCCCTCGAGAAGGGGCATGGTAAGGACGACTTGCTCTTCCTGACCGTATTCGCGTTGGATATCTCTGCCCACGAGAAGGTTGAAAAGTTGATCGGACCCTCCCAGTTCCACATCGGCTTTGAGGGCCACGGAATCGTATGCCTGGGCCAGCGGGTAAAGAAATTCATGAATATGAATGGGGCGCTGGGCCTGGAATCGCTTCTTGAAATCGTCGCGTTCCAGCATGCGCGCAACCGTGTATTTCCCCGCAAGCCGGATCAGCCCCTCCGCGCCGAGCTCCGAGAGCCATTCCGAATTGAACCGGACCTCGGTCTTTGCGGGGTCGAGTATCTTATAAACCTGTTCCTTGTAGGTTTCCGCATTGGCCCGAATCTCTTCGCGGCTGAGCTGGGGGCGGGTGACGTTCTTGCCCGTCGGGTCCCCGATCATGCCTGTGAAGTCGCCGATCACGAAGATGACCAAGTGCCCAAGGTCCTGGAAGTGCTTCATTTTTCTCAGGACGACCGTATGCCCAAGGTGCAGATCGGGAGCCGAAGGGTCGAATCCCGCCTTGACGCGGAGAGGCGATCCTTTTTTGGCGGACCGTTCGAGCTTTTTGCGGAGCTGGTCCGGATTCACGAAGTCAACGGCGCCCTTCGCTAGATAAGAAACGGCTTCGTCGAGGCTGGTGGTCATTCTTCATCCCCCAGATCGATGAGGCCTTTCAAAAGCGCCCGATAATCGGAAAGAGGAAGGTCGATCTCGGCGCGACCCTCACGGATCGACACCCGGTCCTGGCAGAGAAGCTGAAGCGCCTCCGGGTAAAGACGGTGTTCGTACTTCAGGATGCGGCTGGAAAGCGATTCTTCGGTGTCTCCCGGAAGGACGGGGACGGCGGCTTGAAGAATGACAGGGCCGTGGTCGAGGTGTTCGTCCACGAAGTGAACGCTGCACCCGCTGAAGCGAACACCGGCCTCCAGGGCCTGGCGCTGTGCGTGAAGGCCTGTATATGAGGGCAGCAGAGCGGGATGAATGTTGAGGATTCGATTGCGATAGGCTTCCACCAGAACCGGCGAGAGCAGCCTCATGTATCCTGCAAGGCACAATATTTCTATGCCGGCCTCTCTGAAAGCTTCCAGGATTTTCCGGTCGTGAGCCTCCCTCGTCGGGAAGTCTTTGTGGTTGATGACGGCCGTCGGAACGCCTCTTTCGGAGGCCCTTTCGAGGCCGGGCGCCGACGGCTTATTGGAGACGACTAACGCGCAGCGCGCCGGCACTTTTCCCGCCCCCATCGCGTCCAGGAGGGCGACCATGTTGGAGCCCCGCCCCGATATCAGAATGCCCACCTGTTTCACATCCACCTCTCTTTAAGTCTCAAATCTTAGCACAAGTAGCGGCTGGAAAGACAGGTGGACGGGACGCTTGCGGCACTTTCGGACCGGACGGTGATCAAGAGTCCGGCTTGAATGCAAATCTGGAAAGAACCCTGGCCGCCATGGCCGTCACAAACCTTCGCGGGAAAAGACGATTGGCCCAGACCTGGCATTTATTCCCCAGACCCGGCACAACAGCACGTTTTCGGCCCAGGGAGGAGAGCGAAGACCGCACGACGGACGCGGGATCGGCCCCGCCGTGGGGCGCACCGCCTGCAGATTCTTGAAATTCGGTGAGCGTGGCCCCGGGGGACAGCACCTGAATGTCGACTCCGCTTCCTTGCATTTCCTGGGAAAGGCTTTCGCCCAGGAGAAGGTCGAACCCCTTGGTGGCGCCGTAGAGACCCATGTACGGAGTCGGCTGGTAAGCCGCCGTGGAGGCTACCAGAACCATGGCGCCGCATTCCCGCTCTCTGAAGCGGTTCAGAAAATGGTGCGCGAGAAAAGCCGGGGCGATGCAGTTCAAACGGATCATCTTTTCATGACGGGTCGGATCCTGGTCCAGAAAACGGCCGTAGTAACCGAGCCCGGCGTTGTTCACGAGCAGACCCACATCAAGCTTGCCGGTCTGGGAAGCGAGTTCCGGGGCCGCTCCCTCCAGGGACAGATCCAGAGCGATCACCCTGCATTGAACTTGGTGGTCTGCTTGAAGGTTGGCGGCAAGCTGTTCCAGGCGTTCCCGGCGCCGGGCGGAGAGGACGAGATTAAAGCCCATTGCAGCCAGCTGGCGGGCGAAATGAGAACCCAGGCCTGAAGAGGCTCCAGTGACAACGGCCCAAGGTCCGTACTTTTCAGCAAGATCCGTCAAGACGCCCTCCGCTTGTGTGCGAGGGTTCCGGCTGGAGCCGGGGGCGGAAACAAGCCCGCCCCATTTTCCCTCTGGCCTCAGTGCTTTTCATACGATTTGAGCGCCACGACGTTGTGATGGTAGTCAAAAAAGATTTCGAAAAGGTCGAGAACGTCTCTCCCCAAGATCCCAAACTGGTCAAACAGCGGAGTATCGCCGCCCATATCCATGACTTGGGTCGTTCGCATATTGATGGCGGAGCGTCCCAAGACAATCGGCACGTTCTCGGCGACGCCCGCGCTGAAGCTGCCGCTGAGTCCCACTCCGTGGCTGGCGCTGAATTTGCCGGTGTTGACGTTGATCCCCAACTCACCCGTGTGGCGCGAAGAGAAGAAGCTGGCGTATCCACCTGTATCCACCCTGAGATAGGCGCCTTTGTGCTGGTTCACGGTGACCTCGACGAAGGGCATTCCATAAAGCCAGAGGGACTTCAAAGGCTGCGTTCCTTCCCCCCAGGCCGCCTCGGGCTTCGTCCCGGAAGGGTAAAGCCCGAGCTCTCCGTGCCTCCGGTCGTAGAGGATTGCGAAATCCTTAAACAGAGAGAGAGGAATAATCCCGCGCTTATTCCAGAAATCAGCATTCTTGGGGATGAGCTTGGCGGGAACGTTCCGGAAAGTGACCGCCCCAACTTTCAACGATTTGATAAGAACCTTCCGGGTCTCGATTTGGCCTTTCTCTCCCAGTCCTTGAAAGATCGCTGATGAGACCGTTTGAAGGTGAAGATCGTCGGCCAGTCCCTCCGGGAGGAAAACTTCATCGCTGCCTGAATCCAAGGCCAGCCAGTCTTCCTTATTCCCGTCTATGGAAACCGGGATAACCACGGAAGTCGTGGTGTGCATGTCCGCCGTTGATCCCCAGGCCATCCCAGGAGTGTCCAGACGTTCGCTTCTTTCCTTCAACTTGATTGTGACTGGCTTTGAGGGCATGGACGCCAGTTCGCAGATCGAGCCCTTCCCCACGGCCTGATAGAGCTTCTTGAGGTTGTCGAGATAGGCCTGGTCCTCGGAGTTGTCTCCCTTGGCTGCGTCGAGGACGCGAAGAACTTCAGACGCTTTGGGTTCCAGGCCGGCCCAATCGTCAGCCAGGGTTGTGGGAACCGGTTTGAACTTCGGAAGAGACTTCTCGAGGAGGTCCCTGGCTTCTTTCGTTTTCCCCGTAGCGGTGTACGCCAGAACGGAATAATGGAGGGCCGTGGCTGCCCACCCCTTTGTGCTGTATAACCTTGACCAGGTGTTGACGGCTTGGCTGTAATAGCCGAGATGGAAGGCGCAAAGACCCGCGAGAAAACGGAATTCCGGGCGCTCGGGGTGCTGAGCCGCCAGCTTGAGAGCCTCGCGGGCGGCGGGGAGGTCCTGGCGGAGTCCCATCATCGCCCTGATCTCTAGGCTTTTGTAATCAAGGTTGCCTGGATTACGCTTCAGCTCCTCCCGCACCTTTTGAAGCGCCAGGTCGTATTGGTTTGAATCCATAAGCTGTTCAATAGATTGATCCTTTGACTTCTGGGGACCTGACTGCGGTGAAGGTGAACCCAGCACGAGGAGCGCCACGAACAACGGTACCGCTGAAACGGCGGCGAATTTCAAGGCGTGTTTCCAAACAGATTTGCTCATCCCGATCCCTCCTTAGTGCGAACAGTAGGCGCCGATCCGCCCAAACAACCCTTGCATCCTCTTTTTCAAAACCCCGGAGGCAAAACTCCCGGATATCCTTGCGGCATCCGGATGGGCGGCTGTCTTGCACCCCGAACTTACACATATCCCAAGCCGGTGAGAATGTCCCTTCAGGCCGCGCCGTGTTTCCAAGTCTCCTCTCAACGTTCCTCTGATGTGCGCGCTGTCTCTTCACGCGTGCTCACGAAAGCCCCTGGATGGTGTCCTACTTATCGTAGGAGTTAAAGGCCACCACGTCGCGGTGGTAATCGAAGTACACTTTGAACAGATCCAGAATGTCGCGGCCCACGTCTCCGTAGACGGGGAAGAGCCTGCCACCCATGCCCAGCTTCATCACGCGAACAGTCGGAAGGTTGAAGTGGGCGCCTCGGATCTTTATGTTGACATGCTCCGCAATGCCGGATTGAATGATCCCGGCAACGCCGTAATCTGCAGACGAATTATATTTCCCGGAATTGACCTTGATTCCCAGCTCGCGAATGTGCTCGCCGGCGATCAGCGTGAAGTTCGCTCCCGTGTCCAACATGCAATAGAGTCCGGAATGCCCGTGAAGGGTCGTGCGAATGAAAGGCAGCCCATGCTGCCACCGGGAATAGGCCTGGAAGGTCCCCTTGCCCATCACCTTTTCCGGAGAGGTGCCCGAGGGGAAGAGCTTCAGTTGGCTGTGCCGCCTGTCATAAAGAAGCGCCCACCGGTCGAACAGCGAAAGCGGAAGAATGCCGCGCTTGTTCCAGAAGTCGGAGTTCGAAGAGATCACCATCGCCGGAACATTCTTGAACGCAACGCTTCCGACCTTCATCTCCGGAATCAGGACCCAATGGGAGTTTTTTGTCCGGGAATTGCCCAGACCGCTGTATTGCCCGGGCGCCAAGTCTTTGATGTTCATCTTCTGCGCGGTGGACTCGTTAATCATGACGATGGTGCTTCCCGAGTCCAGCACCATCCACCGCTTCTTGAAGGGACCGATTTGTACGGGCACCACAACGCTGGATGAAGTGGAGAGATGCGCGTTGCCGGATACCTGTAGATCTCCGCCTCCCACGAGAGGGATATCCATCTGTTCATTCTTTTCTTCGAGCTTGATTTTCACAGGCAGGGGAGAAGGAAGATGGGGCTGGTAGAGGGGGCTGTTGTGAGCCGCCTTGATGATCGCGGCCTGGGCTGAAAAATAGCTTCTGTCAGGCGGATTGTCCTTTAGAAGCCGCCCGAGATAGCTTGAAAATTTGGTAGAAGAGCAATGCAGTTCAACGCCGTCGTCCGCGAGAGTCTCCGCGGGTTGGGATTAGCGGGTGCTTCCCTCATGGCGATCCTGGCCGCTGCCATGTTCTGATGGAGGCCCATGAGCGCTTGGATGTGCAAGATCTCCAAGCCCGGGTCGTTCTTTTGCCCCTGTTTGAGCTGCTGAAAGAGATTGAGCGCCTTCTGGTAATTTCCCTGCTCGATGAGGTCCATTAAAGCGCTCGGTGAGCCCGCCTTCTTCGACGGGGTTTCAGGAATCGCCGGCGAAGCCGATGCCTGGGCCGCAGGCAGAAGAGCTAACATGAAAGCGATAATGGAGATCCAGTGCCTGGTGATATTCATTCCCCGCTTCCTCCTCTGGATGAGATTTCAAAAAGCGTATTCCGGGAAGGCCTGCTTCCGAGTCTTCCTGGATGGATAGATCGAGATATTGATAAGTTACCGCTTGCTTTCGCCCTCGTCAAATAAGTACGGACCGGATCCCGAAAGGGCGGTGCTGAGAGGGCGGAGTTGGAACCGGGAAGAAACGGGACAAGCGGAGAGGGGCGGGAAAAATCCCGCCCCCATTGCTTCAGTGCTTGTCGTACCCCCTGAAGGCGACGACGTTCTTGCGATAGTCGAAGACGATCTCGAAAAGATCCAGCAACTGACGGCCGAAGAGACCGTAACAGTCGATGAAGTTGTTGTCCTCGTCCAGTTTCATCACCTGCACCGTGGGCATCTGAAATTCCCCCGTGCCCATCTTGATGACCACCTGTTCAGCTACGTTGGCGGCGGCGCTGCCCGCCATGCCGGTGACCACCTGGCGATTGTACTTGGCGGTCTTCATGGACAGTCCCAATTCATCGGCATGTTCCAGGGCCAGGTAGAGATCGGTCGACCCCGTGTCCAGCAGGCAGTAGCGTTTGGCGTGCCCGTTGATGTCGGCCTGGATGTACGGCCTGTCGTTAAACCAGAGCGAGGGCACGGTGAATGTCCCTTGACCCATGATTTTGGCCGGGTCCGTTCCCGAAGGATAGAGCGTCAAGTTCCCGTGGCGCCGGTCATACTCCACGGCGAACCGGTTGAAAAGCGACAGCGGAATGATGCCGGAAATCCGGTCCCAGAAATCGCTCTTTTTAGAGATGATGATGGCGGGGACGTTCTGGATCGTGAGGCTTCCCATCTTCAAGCTGGGAATCAAAACCCAGGCCGTTCGGCGGACCTTTTCCGTGCCAAGTCCCGCGTAGGCGGCGCCTTCGATTTCCTTCAGTCCCAGCTTCTTGGCCAGGGGCGCCGTGATCATCACGTTTGTCGATCCCGAATCCAACATCATCCACTGCTTGCTTTTCAGCCCCTGAAAGTACGCCGGGAGCACGACGCTTGTCGGATCCCGGATGCCGAGGTTCGAGTCCATGATCCCTTCGTAA
>JARRNO010000019.1:0-27089 GCA_037384885.1 Acidobacteriota bacterium
ATCCGGGTTTCGCTGGTCGGCCAACCTGCTTTAATGAGCCACTCCCAGCAGTCGCCTGTCGAACACGAGAACCCACAGATTATGCGGGAGCTTTGCCTGACACGCGCCTCGCTGGGTAGAAAGGTCGTGCTCCTCACTTTCGACGGCGGCGGAAACGACAACGCCACGACTTCCATTTTGAGGACCCTCAAACGCGAGCACATCCACGCCACAATGTTCCTCACCGGAGAATACATGCGCCACTATCCGGACCTGGTCCGCCAGATCGTGGCTGCGGGGAATACGGTCGGCAACCACACCTTCAGTCATCCGCATTTGACGACGTATCGCTTCAACGGCCGCCAGGAAACGCTTCCCGGTGTCTCGGGGCCCTTTGTGGAGAGCCAGCTCAAGCGGGCTGACGTGCTCTTCAAACAACTGACCGGGCGCAACATGGCGCCATATTGGAGGGCGCCTTTCGGCGAATACAACCGGCAGATTCTGGAGTGGGGAGCATTGGCCGGCTATCGGTCGGTTTACTGGACGGAACACCTGGATACTTTGGATTGGGTGGCGGATCGCAAGAGCCCGTTGTTTCACACACCTGAAAATGTTTTGGAGCGCTTGATCGGTCGGTCGAAGCGGGCGCCCTACGGCATCAACGGCGGGGTAATCCTGATGCATCTTGGAACCGAACGCAACGGTAGCAGCCGGATCGATCTCATACTGCCTTCACTGATCGACAGGCTGAAGAAAGAGGGATACAGCTTCACCACCGTGGACAAGACCGCGTGGGGTCGAGAGCCCGCGCCTCGACCCTCATCCTTCGAAGCGGCCGGAACCCGCGACCCCAGCCCGAGTCCGGCTTCCTGAGGCTCTTCAGGCTTGCGGCAGGCCGTCCTTGGGCAGCCTCCCCCCAACAGCACATGGTACGGGACTTATACAGCCGAAAACGCAGGGGGCTGTGATACAATATCGTTCGTCGCTGTAGGCGGATGAGGGCGGTAAGGCGGCTTATTTCTTGAGCTTCTGGAGTGGGTTCTCGCCGCCCTTCGGAGAGCAGGCGTCGTCAGCCCGCCCGCAGCGCTGACTGCCCGTGAATTGAGGTGTCTATGGATAGGGTTCAATTCGGCATCATCGGGGGTTCCGGCTTTTATGAAATGCCGGGATTCGAAGCAGTTGAAAAAGCGGATCTCAAGACACCTTTCGGAGACCCCTCGGATCCCTTTGTAATCGGGACGATCGACGGAACCCCGGTTGCTTTCCTGGCACGCCACGGCGAAGGGCATCGTCATTTGCCCACCGAGGTGAATTACCGCGCCAATATCTATGGATTCAAAATGCTGGGCGTCAGCGCCATCCTCTCGGCCTCCGCCGTGGGAAGCCTGAAGGAAAACGTGCATCCGGGACACATGGTCGTCCCCGATCAATTCGTCGACCGGACCCGCCATCGCGACGACACCTTTTTCGGCCAGGGCATCGTCGCCCATGTGGGGCTGGCCGATCCATTCTGCGGCGCCTTGCGAGATCGCCTTATAGAGGCATGCAGGCGGTTGAACCTGGAGGTCCATCCATCCGGCACTTACCTCTGCATGGAGGGGCCACAGTTCTCCACGCGCGCCGAGAGCAAATTATACAGGTCCTGGGGAATGGACATTATCGGCATGACCAATCTTCAAGAAGCCCGTCTCGCCAGGGAAGCCGAAATTTGCTATGCCACGCTCGCCATGGTGACGGATTACGACTGTTGGCACCCTGATCATGATACCGTCGCGATCGAAGATGTGATTGCGGTGCTTCAGCAAAACACGATGAACGCCCAGAAGGTCCTCCGGGATGCTTTATCGGCTCCCCCGCCCAGCGAATCCTGCCCATGCAGAAGCGCGCTGCGCCACGCCATCGTGACCCAAAAGGCCAAGTGGCCAGACAGCACGCGCCACCGGCTCGAGGCGATTCTGGGCACCAAGGATGAAGACAAAAGGAATTCGGAATGAACCTTCTGGTTGTCGGCACCGTTGCGTACGATTCAGTTAAAACCCCCTTCGGAGAAGAGGCCAGCGTCCTCGGCGGTTCAGCCACCTACTTTTCCGTCGCCGCGTCTTATTTCACGGAAGTGGGCGTCCTGGCCGTCGTGGGCGAGGACTTCAAACGAGAAGATCTCGCTACCTTTGAAAAGCATCACATCGACACATCCGGGCTCGAGACGGCCCTCGGCGGGACAACCTTTCACTGGGAAGGTGAGTACGGGTACGACCTCAACGACCCCAAGACCCTGAAAACCGATCTGAATGTTCTCGCCGAATTTAACCCCCGCCTCCCCGAAGCCTGCCGCGACGTTCCTTATCTCTTCCTTGCGAACATCGATCCCAGGGTCCAGCTCCAGGTTCTGGACCAAGTGAAAGCGCCGCACCTGGTGGCCGCCGACACGATGAATTACTGGATCGAGGGCAACCGGGAAGATCTGCTCAAGGTTCTTCGCCGTATCGACATTCTGACGATCAATGAATCCGAGGCCAGGCTCCTCGCGCAGGAATTCAATCTTGTAAAGGCCGCTAGGCGGATCATTTCCTGGGGGCCCCGCACGGTCATCATCAAACGCGGCGAGTACGGGGTTCTCGAAATTTCTGAGAACAGTATTTTCGCCATGCCTGCGTATCCACTTGATTCAGTACGAGATCCTACCGGGGCTGGTGATTCTTTTGCGGGAGGCTTCATGGGGTTCCTGGCCAACGGACATGGGCTGGAACCGCCCCAGAGCGTCAGGCAGGCCATTCTCGCCGGCAGCGTGATGGCCTCCCTTAACGTCCAGGACTTTTCGCTCCGGCGGCTTTCCGCGCTGACGCAGGATGATATTCGCGAACGCCATAGGGCGTTTCAGCAGTTGACGGTGGTCGAGAGTCTGGATTAACCGGCGCATGGGTGTCCGGGGAGGTAAAAATGGTTAAGACGCTTGAAGGCAACCTGGTTGGAACCGGGCTGAAGATGGGCATCACCGTGTCCCGCTTCAACGATTTCTTTTCGCAAAAGTTGCTGGAGGGAGCGTTGGACTGCCTGACCCGGCACGGCGTTAAGGATGGGGACATCACCGTCGTATGGGTGCCGGGGGCATTCGAGCTCCCTTTGGCCGCACGCAAGATGGCGTCCTCTGGAAAATTCGACGCCGTCATTGCTCTCGGGGCGTTGATTCGAGGCGCCACACCGCACTTCGACTATATCGCGTCTGAAGTCACGAAGGGCCTTGCCAACGCATCCCTTGAGCTCGAACGTCCCATTTCCTACGGGGTCATCACCACAGACACGCTGGAGCAGGCCATCGAAAGGTCCGGGACCAAGGCCGGCAACAAGGGCTTCCATTCAGCGCTGGCCGCCATCGAAATGGCGAATCTCATGAAGACACTGTAATGGGGATACGGCGAGAGGGGCGTGAACTTGCGCTCACCTATCTGTATCAGCTGGATCTGGGCGTCGAAAACATTAAAGACATCGAAGCCCTGATTGAACATCACGAGCGGTCTTCGTCCGCCAAGGTCCGCATGTTCGCCGTCAACCGTATCGCGGGGATATGGAAAAACTTAGCCGAAATCGACACGCTGATTTCCGCCCATCTCCACCATTGGAAGCTGGAGCGCCTCGCCCGAACGGACCGGGGTCTGCTGCGCCTAGCCGTGTACGAGATGCGTTTCGATCCAGAGGTGCCCGAGAAGGTCGCTATCAATGAAGCTCTTGAGATTGGTAGAAAATTCGGGGGCGAAGAGTCCAGCCGCTTTCTCAACGGTGTTCTGGACGCTGTTCTTCACGATAAGCCTTAGCCTGGTTCCCGCTCCCTCGCCTCGCGCCCAACCGGACCTCCCCTACGGCGTGGGTTGTGTGCAAGGAAGATCGGCGGCGCGCTACAGCTTGACCCTCCCTCCCGGCGCCCCCGTTCTTCCAGAGTTTTCCAACAACGGTTATCGACAGAGCGTTCAGAGGGACGGCGATCGCGAAATTGTTACGGTGCGAGTCGACCTCGAACCTCTCCGTTTACGCCTTCCTTTCTCTCCGGACTGGACCGCTCCCGTCTTTACCGAGATGCCGCGACCCTTTCTCAAGGGGCTGAAGCGCCAGGTCGCCGGCTCTCAACGAATGCAGGAAGCCGTCAACGCCGTACTTCTTTACCTCAAGTCGCATGTGCGCTATGTTCAACGCCCCAGATTCGAAGAAACCGCCCGTCAAGTCTGCAGACGGGGCGAAGCTTCATGCGTAGGACTTACGGACCTTTGCTCAAAGATCTTTAATGCATGGGGCCTGAAATGCCAAACGGTTATTGGACTTCGATTTCCTGAATCCGTTCATTCTCTCGTCCTGGCTGGAGGCGTCCTTCATGCCTGGCTGGAGCTGGATTGCGGAAAGGACCGCCGTTTTTTCTGCGACCCCTGGTTCTCGGCCGGATGGGTGCCGGCCTCCTATATCGTCCTTCGGGTGGGAGGCGGCTTAGGCCCAGGCGCCCTCGCTCGCGATCGCGGAGGCCGAGTCCGGCTTCTGGCGCGGAAGGATAGAATTTTTTATGAACCCGGTGAGGCGGTACGGTCGGTAATCTGGGAAAGACCCAACGTGAACGCCTTCACAGGGAATCTACTCACCGGGAAGGTTCTGAAGGACATGGATACGCCCGCCAGGGGGCGCGCCGTATTGGCCTCGGGAAATGCCGAAGTCTCACAGGATCTATGGCGGGGCAATTTTTTCTTCCGCGATTTGACTCCCGGTGCTTATACGTTAAAAATACAGGTTTCTGGACGGGAGCTTAGGCGATACAATATTCAAATGAGTATAATGGACCGGAAGCAGCTGGTGATCTACGCAAACACACTTCATCAAGACGGGAGCCCCGATGGGACTGGTCGGTAGTCTGGAGGACCTCTCCCTCCTGGACATTCTTCAAATCGTCAACGTTTCCAGGAGAACGGGACTTCTGCAGATTGAGCCGGACCAGGCGCCCGCCAGCTACATCTATTTTTCCTCTGGGGCGGTAAAAGACATTGTGGGTCCTTTTGACGAGAACTCCTTCGTAGGATTTTTCCGGGAACAGGGTCTTGTGGACCCAGGGGAAACTCAACAGGCACTGCGGCTTTATCCGGATGATCCCGGGGCGGTTCTCCGGCACCTGCTTGACGCTGGGATCCTGAATGACCGTCTGATCGAACAGGCCAGAAAGCAAGAACTGTCTTACCGGTTGAAAGCCTTGACCCAACAAGCTGTTGCTGGATCATTCGCCTTTTTCCTCGAGGAGCCCGGTGAGGCGGGGCTTCCCGGCGCTCCCACACCCTTCTGGCCATTAAATCAACCGGTTTCTCCTCAGAACCTCCTAACCCAGACACTGTCCGAACAAGCTTTTCAGGGAAGCAGCGCGCCGCCGTCCGCCCCAACAGCGCCTGTACCCGCCCCCTCGCCCGAAACCCCGGCCGTTGAACGGGGCGTGGAAGACGAGGATCTTCCCTTTGCGGACGCCGTCCCCCTTGATGAACTTGTTCGCTCTCCTTCTCCGGCGCCGCAACAGCGGGCCCAGGAAATTGAATCCGCCACCCGCTGGCAGCCTGCGAAGAGCCACATCAATGTCGTTCTCGCCGCTGCCGAGTCGATTTTCAAGAACATGCTCCGGCAGCGGCTCCTGGCCCATTATGCCCACGTCGAGCGCGCCGAGTCCTTCGCCGAATACGACAGTCTCTGCAGAACGCTCCTGGACAAGGGAACGCCCTTTGTCTCCGTGGTCGATCTCCTGATGCCCACGCGAGATGGCAAAGGGTACCTCGGCGGCCTCGAGATACTGGAACATTCCCACCTTGAATTCCCTGGGGTCAAGGTCCTGGTGATGAGTGACCTCCGCGACGAAGATCTTCTCAAGATCACCCGGATCAAAGGAGCTGCGGCCACTCTCCCCAAACCCGATCTCGCGCAATTCAAGGTTGGGCAGCTTGACCAGGTTCTCGACGAGTTTTCCGCGCAGCTTTGCCGCTCAATCGATGATCTCGTGCCACCGGTTGAAGAAGAGGTTGCAGAATTTTTCAAAGATCTCGGAGCCGAGTCCGTGGGAGAGGGATACCGCATTCGAGACCAGCTCGGACTGCTCAAAGGGTTGATGGGCGAACTCGCAAGACCACAGGAAACTCCCGAAATATCACTTCTGGTTCTCCGGCTGGCTTCGGAATATTTTGAGCGGGCCGTACTTTTTCTTGTTAAGCGGACACAAATCGTGGGGCTGGGCGGTTTCGGCGACACGGGTGATCGCGAGAACATGGCCGTTAAGGTTCGGCGGCTGAATATGCCGTTAGAAAAGGATACGGCCTTCGATGAAACCGTAGCGACAACCACCACGGTCGTCCGGGAAGATGCCGCCGCAACCGAGGGGGATCACAAGCTCCTGGATTCCGTGGGACTCTTCCGGCCGAAGCGTTTTGCTCTCATTCCCATGGTCAGCCGCGGGAAAGTAATCGCGGTGCTATACGCCGACAACGCCGTATCGGGACGCGAGTTTCCCGACATTTCCGGCATGGAGATCTTCATGGCCCAGGCCGGCCTGGCCATGGAGAAAGCTCTTCTGGAAAGGCAGCTGATGAGCTACAGGCGCGGGCTTAAGGGTGGGAAGGAATCCTGACTCGCAGGCACGGCTGCATTCAGGCAAGGCGCTTGACGATAAGCGCGGTGCGATCGTCTACGAGAGTGCTGCCTCGCGACCAATCGGCCGCCCGGCCGAGAAGACCCTCAACAAGTTCTTTCGAAGCCATCCCCTCATGGTTTTCCAGGATGAACTCCTTGACGCGCTCCTCACCGAACTCTTCGTCTCGAAGGTTGGAGGCTTCTGTAATTCCGTCCGTATAGCAAACCAGGAGATCCCCAGGTTCCAGACGGTAAAATCCCCGTTGATAGGTGGCGTCCGAGGTGGGTCCCAAGACCATTCCACCCTCCGCCAGAGGGTAGAAACGTTTTTTCTTGGCCCTGAAATAATAGGGACGGTTCAGCCCCGCGTTGCAGTAAATCAGGTGTCCAGTCACTTCGAGTTCACCGTAAAACAGCGAAACGTATCTTGAGGTCAATCTTGAACGGTGGATCACGCGGTTGAGCTTTTCCAGCGTTTTGACCATCTTCTGGTCTTCCCGGATGCCCATCCTGAGACCGGTAAGGACGTCGCGTGCCTGCAGGGCGGCGGGAAGCCCGTGGCCCGTTGCATCCCCGATGGCCAATCCGATTATGTTGGGGTTAACCTCCAGAAAATCATAGATATCCCCACCAACCACTTCCGCCGGTATGGACTTTCCCGCAATGTCGAAACCCGGAAATACGGGGTCCTTTTCAGGCAACAGGGACAGCTGGATTTCCTGGCTTTGAAGAACAATAGACTCGAGATTCTCCTTCGCCAGCTTTAAATTGATCGTATGCCTGAGCGCGGACAGGCCGAACAGGGTCAGCTCGTTGTCCTTCTTTCGCTCCTCAGTGATGGAAAACGCGATCACGTAAGCATTTCCAGGACCCACGGCAATTGCGGCGAAGCGTTCGACACCGAGCTGCCTTTCAATTCGGGGATCCACGCCCTCTGCCTGAAGGTCCGCGAAAATGACTCCTTTTCTCGCAAGGGTCACAAGCGGCGGGTATTCCGCTGGGATAGTAAATCCGATGGGCGCGGTCGTTCTTGCTCCATACTTCGCCTCGAGCCGGTACCCGGTGTCGTCAAGGACGTAAAGACGCGCCCCCGTCAGGCCAAGCTCAGCCGAGAGATCTCGGAGGAGGTTCTCGATGATGAGGCCCAAAGTCTGTTTCAGGCTTGATTGTGCTTCTATTTCGCCAAGGTGCCGCTCGAGCTTATGGAAGAGTTCCCGGTAATCCATCGTCGACCTTTACAAGGCTTCCCAAAGACAAAGCGGCGTAAGGGAAAAAATGGTCGGGACGACTGGATTTGAACCAGCGACCCCTTGCTCCCTAAGCAAGTGCGCTACCAGGCTGCGCCACGTCCCGACCTGCCGGGGCCCTTCATTCGGGCTCCCGCGGGCGGGATTATAGCATGGCCCCCCAGGGCTGTCAAAAGGGAGGCGTACGGCTTAACAGGGTTTGGAGACGCTTGAGCCCGCGTTCCAGGCGCCCCGTGCCGCGGCCGCCCGCTTCCTCGCCCGCTCTTTCGCTCTGTCGCTGCTTATCCATGAGGTATTCCCGAGCTCCCTGCGTCGTAAACTTGAGATCATGAAGGAGGTGCTTGATTTCCAGAATGAGCCGGATGTCCCTGCGCCGGAACAACCGATGTCCCGACGGGGTTTTTACGGGCGCCAACTGTGGGAACTCCTGTTCCCAGTACCGTACCACATGGGCCGGAACGCCCGCCGCCCTTGCCACTTCACCAATCTTGTAATAAAGCTTGTCCGGGATAGATTTCGACCCCTGCTGCCGCATGGGCGCACCGGCTCCCTTCTTGAAGCGCGCTACCCTTCTTTCTTGAGAAGGTTCCTCGACGGGATGAAAACCAAACCGTTTCGCGCCGGCACCGGAACCGGAACGCCTTTCGCCAGGTCCCGTCCCATCCGGGGCTTGCGCCGGACAACCCTGAAGGTGCCAAATCCCGAGAGTACGACATGGCCCTCTTCAACAAGACCGTCCTTGATGGAATCAAGCACCTCATCCACAAGAGCCTTTGCCTGAGGAAGGGTGAGGCCCCCATGCGCGCTGTGTACTTTTTTTGCAATATCCAGCCTGGTCATATTTTCCCCTACCTGCTAACAACTTATGACGCTCTCATCCCCTTTTCAACTCAATAGCACAGTCTCTCCCTCACTGCAAACTTCAGAGCCCCAGGCCCGAACCCGCGCCGGCTTGCAGAAACCCGCCCAACACGGTACATTAACGCTACGAGGCTCGACGGGATTGAACAGCCGGAAGCCATAGGAGAAAACAGTGCTGGAAAAGGGCGATCTGGCCGACACGCCGTTCCCCCTCCTGCTGGCACGGCACAACGACGCCCGCAGCGACGGGACGCTTTCGCTCATCCTGGGCCGCTTCACCAAGAGGGTCTATCTTCGCTCCGGTGCGGTGGTCTTTGCCTCCTCCGATGACAGGAACGACCGTCTTGGAGAAACCCTTATCCGCCGGGGAATGCTGGGCCTTCCGGAGTTTCATAGGGCCTCCTCTGAAATGCGCCCCGGCAAACGCTTCGGAGGCCTCCTCGTCGAAAAGGGATTCATGACTCCCAAGAACCTGATCTGGTCCGTGAAGGAGCAGGTGAAGGAGATTATTTTCTCACTGTTTGACCAGCCCGCGGGGCCCTACACGTTTACTTCAGGGGACGCGGCCGGCGAGGAAGTCATCACGCTGAACATGAACACTCCGGAGCTGATCAAGCAAGGCGTGGAGCGGATGGACCGGATCGCGGTCCCCCTTTCGGTTCTCAACCACCCTGACTGCGTGCTGTCGCTGACGAGGCCCGCCGAATCGGTCCTTTCATCGTTTGCCACAACCACCGAGGAATCTGAAGCCGTTCTTTCGCTCGAAAACCCCGTTGCGCTTGAAGAGCTCTGCCGCTCCACCTCCATGATCCATTTTTCTCTGATTAAATTTCTATGGGCCCTGCACATCCTGGGAATGCTGAACATCGAACCCGGTGAGGGACGCCGCGCACCCAGCCGGGCGGACGATCTGGGCATCACCGCAGAAGACCTGCAGTCTTTGGAATAGGTCGCGGGCCGGCGCAGGCCGTTCGCCTACATGGGGACGGTATGGTTCAGCGGCCCGCTTCCCTTCCCGATCTCAAAAGGATGCTGGGTCGCTTTGGCAATGTACTGCTTCGCCTTCTCGATACACTCACCGAGCGCGAGCCCCTTGACAAGAGATGCCGCCACGATGGAAGCAAACGTGGTCCCCATTCCGAGCGTGTTGCGCGTCACGATTTTGGACCCGTCGAAAATGCGCTGATGGCTTCCATCGTACCATAGATCCATGGCTCTCGGTCCCTCAAGATGCCCTCCGGTCACCACCACATTTTCGCAACCCAACTCGCGGATGACCTTGGCGGCCGCTTTTGCGCCGTTCATGTCTTTCACGGGAACGCCGGAAAGAATCTCCGCTTCCTCCAGGTTGGGCGTCAACACGTAGGCCATGGGAATGATGTTCTTCTTGAGGGCTTCCACTGCCTCTGGATCCAGGAGTTCGACGCCGCTTTCCGACTTCAGGACCGGATCGACAACCAGGAACTTCTCCAGAGAGAGGGCCTTGAGCAGCGTTGCCACCATTTCCACATGCGCCGCCGTCGGCAGCAGCCCGAGTTTGACGCCGTGAACAGGCATATCCGTGGCAACCGATTCGATCTGCTGGCCCATGATTTCGATCGGGATCGGGTGAAGCGCCTGGAGCCCGACAGTGCTCTGTGCGCCCACCGCCGTCACGGCCGCCGCGCCGTAGACCCGGAAGGCCTGGTAGGTTTTCAGGTCAGCGGCAATTCCATCGGCTCCGCTCGAATCAAAGGCGGAGATGGTCAGGATAGTACGGTTCATGAGGTCCTCCCTCAAGGCGAACAGTATACGTCACTCGCGCGTGCTCCGAAAGGCTGGCGGGATTCTATCCGGGTCCGCTGTACCGTGGATATCATTTTCATTTCATGGCCATCCTCTCCAACCCGAAAGGTCCTCCCGAAACAGAAAATCACTTTCCACCGGATGCGGCGACCTCCCCACGAATCTCCGGCGCAACCTTCCAGGGGATGCTTTCCTCTTTTCCCGCATCGAATGCAACGGATTCTTGCCACCTAAACGGCTTCTGGTATACAATCCCGCACGGGGGGAGCGCGTTTGGACGCCTGATCGGCGCGGGTGCGTAAAACCTCCAGCGGCCCAGTTTCAAGAGGTTTTCGTTTGGCTCCGGCCGGCTCTTCGAAGTCTCCCCGGAGCTCGGAAGGCACTCGAGAATGAGCGTTTTCTGCTCGGATTGCGAAAGGAGAAGCAAAATGCGAAAAGCGTTCGGCGCAGTTCTGATTGTCTCGTTGATCGTCCTCGCGGCCTGCGCCCATCCACCCGAAAAACAGATCACAGCGGCCAGAAACGCTCTGGCGGAAGCACAGGCCGCAGAAGCGGCAACCTACGCTCCCGACGCGCTTCAAGCCGCCTTGGCCAAATCTGCCGCACTTGACACCCAGTTGACGAAGAGGACTTACGACAAGGTCGAGCAGCTCGCCAATGAGCTCAAAAAGGCCGCCGAAACGGCCCAGCAAGAAGCGGTTGAAGGCAAGAAGCAAGCGCAGAAGGACGCCAATGATGCAGTGAATGCCGCCATGGATTCCGTATCGAACGCCAAGGACGCCTTCAAGCACATCAGCCAGAAGCAATACGAGGCTTTGAAGGGGGAGATGCAGAGCGCCTCCGAATCGCTTCAGACCGCCGAAAACTACCTGCAGAACGGTTCTTACATCAAGGCGAAACAAGACGCCGACAAGGCGCAACAGGCGGCGCAAAGCATTCTTGACCAAATCCACGGCAAGAAGTAGATCGAGGATTCACCAGAGTCCGGCTTACAGGGGGCGCCCATTACCAGCGGGCGTCCCCTTTGCTATCCCTTCAAAACAGCCAACGGCCGCATTTTGGCAACGACCCTACCCAGCCTTGCCCCGCGCACGACTTCCATGACGCTATCGATATCCTTGTAGGCCTGCGGCGCCTCTTCCTTGATTGCCAGCTTGTCTTCACAGAAGAGCGCCACCCCGTGCATGGCCCGCTTGAAGTCCTCATCAGGAATCATTCCCGCTTTGATCACCTTCCCGTCCCGCCGTCGCTCGCGTCCGGCCGCCTAAGTACGGCTCATCTTGCGGCCGGCCCCATGATTCGCTGAAGCCAGTGCGAATTCATTATCGGGTATTCCGGCAAGAATGTAGGAGGACGATCCCATGCTTCCCGGAATCAGAACGGGCTGCCCCGTCATCTCGAACCGTGTCCCCGCCATTCTCGCGGCGGAGAAAGCTCTCGTGGCCCCCTTCCTGTGAACCCAGAAATCCATTCCCGCGTGCCTTTCGAATTTAGCGATATTGTGAGGCACGTCATACAGCAGGCCCACACGTGCGTCCTTCTCGTGTTGGAGAATCGCCTTTCTCGCCAAAAGCCAAGAAGATGCCTGTTGGCGAAGGCCAGATTGGCGCCCGCGTGCATGGCCCCGATGTACGCTTCGCCCTCCCGGGAATCCACCGGCAAAAAGCAAAGCTCCCGGTTGGGGGCGTCCTTCCCCCATGTTCTACTCCGGGCCAGGTCCATATATTCGTTCCCCACCTGGTGTCCGAACCCCCGGCTTCCCGAGTGAATCATGATCAGCAGGCGGCCCGACTTGATCCCCCATTGCAGGGCCGTCTGCTCGTCCTCGATTTTCACGACTTCCTGAAACTCGACGAAATGATTCCCTCCCCCAAGCGTGCCCAACTGGTCGCGGCCTCTCAGGATCGCGCGTTCGGAAATCCCGTCGAGCCTCCCCGGCATGGACCCGCCGGCTTCAATGCGCTCCCGAAGAGCCGGCTCCTCAGACACATCCAGCCAATCCCAGACCGGATGGCTCCGCCCCTTGATCGCCGTCAGCGCCGGAACACCGTATTCAAGAACGGAAAGGAAATCTTCACGGGCCAGGGGGACATTCCGTTTCCCTCCTCCCAGCGGGACATCCCGCCGGAGAGAACCAGCCATCGCCGCCGCATCGGTTTCCGAAGCCACAAGGTCGGTCGTCAAGACTCTCATGCCGCAGTTGATGCCATAGCCGACGGCGGCAGGGATTACCACGTCCCGCGTTCCCACGATGCTTCCGATCGGAACTCCGTACCCAGGATGGATATCGGGAGTCGCAACGACCTTTTCAACCCCTGGAATCCTGCAGGCATCCCGGAGCTGTGATAAGGCGAGCGGGTCTGCGGCAAGTTTGGACGAAATCAACAAGAGGGCCTGGACTCTCATACCCTCTTCCGCTTCGATGATCCTGAAATATTCGGACCCCTAATTCATATCCCCTTCCTTTTCAAAGTATAGTGTAACCTAAGCCCCAGGAGGCCGCCGCTCCCCTCCTGGGCATGCGGAACGGCGGTCCGAGCCTTGTGAGCCGGTCGTTCCTGGAGTAAAATGAAAAACTGGCGAGGCCTTGCAGATGATGTTGCGTTCGATATTAAAAACTCTACTCCGGATGGCGGGGATACTTCTCCTGTCCCTGTGTCTTGCCGTCGTTTTCTTCCATTTTGTTTTTCAGCCGTTCCAGGTCTCTGGGATCAGCATGATGCCCACTCTTCACAACAAGGACTTTCTTCTGGTGGACCGCCTCTTTTTCCGGGACGGCGGACTCGAGCGGGGCGACGTCGTCATTTTCAAATCGCCCCTCGGCAAACGTTTCCTTGTCAAGCGCATTGTGGGTCTGCCCGGAGACGTGGTCTCCATCCGTAAAGGCTCTCTTTATATCGACGGCAAGCTCAGCCACAAGATCGCCCTGGCGGAAGGAGAACGCAGCACCTATCCCCCGGTTAAGGTTCCACCGCATTCCTTTTACTGCCTGGGAGACAACACCGCGGTCAGCGAAGACAGCCGCTATTTCGGCTGCATTCCCGAGAAAGACATTTATGGACGCGTACTTTTGCGCTATTTTCCCATCGATCACATGGGCTGCATCTCCACGCACCCACCCACCGGCCTTAAGATCATCCAGCCGGAACAGGTGAACCGATGACGCCCGAAAAAGCAATCCCCCTTCAAGGCAATTTCCAAGAACTCGGGCTTCCCGATCTCCTGGACTATCTTCATACGATGGCCAAAACCGGCGTGCTGCTTCTTCGCAACGGGACTGTCACAAAGACCTTGCATTTCAAAAACGGGCTCGTCGTCTTCGCGACTTCGAACCGGCCCGGCGAGCGGCTCGGTGAAATGCTGCTCGGGAAGGGGGCCATAAGCCGGGAGCAGTTCGAAGAGGCCGGCGCGCAACTCGGACGTGGCAAACGTCTGGGCAAGATCCTCGTGGAAATGCAGGTGATCACGCCTAAGGACCTGTGGAACGAGGTGCGTGAGCAAGTCAAGGAAATCGCCTACAGCGTCATTCGGTGGGATTCGGGCTCATTCCACTTTTTCGAAGGCGAGGAGCGCACCGGCGAGAACATCACCACCTCCTTGACCGTCCCCGAATTACTGCTCGAAGGGCTGCGGCGGATCCAGGAAAAACCCCTCCTCGAAAGCAAGTTTCCAACTTTAGACATCATATTCGAGAGGGTTCAGCCCCCCCAGCGGCCCAAGAATTTAAGATTTGAAGAATATGAAAAGCACGTTTTCAGGCTGGTGGACGGGACCAGGACCGTTCAGGAAATCTGCGACCTCAGTGAAATCGGCGAGTTCGAAACCCTCAAGGTTCTTTTCATTTTTTTCACCATCGGCTTTCTGCATGTGAAGCGCAAAAAAGACCGTTTCGCGGAAGAGCAGCAGGAATTGCGAGAGGCGAGAACACTGATCAAGAATTACAACGAGATGTTTTCTTTTCTCTATCATTATCTCCTGCGGGAAGTTGGTCCCATCGCGGAAAACATTTTTGAAAAGTATCTTGGAAAGCTGAAAACCGCTCAGCCCGAGCTTTTCATGAGAGTCAATCTCAGGAGCAACGGCAGCCTTTCCGAGGAACGCCTCGTCGAGAATCTCCGAGCGCTTGACTCCAACAAACGTTCATTTTTGATCAAGGGTTTGAACGAATACCTTTACTCCTGCCTGCTGGCGATCAGGCGCACGCTTGGCGAGGAACACGAAGCAAGCGTTCTATCCACCTTGCGCAGGACAAGAAGTGACCTCTTCGCGCCCTCCCGCTGAATTGTCTCCTCCGGTCCTCGTGATCCTTGGACCCACCGGCGTCGGAAAGAGTTCCTTCGCCATGAAGCTGGCCCGGAACTTTGACGGCGAAATCATTTCTTGCGACAGCATGGCCGTCTACAGAGGGCTGGATATAGGAACCGACAAGCCTTCCAGCGCGGATCGCCTCGAAATCCCCCATCATTTGATTGATGTGGCGGAGCCCGGGACCTATTTCTCTGCGGGCGCCTTCCGGCACAAGGCCCTTGAGACGATTCGATCGGTTTACCACCGCGGACGCCTTTCCATTATTGTGGGAGGAACGGGACTCTACGCCCGGGCTCTCCTAGAAGGGATGATACCAGCGCCCCCGCGTAACAAGAAGAAGGGCCCCGGACACCTTCATGCCCTCTTGAGGCGTCTCGATCCCGATTCCGCCGGCCGGCTACCGGCGGCCGATACCCTTCGCCTCATCCGGGCGCTCGAAGTCAGGATTTCAACGGGGAAGCCGCTTTCCCAGCTCATCCGGGAGCAGCCTTTCGGAAAACGGGGCCTGCGCAACATCCTGAAACTTGGTTTGACGGCAGAGCGGCGGCTGCTTTACAATCGTGTCGAGGCGAGAGTCGACCGGATGCTGGAGTCGGGCTTCCACGATGAGGTCCGGGCTTTGCTTTTGAAAGGGGTTCTTCGCGGGCCCTGTTCCAGGGCGATCGGCTATGCCGAACTGAGCGGCTTTCTCCAAGGCGAATACTCGTATGAGGAGGCCGTCCACCGAATAAAACAGCGGACCCGTCAACTTGCGAAACGGCAGTTGACTTGGTTCCGGCGCGAAATGGATATAACTTGGTATAGAGTAGACCGGCCCGGCTGGCAGGAAGCGGCTCGGGAACAAGTTAAATCATGGATTGATGAGGCAGAGAAAAATGAATCGTGAAATCAATATTCAAAATCAAATCCTCAATTTCGTCCGGAAGGACCGTTCGCTCATTACGCTCTTTCTCGTGTCCGGGAAAAAGTTTGTAGGCCAGGTCGTAGGCTTTGATCGGTACACCATTCACGTTCGCGGCCGTGATTACGACCAGATCGTGTTCAAGCACGCCATCACGAATATATCCGTCCCAAGGCACGTGATGCAAAAGATGCAGGGCAACATGGATCGAAGCCCCGAGCCTGCCGGTGAGGGAAGCCGGGAAAGCGAGGACACCGGTGACTTCGAGGGGTTCGGCGTCCGCTCTGGAGATGAGATCTGAGGCATGAACGAGCTTGAGCTCCTGAGGCGCGTTCCCCTCTTCTCCGACATGGAGCAAGAGGACCTGGCCATCATCCGCGCAGCGGCGTCTTTGCGCCGGCTGCCGCGAAACTCCGTCCTCTTCTGCGAAGGCGATCCAGGGGAGACGCTGTTTCTCGTTCTCAGCGGCAAAGTCAAGGCCACACTCACGGCGGAGGATGGGCGGGAGGTAACCCTCTCCCACCTGGGGCCTGGAGATATCGTTGGCGAAATGGCCCTCTTCGATATGAGCGAACGCCGATCCGCCACCGTGAGCGCCGTTTCAGATTGCGAACTGCTCGCCGTCAGCGGTGAGACCTTTTTGCGTGTGGTCGAGGAAAATGCTTCCATTGCCAAGGCTGTCATCCGGACATTGACGACCCGCCTTCGGGAGACCTCATCGCGAATTGCAGGCCTGGTATTTCTCGATGCCTACCGAAGGCTGGGGCAGTACCTCCTCGACCTCTCTGAAAAAGAGGGCCGCGTCCTCGCCGATAAATCGGTTCTCATCGAGCGCCCGACGCACCAGGATATCGCCAACTATATCGGCTCGAGCCGCGAGACGGTCTCCCGCATGTTGAAAGATTTGGAGCATCAGAAGCTGATCCGGGTGGTCGGAAGAAAGATCATTCTTTTCAGGGGCGGACGGAACTGATCAAGAAGCCCGTACTCCCCTGAGGACCTGCGGACCTGCGCCCCTATCGGCCCGCATTGACGGGGGATCTGGGAGGACGCGCTGAAAAAGGCATTCGTACTCGTTCCGGCCGTCATCTTTCTTTCTCTTTTTCTGTCGATCTCTCTCCGCGCAGAAAGCCCTTACGACCTATACTTGAGGTCCGACACCGGCAGCACAAGAGTCTGGGTCAACACGGGGACCGGCGAGTTCGTCTGGTATGCCCCGCACCTCAACCTCACCATTAAGGCTCGCGGCATACTCGCATTTCCTCATCTGGGTCCGATCATTCTTTCTTATTCGGGTGAGGTTCCCGGCTACGACTGGGTCGTCCTCGTCGTGAAAATATATGGGACGAGCGCCACCGGAAGCCTGACGGCCATTCCGGAAGGAGACGTGGTCAGAAAGATCGTCTCCACCCTTTACGACCGGGATACCTTCGACGACAGCCCCGCACCCGCTGGGAATCAAATGCTTCCCACCCCCCCGACTCCGCCGCATGCACCCAGCATGGGAACGGTGACGACGACACCGCCCGAGATACCGGTTCCGAACCCGTCCCCCGAAAAGACTCCCCAAACACGCTAGTCCGGAAGGGGGGGCAGCGTCAGCGGTCGGTTGGACCGGCGGTTGGCCTCGCACGCCTCCGTTTACGATCCCCCCGACATCCCCCGGCGAAGTCTTCAGGAATTTTGACCGGGTTCCGGTCCCGCTTCTGCCGGGTTGGAAGGCGCATCAAGCCGCGCCACTTCCTGCCAGCCCTCCTCCCGAAGGGTCCTGACCAGGAGAATTCCTTCACCCGGATGGTAGCGAAGGCTTCTGCCAATCGTGCCCCCAATGTCCATCCATACCACGGGGACGCCTTTGGCGCGGAGACACTTAACCACACCGGAAACGTTTCGTTCCCCGATACTGTTATCGAGCGGCGTATCCGAATGAAACAGCCGCGCTCCTCCCACGATGCCCGCTTCCAGCCGGGAAGCGTTTCCTCCCTTCTGTTCCAGCGACAGGAGGAGCACTTCCAGGGCTCCATCGGCATATTTAGCCGGGAGCTTAAAATCGCGATCCGAACTCGCTCGCGGGCCGGGCAGCAGAATGTGGGCCAGGCCCGCCCACCCCAGCACAGGCTCGTTCAAAACCAGGGCCACACAGGACCCGAGCCCGTAAACGGCCAATATGTCGGGACTCACAGCCTCTGCATATTCACCGATACCGACCGTTACGACCCTCTCATTCACTGAGGAACTCCCTGACTTCAGGCTTCAAGAAAACGCCCTCCAGGTCCATGCCATCCAGCTCTTGGCGAACCAATTCCGCCTTGTCATCTGGAGAAAGATGCCGGTTGACGATTAAGACCCGCTTCCCGTGAACCGTACACAAGGCACCGGATGTTCTGATCCTCGAAGTTTCCCGATACCCGATATCCAGCTTTTGGAGAACCAGCTTAAGCTCCTCCAGAAAGGCTTCCCATTCCTGCTTCTTTCGGAACCGGGTCAGCGCTTTTCCCATCTCCTGACTTCTTCCCACAATTCCTCGTCGTCCAGAACGCGATCAGAGTCCTTCGCTCTCTTCTTAATGGCCTTGACGAGCAAAGGATCTCCTTCGATCTCGTTCGATTCAAGCCAGTACAGTATGTTTGATTCACCTGAATTCGGGCCAATTCCGATACTCTGCCTCAAACCGAACCAGCTGGGCGAGGCCGCGCTGTATACGCGTTCGGAGAGCTCTTCGTCCCCAATTTTGAGAGCTTTGATCATTGCCGCCGCATGGACACCCGTTCCGGTGCGGTACGCATCCCTTCCGAAAACCGGATAATTAAATGGAACGGGCACTCCCATCCAGTCGGCAACTTCGGAAACATAAGACCCTAGGCGGGTCAGATCTCGTTTGACGATTCCCATTAATTTCAGGTTTACGAGCAACAAATCCAGGGGAGTATTCCCCACACGTTCACCCAGCCCCAGGAAACTGCCGTGGAGCCTGTCAGCGCCCGCTTCATGGGCCGCCAGTGCAACCCAGATCCCAAGGCCGCGGTCCATATGTCCATGCCAATCTACCTTCAGCGACACGCCTGCATCGGATTCCAGGTTGCGCATGAACCGCACGAGGCGCCGCGCACCGTGGGGCGTGGCGCAACCGACCGTATCGGCGATGCAGATCCGTCGTGCGCCGGCTTCGATTGCGGTCATGTAAAGCGTTCTTAACACATCCGGATGTGTGCGGCTGGTATCCTCGGTAACGAACATCACAGGGAGAGATGCTTTGGATGCTTCCAGAACCGCCCTTTTTGCCGCTCGTCTGAGAAAATCTACGGCCCACTTTTCCACAAGCTGCCGAATCGGGCTTGAGCCTATGAAGGTCGGCCGCGGCCCCGCGGCCGGCATGCCCACATTCACGCCCTGCACACCAATATCGGAAAGCATGTGAAGGAAGCGGATCCGCTTTTCCAGGGACGGCGCGGTGACGGACGGGCTTTGAAGTCCGTCCCGCATCGTTTCATCGTCCAACTCCACCGAGAAAGGGGCGAGATCCGGTTCGCCGCTTCCTTCCCGCGGAGATCGATTCCAATCAAAAACCAGGTCGTTGTCCATCATGTCGCTTCGCAGAAGGTTTTCCAGGCATGAAGCGCGGTTAGCGCCCCTTGAACTCTGCTTTCCTCTTTTCCAGAAACGCGCCGGTTCCCTCTTTCATATCTTCGGTAGCCGCACAAAGCGCAAAAAGCGTGGCTTCAAGGTGCGAACCCTCTTCCAGCGGCATATCCGTCCCCAGGTTAACGGCTTCCAAAGCGTAACGGACCGCCGCTGGAGCTTGCTTAGACAACCGGCGCGCGAACTCCATTACGTGGTCCATAAAGCCCTTCGCTTCGAAAACCGCATTGACGAGCCCCAGTTGGAGAGCGTGGTCCGCCTTGATTTGGTCGCCCGTCAATATGAGTTCCAGGGCCTTGGCCCGGCCTACGAGCCTCGTCAACCGTTGCGTTCCGCCATACCCGGGAATGATCCCCAGGTTAATTTCGGGCTGGCCGAACTTTGCGTTCTCCGACGCGACGCGGAGATGACACGCCATCGCCAATTCACAACCGCCCCCCAGAGCGTAGCCGTTTACAGCAGCGATGGCGGGCTTTCCCAGGCATTCTATCCTTCGGAAAATTTCCTGTCCGAAGAGGGCGAATTCTTTGCCGCTGGATGCTCCCAAGGTGTTAATTTCACGGATATCCGCGCCGGCGACGAAGGACTTTTCTCCGGCCCCTGTCACGACCAACACCCGGATGCCGTCATCCGCCTCGACCTTATCCACTGCCCGGTTGAGCTCTTCGAGCGTCTTCCGGTTCAGGGCGTTCAGTTTGTCCGGCCGGTTAACAGTAACAACGGCGATGCCGTCCCTTACGTCGAAGCGAAGATTTTCAAAGGCCATAGCGTCCTCCGCAGTCATTGTTTCCGCCGGTGGCTCCTTACAGGCCTCCCGGGCGCTGCCTCGGCGGATGGGGTGCGATTTCTTCACCGTAGTGGGCGGGCCAGCCGGCTTTCCGGCTCCGGGACTGAATATTTTCCGGTCCTTTCCCCGCCCGCAACTTCAGGATATTCAATCAGAGGCGCTCGTTTCTTGCTGCTTAGGCTGGACGAACTTGAGTTTCAGAACTCCGAAGCCGACAGCCGATCCCGATTTCAGCGGAGTCAGGACTCCGGTCGGAATCCGCTTCCCATTAACGAATGTGCCGTTCAACGTCCCAACTTCTTCCGCCAGGTAGAAGCTTCCGTTGCTGAAAATAAGCTTCGCATGTCTTCTCGAAACGGAGCGTTTCAAATCCTCGTCCGAAAGGTCAATATCCGGCCTGATGCCCGTCACCGGATCATACCTGCCGATCAGGCTGATCTCCTTGTAGACCGGAAAGACCTTCAGCGTTTTTTCCGCAATAAATTGAGCCAGAACAGGAGGTTTTTCTCCTTCTTCCGTAATTTCTTCCCGTGCCGAGGCTCTCGCCGCCACGACTTCCGGAGCCTCCGGCCCAGGAGTTCCGCCGCTTTCAGCGATCGCGGTTTCGAGCTCTTCGGTGGTTTCTCTCAACCGGACCGACAGCTTTCTGAGCATACGAACCGCGATCTCGATATTGCTCTTGATCATCTTGTCGAAGATCGCGGCGTTGATGGCCACCAATTCCGTGTCTTCGAGGGCCTGCGCGTGAGTCGTCCGCGGGATTCCCTCCAGGAGGCTCATCTCCCCGAAGAAGTCTCCCTTTTCCATGATCCTGGAAAAGTGTTTCTTGTCTCCGACCAGGCGGTATATCTCCACCCGCCCGCTTTGGACTACGTACATTTCGGCGCCCGAATCACCCTCCTTGAACACGATTTCTCCCTCTTTAAAAGGGAGGACAAATTCCTTGAGGGACTGCGCCATGGTGGACCCCCGTTTCAGGTGTTTCCATCTCCCGCTGCAGGCTGTTGACCCTTAACCGGACTCAGGACCAGCTGCCCCGACTCTGCCTCGTCAATTTGGTTCAAGAACCGGCTGAACGCGGCATACCTATCCGGCCAGACAACCTGAAAGGGCAGGCTGAGATGCCGCTCAAAGACTATTTTGCCGTTTTCCATGACGGTTTTCAAACGATACCGGCCGAACGAGCTCTTCAGGTCCAGCTCGGGCGGCGTGTAATCTGCCTTCCAACCAGGAGGAAGAATAAGAGTGTACTTTTCATTCACGTACAGAGGGCTGCCCGTCGAAAGCGGCAGCTTCCTGCTCTGCAGGCTGGCAAGGGCCTGCCCAAGCTCGAGCGGCGGAAGAGGCTCGTCCACCATGATCCGCCCACCCACATTTGTGGCAAACCCGTGAATCATCACCGTGTACGACCATTGAACAGGTTTGGACATGTTTTCCAGGTTCTGAAGGGAAAACTTCTCCAGGTCTGCGTTACCGTATTGGTGGGAGAGGGCGACCTGGAAAACCTGTTTCCAGCGGTCCTTATTGATCTTGGCCAGACTGCGTCTCAGGCTGGCGCTGGCATCCGGATCGAGAACCTGTGTATGTTTGATCAACAAATCCCCGTTCGTGTTGAGGGTGCGGACTTCGCTCTGGGACGCCTTCATCCAGGGGACGAGATCCACGGGGAGGGTTACCAGGCGCCAGGGGTCGTTCGAATCCATGTTCATGGCCTTTGCGCCGGCTAGGAACCAGGGAAGCAAACCGGGTTCCCGGTAGGGGTCCGAAAGCGTGTAATAGCGTTCAGGCGTCCCTTCGCCCGGCGACACGCGCAGGACGGGAATGCCGTACTGGCCGAGCTGGGGAAGGTTATCGCGGTCCACCTCATTGGGAACCGGTTCCGCCAGAAGAACCTGGTAATGAATCCCAGCCATTTTCATCAGTGTCGCAGCCACTTGAAGACGGTTGCCCCGCCGAGTGAGCACTGTCTGCGTGGGATCCTGCCAGGATTGACCCCCTTCTCCGTTGATTTCCGTCTCCACGAACTGAATGATCTTGTTGAGCAGCTCAATGCGATTACCTGCCCCCTTTAAAAGCTTGTCGTAGATACGCCTCAACTCGGGCGTTTCTTCAAACTGCCCCACAAGCTGGTTCTTCATAAAGAGCCCGAGGTCCTTCCAGGTAACGCCACCCACCGCCTGGGCCATGGGAAGAAAGAGCGTTTTATAGGGGGTGTTGGGTTCCGGGGCGAGTCTGGGCATGGCCCGGAACTCCCAATCCTTCACAAGGTTGTGTTCGAGCTTGAGCATTTTCGCCGGATGCGGCAGGTTCTGTTCGTAGAAGCGCATGTCCATGGATGCTGGGTATTCAAAGTACCACTGCGTTCTGTGAAAGGGTTTCTCGATGTCTTGGAAGAGATAAACCTGGTTGCTGATATAGCTGTCTTTTCTGATGCGGTTTGGAGGGGTAAAGGTCAAGTACTCATATTCGATCAGATCTCCAGGCTCCAGCCCCTGCATGGAAACGGTCCTCTTTTCAGGAACCGCTTCCGGTTCCAGGACGGTCCCGTCAGGCTTGACGGTGCGGATGGAAAGAATCACCTGCCCGGGCAGCGTCTGCTCGCCTTCCCTGTCCACGCCTGACTTGTTGTTGACGCGGACGATTCCGTGGTACCGCTCGATGGAGGAACCGTCGGGTTCCACTTTCGTGAAGTCCTGATCCAAGATCAAAGACGATGGGGCCAGTTCGGGTCCCTGGACCTTATCTTGTGCAAGCACTTCCTTCAGACTCAGGTGATGCTTCTGGAAGGGAAGCGGCGCGCCGAGGATCCATTCGGCCATGTCAATCTGAAACAAGCTGGGTTTTTCCTGCTTGAGTTTCTTCCACAGTGCTTTGGCCTGCCGGTCCTTACCTTCCAGAAAGAGGCAACGGGCCTGGAAGAAGGCTGGAGCCGGATTATTCGGGTCCTTCTGTCGAATTTGATCGAGGCGCTGGACAGCCGAACTGTACTCTCCCATCCTGGAATCGAGCGACGCGAGTTTGGTGGCGAACTGAAGATCGCGGTCGCCGAGTCGCCCGATCTCCTTCAAGTAAAGCGCGTGAAGATCCTTAAAACGGCCCGTCTCGCCGTAAAAGCGCTCCTTTTCCGGAAAGACGTTGCGCAGCCGCGAGAGCCGCTCAATGGCCTTCCATTCGCCTTCCCGGTCGGGAATGGATTCATAAAACTGAATCCATGCCAAATCAACGTCGGGGCTGTCCGGATGAAACGAGGAGGCATGGTTCAAAACCGTTCTGGCTTCGTACATCCAACGCTTTTGCTCTAACCGCGACGCCAACTGCAGGAACCAGCGATAATCCGTCGGATACTTCTCCGTCAGATCTCTGAGGATGGCAAGATCATCGTCGCCCTGAGAGTTTTTGGCCTTGAGTAATGCACGGTAGAAGAGCGCCATGGGACAATCGGGATCCTTTTGCAGGGTCCGGTTGACAGCGCTTTCCGCCCTGCTTTGGGCGACCCGGTCGGGAAGATCGTCCGACTCGAACAGATATTCTCCCGCTTCCCAGAGGTTCCAGATCACACAATCCGGATGAGTCTCCAGGGCTCTCTCCATCTCGAGCCGCCCCCGCGCCACATCTCCCTGCCAGCGAAGGAAAAGGGCCCGGAAGGCTTCATACCGCGTTGGCGTCAAGCAACGCCATGTGGACGCTGTCCGACGGACTTGCCACGAACAGCTTGACCAACAAGTAGTGGTAGCCCGGCGACAGCTGAAGCTTCTGTAGAACAGATGGACTCGGCTGCTTGTTGAAAAAATCGTTCGTAAAAAGTGTTTCCCGTCCGTCCAGCACCACCCGGGAGGTCAGGGAGGCGTTGAAAAAGAGCAATGCCTTGGTTTTGTGTTCGACCCTAAATGGAACCAGCATCAAGTAGGTGGATTCGCGGTCGTTCGGCACCGCATAAAGCGGCGCCCTGAGATCTGTCTGGAAGAGGGGCGAACTTGTCCATTTCCGAGTTGCAAGCTCCCCCTTCTCCGCCCTCCAGGTCTCGAGAAAAGCCAGGCGCGCCAGATGCGTGACGGGTTTCGAATACCAGGGATTTGGAACGAAGCCGCAATCTTGAAAGGCCCTTTTCATCCCCGCGGCGTCCGATTCTCGCGCCGCAAGATGGAGCGCCAGCCAGTGAAGATTGAAGCGAACCTGCGGGTCGAGAGACTGCTCGTGGAGAAGCAACGGCAGCGAATCCCGAACCAGCTTTGTCGTCGCAGAATTGTAAAATGCCTGGGAGCTGATCATGCCTTCAAGGAGAAAGGCGAGAGGAGAGCCGGGAGCGTTCTTCAATCCTTCAACCGCCGTAACCAGAGCTTTTTCGCGCTCCCCTCTCGCCAGCATAATCCGGGCAAGCGCAAACGCATCGGCGGCGTTGCCGGGCTCCCTGATCAATTCTGCGTGGAATTTCGCCTCAAGCGCGGAAGGCTTTCCCCCGCTCAGAAAGGACTGCCACGGTTGGCTCAGCGAAGCGTTCGCGTCCTGTGCAGGCGCAGACTGCGGGGCACGGTGGAGGCATCCACCGAGAACGAGCAGCATCGCCGGCAGCACTAGAAGGATTTTCTTCATGGCCGTCCCCCGGAATAACGAATTCGAATTCTAGCCGCGGCGGCTTGATCCGCCTTGATGCAGAACTCCCTGAACCGGGAGTAGGCGTCGGGAGGAACCGACCTGACGGACAGGGTGATTTCGGTCTCGACCGTCAGTACACCCTTATCCACCGACATGGTCCGGCTCACGGACCCGAACGGGCTGGTCGTATCCACTGAGGGAAGAGAGTCCACATGGGTCCCCGGAGGAAGTTGATAACGAACATGGTATACCTGCCGCCACGGGTAGGGAATCTCCACCGGGTAGGTCCGCTGCTTCATTCCAGCGAACCGGCTGGAAAGGCCGGTTTGTCCCATACAAACAGGAAGGGTTGCATGGTCCGGCCCCTCTTCCCTGACCAGATGGCCCAAGTCCCCCGTAAAGCTGATCTCGACCGGGATATTCAAGTTCTCGAGATCTGAGGAATCGGCCTTGTCGATCCGCGTTCCCGGATAGCTGTTTGACAGCCCAGATTGTAATACCTCCCGCTGCTTGTCCCTATCTTGAAAGCGCTGGCGCATCCACTCGCACTCCTCTCCCGAGAAGGAAAGGTGCGCTGTCACATGCGCGTCCGTGGCGCCCTTGGAAACCGTCAGCGTGTAGTCCGCACGGTACACATTCTTCCGCCAGGTATCCACCGGTGTTTTCACGCGTTCCGTCCGGCCGTCGGGCCAAACGTCCAGCACCCACACACCCTGGTCCTGGTAAGGCAGCTCGTGTATCCCCGAATATTCAGCGGTTCCATCGAGATACAAATTCAGCTCGGGGACATAGCAAATGGCATGATCGAAGACTGCCAGGGAGGCCGGCTCCGGGGCGATCGACCCAAGATCTCTCGTACGCACCAGCGTAATGGCGGCCGGCACTCCGGCCTGCCGTAGCATGGCGGCCAGGAGAAGCGCCTTGTCCTTGCAGTCCCCGAACCGCCTCTCGAAAATTTGCCGGACTTTGTAGGGCTTGTACCCATGGACCCCGAATTCCAGTCCAACGTACCGGGTATTCTGCACCACCCAGTCGTGGACGGCCTCGACCTTTGCTTCGAGGGATTTCTTCCCCTTGATCAGTTCGGCGACTTTCTCCTTGACTGCGGGTGTCATGGCCCACTGGTCCTGGATGAAGCCCGCGTACCACTTCCCCATTTCCCCCCAATCCTTAAAGGTCGAAACATGCAGGTAGGGCCCGACCTGCGTATAGCCCGGCATGTTGGGTTCCTGCTGCAGAGAGGGCTCATTGTGCACGACCCACCGGTAGATTCGGGTGGTACCCTTTATCACCGTCATGGGTTTGCCCGGAATTTTCGCCTGGTGGTAATAAAGGTTGAAGCTGGCGGGAAGGAGAAGCGTATATTCCTTGTAGAGGATCGGTACGGATGCGGCGAAACGTTCCAGGTCTCCGAAGTAGTTGCCGTAATCGTTCGAGTCCGGCAGATCCGAGACGAGGTACTCAATCCAGATCTTGTCTCCCGGGGTGACCCCCGGAAAATGCAGGACAAGATTTCGATTCCTGTAATAGAGACGGAATTGCGGATCGGAAAGGAGGTCTGTCAAATAGGTGTCCGCATGGATGCGTGTCCCGTCGGGCTTGATTTCTACGGCTTCAAGCACGCGGACCTCCTGGCGGTCGGGGTCGAAGGAAATCGGAAAATACTGCGCGCTGTCCACAGCCCCTTCCTGGAGGACCTGCACGACACGCTGGACATAGCGTTTCGACAAACCGTTCTTTTGAACCTCAATCACCGTGTTATCGGCCAGAACAACCTTCTGCTGATCGGAAAAGCGGCCTTGTACCGAAGGGATCTCCCTCGGCTCTATCCGGTACGAGCTGTAGAAAGGAGTCTCCTGCGGCTTAAGGAAGCGCAATTTTCGCTTCCACTCTTCTTTCTGGGGTTTTAGAAGGAGCGCCCGTTCATACTGTTTGAGGGCCTCGGACCGCCTGTTCAGGGCCAGGTAGGTCTCACCCAGCAAAGCTTGTCCTCCCGCCCACCCCGGCGCTTTTTGCAGAAAATCAGCGAGAATCTTGCGGGCCTCTTCCGGACGGTTGTTCATTACGAGGAACTGCGCTTCCTGGCCCACCACCTCCCTGTCGAGCGGGAAACGCTCGCGAAGCTTGTCATACAAATGCAAAACCTCGGACGTTTTGCCCAGAGTCTTCAAGCCGGCGAGCACGTCGGGATAGGCCGACTCGTCCGCCTGGTGGGACTGCATGAAGTCGGTCGCCGCTTTAAGCTTGGCGTGTATATCGCCAAGATGTCCCATAGCGGTGATATACGCCTTGGTCACACAGCCGGCGTGCGGATACTGCGAATGCAGCGTTGTAAGCTCATGGGCCGCTATCCCGTCCG
>JARRNO010000020.1:0-15003 GCA_037384885.1 Acidobacteriota bacterium
GTCCGATGCGGTGATCGGCGTCGGAGACGCCTCCCACAGGAGCCGCAAAGGCCGCAATGCGCGGGAATTCCGGGGACACAAGACTTAATTCTCCCCCCATAGCACTGAGCCCGGCAGGGCCGAGCCTCTTCTCATTTCATCCTGCGCCTGTCGCACAACTTGCAACACCGGCGGCGTCATCCTTAGAATGAAGGGGCAGTACGTTGCCACTTCTGCGATTTGCCGCTCTGCTCCAAGATTCGCGGGGCGGCTTGCGCGGTGACGCAGCGTGCATCAGGACTAGGAGACGCCGTGATGAGCAAGGGTGGCTGGATGAGCTGGGTGAAGAGCCGCTCGTATTCAAAAAGGCCTAGCTCCTCTGGTCAAAATAGTTGGTGAGGTGCTTTTGCCATTCGTTGATGAATTGTTCGTAATGGTTTTCGGTGAACTCTGTGACAAACTTCTCGCCGGCGGGTGACAGGGCGATGTACTTGTAGGTGACTTGGACCTTTGTTTTTGAGGGCGCCAGCGCCTCACACTTCACCGTGACGACGCCGATCTTGATGCCGGGTTCGATTTTGTAATATTGCACGAAGTGAGATTCGGGATCGAAGGCCTTGACGATCCAGACGGCTTCGGCGGCGCTGTGGTCGTGCTTCCGGGTCAGGAAAACATAGTCCTCGGAAAGCTCCGTGGTTCCCATGATGTTTTTGTAATCCCAACCGGGCGCCCAGAGCTTCTCCCCTTCGGGACTGAACAGCGGAAACAGCTCATCGGCGGGAACATCCAGTTCAAAAGCTTTCGTGTGGGTGGCGGATAGCATCACATGGCTCCCAAGTTTGTGTAGCTGCTGGAGTCGCCGGTGTCTCGTGGAAGGTGTCTGGGGTTTTGTGGCTGCTTCGCAGCTCGACGGATGCAATACGGTTGTTTTCCGGCCTCCCAATCTACGTGCTCTTGTGACCCGCAACGGCAAGCCCTCGCCTTCTCATGTTTGCTGCTTTGCCGGATTTCTGTGACGTGACGTTGGGAACGAGCCGTACCCGCACCTGGCTGTCGAGGGCGTGGGCAATTTTAGCCATGGAGGCCAGCGTAAAGTTGGCATGGCCCCGCAAAACCTTCGTGATATAGGCCGGGCTGGTGCCAAGGCGCCGGGCGAGCTCGGCGCGGCTCATATTCTTTTTTTCAAGGAGGCGCCAGAGTTCTTCCGTGAAGTCTCCGATGGCGATCTCGGCCCAGTATTCCGGAGACTGCTGAGCCTCTTCGATCATTTTCGCGTACTTACGGCTGGCCATGGCCTTCCTCCTGGGATTCCCTCACGATCAGGGCGTTCTTCCGCTTCGCATCTTCGTACTGTTCGCGCAAGAGCTTGGCTTTCTCTATCTCACGGCGCGGGGCTTTCCGGCTTTTCTTGCGATACGCGTGTGTGCAGATAATCAGTTGGCCGTCATCCCAAAACCAAAAGATTCGAACGGGGCCCTTTTTGAACTCGCAGATGCCGTTTTCCAGGGCCCGGCATACTTCACGGTTTCTGGGCGGCCCGCCCTTCGCAACCCTTTCCCGCAGAAACGAAAGCATCCTGTTTCTGAGATGAGCGTCGCTGCTGTCCATACCGGAGAGAAAGTCTAGAACCGGGCAGTCACCACGATTTGTGCAGATGGCCAGCACCTCGAACGGCGCCCCCTGTCTCCCTATCCTCTCCAACTCCATTATTAACCTCTAGGTTAATAACTGTCAAGCCCAAGCCGACACAGTTGAGCAAAGCCGGCGTCATGCGACGGCAATGCGCGCTTTGCGCGCAGTGAATCGTGAACCGTGAAACGTAAGCGGGGGCCGCGGGATTACCACGCAGTCAAAGATGTGAATAGTAGGCCGTTGCGGGTTCCGTCCTTTGCAAGCAAAGGACGCTACACTTTAGGGGAATGGCCGTTGCGGGAACGGCCGCAGGGATGCGGCCGCTACACGGCGAAGCCGTCCTGCAGAGGATGGCCCGAGCATTTTTAAACAGCCGTCGCCGTCCGACGGCCGTCTACCAGCGCGCCGAGCTTCAAGGCGAGTTGCGTTTCAGCAAGGCCTCCAGATCTTCGCGGCTGACGAATGCCGCAGCGGCGGGGTCTTCCAGGAAGGGGCGGACGTCGGCGGCGAGCCGTGGCCAGTCGAAGGCGTCAAGGCGCTTGAGGAGAAGGGAGCGCCAGTTTTCTCGCGTTACGCGCAATTTGCTCGTCTTTGTTTGGGCAAGCGCGTTATTCAGGAGAACGAGGTTGGGTTCGGGCCACTCCGGATCCGACAGATACCAGGCCAGGTCGAAAAGATCCCGTCCCTTGGCGTAGGGGCGAGACAGCAGCGCATGGAGTTTACCAGCGAAGAGGGAGGCCCGGTCGTGGTGCTGCAGGCGCAAAAGAACGTGCCGGCGCACCGGCGTGACGGCCAGTTCCGCGCCAGACGGCGGGCGGGTGTCGATTTCGAGTTTGACCGAGAGCGACTGTTCGCGCCGCCGGGAGAGCCCCAACTCGAAAAGCAGCCCGGGGAAGCCCACGAACGCACTGTGCACGGTTCGGCGGTCGCTGATCTTAAGGGTCACGTTGTATCCTTCGCGCTCCAGGGCGGACCGGATTTCCGGAAGCCAGCGCCGCAGGTCGTATTCGCCCTCGGGGTGTTCCAGCGCAAAGTCCAGGTCCTCCGAAAACCGCGGGAGGGAAAAGAGGAACCGCAGGGCGGTTCCACCCTGAAAGGCCAGGGCCGAGAAGGCTCCGGATCGCTGGAGACGTTCCAGGATGCGCGCCTGAAGGTATTCGCGGGCGGCGTTTCGGGCGTCTGGTGCGGAAGTCGCGCCCTGAACAAGCTGCAACAGGTAGTCTTTCATGGCCGTTCTCCCGGAAGAGCCCCTTGTCGCGCCGTACCGGATGGCACGTTAAAGCGTCTCATATTCTTCCCGTTCCTGTTCGGCAAGCCCCTTGATCCGCCCGGCGGCCCGGCGCAGCTTGGGCGTGTCGAACAGCGACGCCGTTTTCAGTAGGTCTTCCGGCTGGATGCGGTCCAAGTGCTGAAGGCGCAGCCCTTCGAGAAACCGGGACGCATCGCCGCCCGGCGTTAGGTAGATCAGGTCCAGCAGCGCCTTTTCCGCCGTGGCGATAAAGACAGTCTGCCCAGGACTCACCTCCTCAGCGCTGAATCCCCGGATAAGTCGGGGCTGCAAGTGGCGCAGCTCGTGCGCACCGAACGCGGTCTGAAGCCGCTCGGGCCGGCCTGCCCCAACGGCGGTCACGACAGGCGCATATTCCGGGATCAACCCATAGTGGGCAAGCGCGGACTCCCGGCTGACGTAGGAACCGGGGAAGAGGCGGTTGGAGACCAGGAAGGGATGCGGGTCCGTTCTCCGGTAGGGCGCGGCCAGCGCGTAAAGTCCCCGGCGAAGCTGCACGATCTTCCCGGCCCGCACCCACCGGGAGAGCTGCCGTCTCACCCGGGCTGGGTCATCCCCCGCCAACAAAAAACCAGTCTCAAAGATGGGTTCTCCCCCCACCTTGGAGAGCAACTCCTCGAACTTCATAGTAATAATATGCCACCTAGGAGAAGTTATTGCAATGACCTCTGTGCGGCGGCGGTGGTAGGATGGGGCTTGCGGTTCAACCACGCGGCCGGAACGGTTGCCGGCCTTCGACCCTGGGGGATCTAATGAAGCTCGGGCGGGACAACATCATGCAATGGAAAAAACATCATTCTGCAGCAATGGCCTTGACCTTGGCGGCGGGATTCGTCCTTCTTGTCATTCCCCTCGCGGCTCGCGCGGCCGCTCCGGCGAAGAAGACGGGCATCGATCCGGTTCAGGCGGCCAAGTATTTTCAGGAGGCGAAGGCCATCTCGGACAGGGACGGCGGGCGCATGTGGGGCGTGCCTTTGTACGGCGCCATGATGTTCGTGGACCCGTCGACGAGGCAGGTCGTCGCCAACAGCCCCGATTACAAGAACATCCTGAAACAGGACGGAAAGGTTTACACCGGGACGCTACCTTCGGGCGTGAACATCGCGAACACGTCCGTCCGGTGGGGCGGCGTGGACTGGACCATGGTGAAATGGCCCCTCCCGAAAAACAGGCTCCAGCGGGACGTGCTGCTGATCCACGAATCCTTTCACCGGATTCAGGGACAGCTGGGGCTCAACGGGCCGGACACGTCGTGCAACTTCCTGGATACGCGCAACGGCCGGGTCTGGATCCAGCTCGAATGGCGGGCCCTTGAGACCGCGCTGATGGCCCCCAAGAAAATGCAGCACCGGGCCATCGAGGACGCCTTGATCTTCCGGGCGTACCGGCGCTTGCTGTTCAAGGATGCGGCCAAGGACGAACAGGCCCTTGAAATGCACGAAGGGATGCCCCAATACACCGGTGTGGCGCTGAGCGCCCACAGTCGAAAAGAGGCGCTGGGTTTTGCGGCCGGATTTCTCCAATACGCCCCCACCTATCAAACCTTTGTGCGGTCCTTCGCCTACGCAAGCGGGCCGGCCTACGGGCTCCTGCTCGACGAGTACAAGCCGCACTGGCAGCGCTCGCTGAAATTGCACGACGATTTGGGGACACTTCTGGCCAACGCCGCTGGAATCAAACTGCCAAAGGATCTGAAGGCGGAGGCCGAAAAGCGTGCGGCGGTTTACGGCGGCAAGGCGCTCATGAAAACGGAGGACGAGCGCGCACAGAAGAAGGCGAAGCAAACCGCGGCGATGCGCGCACGCTTCGTCGAGGGGCCGGTTCTCACATTGCCCATGACGAACGGCTTCAACTATTCCTTCAACCCGACGAACCAGATCCCGCTGAAGGGCTCGGGGACGGTTTATCCCTACCTGAGGGTCTCGGCGCAATGGGGAATTCTGGAGGCGAAGCACGGCGCCCTCATGCTCACGAACAACGGGCAGATGACCGGCATCCGCGTCACGGCCCCCAAGGATTCCAGTGCCCGGCCGCTTGAGGGCGACGGGTGGTCGCTCACCCTGAACCCGGGCTGGTCCGTCGTACCGGCGAAGCGCAAGGGAGATTTCAAGGTGGTCCGGGCCCTCGGTCCCCTGCCGTTGCCGGCTGAGTAAAGCCGCCGCGGTGCAGCCCTTCGAGTGAAGAAGTGAAGAGTTAGGAGGTGAGGGGGTGTTCTCGGGTTTGCCTTCGCGGGTAAGAATTGCAGGAAATCGCGTCATTTAGCGAGGTAGGACGGGCATTCTTGTCCACCTCATTTCCGTGTTCAATGCAGCGTAACGAAGCAGCCCGTCAGCCGAAATAGAGGGGCGGCCAGATGATGTGCCAGACCACGTAGGTGGTCAGCCGCATGGCCAGCATGGAGACGAACCCGTGCTTCTTCAGGAAGTAGAAGGGAACCATGTTGGCCACAAAGATTCCCAAGGCGGATTCGGCAATCCAGAAGGGGCCGCTGATGATCTTCCAGTTCACCATGGACGTGACCTGCTTGTAGGGTTCGTAGATGGACAAGGCCAGGGCCAGGATCCAGAAAATCAGGACGGCATGGCGTTTCTTGAAGAGCCAGAGGAGCAGGATGGACGCCGCGACGATGGGCACGAGGTGGTATTTGATCTCATACAACGTGCCCCCTGCCACATAGACCGGAATGGAATAGGGGAACCTGACGTGGAAGTCGGGGTAATGGAGAATCAAACTCTTGCCGATTTCTTACACGCCGAAAAGCACACCCAGAAGGACGGGCAGATACAGCCAGCGCCGGATATCCCGGTAGCCTTCGCGTGAACTCTCGATCTCACCGTACGGCGCGTAGATCATGACAACAAAGCCGGCCGCCAGAATCAGCAGGATATGGCTCCAGTGCAGCGTCGAGTTCGTGGCCAGCGGGTGCTTCAGATCCGACATCATGATCACGGCCTTTGAGACGCAAACCGCCGCCGCGATCCCGAGATACGAATAGAACGAAATCTTTCTTTTTCGAAAGTAATCGACCAGCGCTTTCATGGCTTGAATCCCCCCCTTTCGTGTCGAACACGGCGAGCGGGGAAGAAGCTTTCACCACAGTAAGCGGGACAGCCGCCCTCCGTCGAGGGGAAGCAGTACGTAACGGCCTGCGTGGCTTGGCGGCTAAGTTCGCCGCGCGCAAGCGCCGCGCTTGCCTTTTGGCGGAAGCGCTCGCAAACTGGGGGAGAATTCGAGGCGCTGAACGAGGGGGCGGGACATGGTGAGCCGGAGAAGGATGGCGTGGACCTTTTTCCTGATCGGGCTGACGTCGTACGGCGGGCCGGCGATCGTGGCGCAGATCCGCCGGATGATCGTCCTCAAAAAGCGCTGGGTCACCGAAGAGGAATTCCAGGAAACGCTGGCCTTCTGCCAGACGCTGCCCGGCCCCATCGCCGTCCAGACCGCCGCGCACATCGGATGGCGGCTTTACGGCGGGCTGGGAGCCGCCCTCGCGGAAGTCTTCTACATCCTGCCCACCTTCGCCTTCATGCTGGGGCTTTCGGCGGCCTATTTCCGCTTCGAGCACCTGCCCCTGGTGGGCGCGGTCTTCACGGGCCTCGGCGCGGTGGTCGTAGGGATCGTGGCGGATTCCATTGTCTCCATGGCCCAGAGTTCCCTCAAGGACTGGCGCGGGCTGCTCATCTGTTGCGCCGCGGCGGCGGGCTTTTTCAGCCACGTGAATATCCTGATCGTGCTGGCGGGCGCCGCGGCGGCAGGGATTCTCCTTGCGCCGATAGGATCAGGCGCAAGCGGGCCGGAGGAAGCATCAGCAAAAACCGGGAACCGCAATAGCGCCGGGTTGAAAAGCGGGCTGGCGCTGGCGGGCGCGGCCGCGGGCTTTCTCGTCCTGATTTTTTTGTCCCGGTTTGTGTCGCCGCACTTTTCAGATTTGGGCGCGGTGATGGCCAAGATCAACCTCCTTTCGTTCGGAGGGGGATACACGGCCATCGCCCTCATGTACCACCAGGTCGTCATTTCTCACGCCTGGATCGGCGCCAAGGAATTCATCGACGGCCTCGCCCTCAGCCAGATCACCCCCGGGCCGGTTTCCATCGCCGCCACGTTCATCGGGTACCGCGTGGCCGGCCTTTCCGGCGCCCTCTTCGCCACGCTGTGCATGTACGTGCCTTCGGCGCTGCTCCTCGTGTTCCTGGCGCCGCATTTCGCAAAGATCCGCCGGCATGCTTTCGTACAGCGGATGGTGCGCGGGCTCCTGGCCGCCTTCATCGCCATGCTCTTCCTGGTTCTCTGGAAGGTCGCCGCCGCGTCGCTGGGCGGGTTCGGCACACTCGTCATGGCGGTGCTCGCCTTTGCCGCGCTGCGGCTCCGCATTGATCCGGCCTGGGTCATCCTGGCGGCCGTTGTTGTTTCGGTGGTTTTTCTGGCGTAAAGAGGGCCGCAAGGCACCACGAGTCAAAGGACATCCGAAGCCAAACACTACCCGCCGGCGCCGGGCCAACTGCGTAGAGTGCCGGTGAAGGTTCTACTCGTCGCAGGTGCCGGTGAGCACCTGCGGATAGTCGCAGTTGCCGATGCCTGACGCTTCGGGCCGCTGGGTTCCCAGTGAATCGCGCCCGTAAGAGCCTTCCTGGCTGCCGTTGTTGCCGACGATCACGAAGAAGACGCTGCCGGAAGGCGGGGTAAAAGAGGCGCTTCCGCTGATGTCCGAAAGGCAGGCCGAGCCCGAATATCCATATGTGCCGACCGATGAGAGAGGCCCGTAATAAACCGTGTGCCCCGTGCTCCCGCAGGCCGGCGTGTAGCTTAGGTCCACCGTCCCAGCGCCCGCGTTCCAGACGGCCGTCATGCGTTCGGCGCGCACGTCCTGGTGGGACGCCTCACCGGGCGGGATGAGCACGGGGGGCGTGAGGCCGCTCACGGTCGTCAGCGCGATCTGGAGCGGGGGCGACTCGCCCGTGTTCAGCCAGGCGTCGAGCATGTTCATCCCCTCGTTTCCCAGAAATGAACTCAGCCCGTCGTTCTGTTTCCACAGGAACTGGATGTATTCCCAGCTCGTCTGCTGGTAATAGAGGCGGATCTGTGCGGAGACCGCGTCCGCCGGGATGGGAAAAGGCCGCTCGTCCCAGTAGTTGTAAGTTCCCCCGGGACCTGGATTGCCGAACTGCGTTTCAGGAACGGGGAGGGCGTTGCGCGTCTTCGCCACGTCGTAGCTGAAGCCGTAGGGCGGGATGCGGTCGTCCGAAACGACCACGTTGTTGAGGACGAAGTGGAAGGTGTGGACCTTGGTTTCCGCGGCGGCCGAGGCCAATTCGCCCAGCGTGTAGGTGGGCTGATCGGTGAGGCGGTCCCAGGCAAGGATCATGTCCGTGGGATAGCCCAGGGAGATCAGCTTCTGGGCCCACGCCTGGTCCATGCCCATGTCCGCTTCATAGACCACCGTGTCATCGGGATCGAGAAGCGACTGAACGGGGTGGGACACGCCGCCCAGATCGGTGACGGAGCGGCCGATACTTCCGTAGGCGCCGTCTTCCTGGACGAGGTTGTTGCCGGCGTCGTACCACCGGATGTTGATCCAGAGCCGCCTTCCCTCCGGATAGCCGCTGATGAGCTTGTGGGCCGTCAGGTTGGTCACATGAACCACCAGGTTGGCCCCGTCCTGAGCGGCTGAAACCGAAGCGGCGCTCTGCAGCATGTCACGGGCACGCAGCTTGCCGGCATCGAGCGCATCTTTCTGAACCTGGGTGAGCCCGCCCCCCATGCGAAGGGTGCCCCGGCCGTCCATGTACTGAATGACGTCGGGCATCCAGTATCCCGAGCCCGTCTGGTCGTGCGTGGGCAGATCCGTTCGCACCGGGAAGCCGTTCTTGTTGCACCCCTTTCCCGTCGCGGGCGCCATGTGGCAGGTCTGGCAGGTGAAGGTCCGCACGGTTCCATCCTCGTAATTGGCGTCGGAGCGCGCGGAGTAGGCCCGGCTGTAAGCCGTCTGGAGGGCGCCGCCGGTAACTTTCAGGTCCGAGGGAAGGGTATTGAAGTCGTTGACGGGCAGCGTGTCCAGGCTGCTCGCGGTCCACTCAGAGAAAGTGCGCTCGACGATGCCGTACTTGTAAGGGGCGTTGTTGAAGGCAGCTTTGCCCGCCACCGGCGTTCCGGGGGTTCCACTGAAGGTGCCGGCCTGGAGTGGGACCTGGGCCCCGTTGTTCGGAGCGAGATCCCCCACCGCCGGGTTGCTCACGTCGTGGCAGGTGCCGCAAAGGTCCGCCTTGCGGTGGAAGGGAGACTGCAGGACGGCATGAGGCGGGTTCGTATCATACGGACCCAACCGCGTGCCGTTGCCGTTGAGGACGAACTCGGCGGCGCCACGGTAGGTTTCGGTGTTGTCATAGGCTTCGAATGGAGGATTCTGGATTTCAGTCGTGCCGGAGATGCTCACCGGCGGATCGGGGTCTACAAGCAGGTGGCAGAATTCGCATTCGACGCCGTTCGTATCCGAATTTGCGCTGAGTCCGCTGCCGTCCGTGGGCGTGGAGCGCCCCCCGATCCAGCCGTTGACCGCGTGGCATTTCAGGCAGAGATCTCCCGCCCCGCCTCGAACCGCAGGGTCGGACCCAGGCAGGAAATCCTGCTCGGCGACTGCAAGCGTCGCCCAGAATATCGGGTCCCGGGTCGCGTTGGCCATCATGCCGCCCCGCCACAAAAAAGCCGGTTCGATCGAGGCGTCGTAGCCACCGTGGCAGTTGTCGCAGTTGTTGGGACTGGTAAAAGTGGGGACCTCCTGGGGCTGCGTGCCCGGCAGTTGGATGTCCGTGGGAACCGTCCCAGAGGCGAACACGGCCAGGATAAGGCAGGCGCCAAGCACCGCGGTAGCGGCGTGGCGGAACGAGAAACGGCTCCCAGGCATTTCCCCTCCTCTTTTCCGGCGAGACATCAATAATTGGATCTTCTTAAGATATAGGACCGGCGCTGCGTTTGGGTCAAGCCATAAAGGGCGGGCCGGATGAGCCACAGGCTTTTACCCCACCCGGAAACGCCTTGACAGGTGCGCCTCTCAACGGTAAGAGTTGACCGTTCATTTCGGAGAGTCTTTGTCCCATGGGGGGTTCTGATGAATCGGTTGATGGGTTCCGGCAACCCGGTCTTCCGGGCTGTTCGTGTGTGTGTCGTGTTCCTTTCATGTAGTCTTTTTGCGGTAGGGATTTTAGCCCAGGCCCCGCTTCGGGAAGGGTCGCCGGGCGGGTCGAAGACCGCGCTGCCGAAAGGCGCGAGCATGGGCTGGTGGGCCGCGGTTCAAAAACAGATCCGTCATGATGAATACCAGATTGACTGGACCGATCATCCTTCGGTGAAGAATCTCAAGGGCGCCTGGCAGGCGCCGAACATGGCGCAGAATTTCCTGACCTATTTCACGCAGAACGGTATCGACCTCGTCCCCCGTGCCGGAGGCGCATCCGTATGGCAGTGGGGCCTGTCGCTCAGGCGGTGGGGACGGCCGGGCGCCGCGACGGCCGCCGCGCCGGCGGACCTGACGGTCTCGAAAAACCGGGCGGACTATTCCAGAAGCGGGATCCGGGAATGGTACGTGAACAGCCAAAAGGGGCTGGAGCAAGGCTTCACAATCGACGCGCCGCCCGCCGCGGCCGGGGCTTCCTCACATAAAACGCAAATCGGCGGAAAGTAGCATGTCTACAGCCTGTCCATCGACCTCGAGCTCACCGGCACCCTGCACCCACGCTTCGCCGATGACGGCCAGTCGGTGGATTTCTACAGCAAGGGCAACGTCAGCGTGCTGCATTACAGCGGCCTGAAGGTGACGGACGCGACGGGACGAACGCTGCCGGCCCGGTTCGAAGGGATCAGCGGGGGCATCCGCATCGCCGTCAATGATGCGAACGCCGTCTACCCCGTCACGGTGGATCCCTTTGCGACAACGCCGGCCTGGACGGCAAATGGCGAAGGGGGATACAACAACTTCGGCTACTGTGTCGCGACGGCGGGAGACGTCAACGGCGACGGCTATTCGGACGTACTCGTGGGCTCATACGGCTACGCGGGAGGCGGGGGGACCGGCAAGGTTTACCTTTATCTCGGCAGCGCTTCGGGGCTGTCTGCGGGCCCGGCCTGGACCGCCGTGGGAGAGAACGGCGGCGATTATTTCGGCTACTGCGTGGCCACGGCCGGCGACGTGAACGGCGACGGCTATTCGGACGTGGTCGTGGGCGCACCCCATTTCTCAGGCAGCACAGGAAAAGTATATGTCTACCTGGGCAGCGCCTCGGGACTGCCTGCATCCCCTTCATGGACCATGACGGGAGAAGCGGGCGGCGATAACTTCGGCTATTCCCTCTCGACGGCGGGCGATGTGAACGGCAACGGATACTCCGACGTGATCATCGGGGCCTACGGCAACAACAGCGGCGCAGGAAAAGTCTACGTATACTTCGGCGGAGCCTCGGGACTCGCCGCAAGCCCGGCCTGGACGATGGGCGGCCAAGGTGGCGGCGACAACTTCGGGTTCACCGTAGCGACGGCGGGCGACGTCAACGGCGACGGGTACGCGGACGTGATCATCGGGGCGCCTCACAACGCGGGCAACACGGGCAAGGCCTATCTCTACCTGGGCGGCGCCTCGGGCCCTTCCGCAAGCCCGGATTGGACCGCCGCGGGTGCGGCGACCAACGATTATTTCGCCCAATGCGTGGCAACGGCCGGTGACGTCGACGGCGACGGGTACGCGGACGTGATTATTGGTGAACCCTACAAATCGGATTATACCGGCGAGGTCTATCTGTATTCGGGGAGCGCGACGGGACTCTCCTCATCGCCTTCCTGGACGGCCGGGGGCGGGACCAGCAGCTTGTTCGGCCGCAGCGTGGCGACCGCCGGCGACATTAACGGTGACGGGTACGCCGATATCATTGTGGGCGTGCCCTACAACTCGGGCTACGCCTCGGGCGGCGCCGTCATTTACCTGGGAGGCCCCTCGGGGCCATCGGCCAGCTACGGGCTTTCCGGGGACAGCCAGCAGTCCCAGTTCGGCTGGTCGGTGGCGACTGCCGGGGACGTCAACGGCGACGGGCTTTCTGCTGTGATCATCGGAGCGCAGAGAGAGAGCGGCTTCGTGGGCAAGGCCTTTCTCTACCTGGGCGGTGCATCCGGCGTTGCCCCCGGGGCTTCCTGGCACATTGCAGGTGAAAATGGGAACGATCAATTCGGGTTTTCGGTCGCATCAGCCGGGGATGTGAACGGCGACGGATATGGCGATGTCATCATCGGCGCCGTCAATTACGGCAGCGGAACCGGCAAGGCCTATCTCTTTCTCGGCAGCGCCATTGGACTGTCGGTGACCCCGGCCTGGACGGCGGTCGGTGAAACGGCGGGCAGCAATTTCGGGGGCTGCGTCGCAAGCGCGGGAGACGTAAACGGCGATGGGTATGCCGACGTAATTATCGGCGCCCGTTTTGCTGACGGCGGGGCCGGAAAGGTCTACCTTTTCGAGGGAAGCGCCTCCGGTCTCGCGGGGGCGCCGGCCTGGAGCGCAACGGGACAAACGAGCTCCGACAACTTCGGCGGTTCCGTTGCCACCGCGGGGGATGTCAACGGGGACGGTTATTCCGACATCATCGTTGGAGCGTCCGGTGTCAACGGTTATACCGGGAGGGCCTATCTCTATCCCGGGTCGCCCGCCGGCCCCTCGGCCATCCCGGCGTGGTCGGCGACGAGCACAACGTCTGGCTCCCAATTTGGATGTGCAGTGGCAACGGCCGGCGACGTGAACGGCGACGGATATTCGGATGTGATCGTCGCCGCCTATTGGGACGCCGGTGGGGCGGGAAGGGCCTACGTCTACCTGGGAAGCCCGGCGGGGCTTTCGACGAACCCGGTTTGGACCGCAACAGGGGAATCGTCCAACGCTTTCCTTGGGACGGTGGGAACGGCTGGTGATGTAAACCGGGACGGCTATTCCGACGTGCTCGTTGGATCGTACGGCTACGCGAGCTACACTGGGAAGGTCCGCCTGTACCTGGGCAGCGCGTCCGGGCTTTCCACAAGCCCCTCCTGGTCGGCCATAGGTGAACACTATTCCGACAACTTCGGCAGCGCCCTGGCGACAGCGGGAGATGTGAACGGCGACGGGTATTCGGACGTGATTGTGGCCGCCAATGGGTATGCCGGCGCGTCTCACCAGGGGAAGGCATACCTTTATCTTGGCAGCGCCTCGGGCCTTTCTTCGAATCCGGATTGGACGGGGACAGGCGCGGCGAACTATGACTATTTCGGTTTTTGCGTCGCCACGGCAGGCGACGTGAACGGCGACGGCTTCTCCGATGTGATCGTGGGCGCATCTGGAACCAACGGCAGTACGGGAGAAGTCTCTGTTTTCCAGGGTGGACCGCGCCCGACTATTGCAACGTTTCCACAGCAGCTCCGCGCCGACGGCAGTACGCCCATCTGTCCTCTCGGACAGGCCAATGACGGGTTGTTCCGATTGTCGCTGCTCGGACGGACGCCCTTCGGCCGCGGGAAGGTGAAATTGGAATGGCAGATTGCGCCGCTCGGATATCTTTATCCGGGGTCCTCTCCCCTTTCATCCGGCCCGAGCTGGCATGACAGCGGCACGGCCGGCGTCACGCTGTCGCCGACCCTTCAGCTGAACCTGGCGGCGCCCTACGTGTGGCGGATGCGGGCAAAGTACGATCTTGCGACGACGCCATTCCAGGGACACGGCCCATGGAAGACACACTGCGCCAACGGCCTCCTGGAGACCGACCTGAGGGTTCTGCCCTCCTGTTATTCTCCCGATCAGCCGTGCGCGATCGACACGGTGACCGTCAACGGCGGCAGCTTGACCCTTTCCTGGAGCGACCCAAATTCAGGCAACCAGGAGACGGGCTGGGACATCCGCCGGTCGAGCGACCCGTCCCTCGCGAAAGACACCTGGCCGATCATCGGGCAGAACATCCAGGATGAAGATCCCGGAACGCCGGGGATCCAGTGGACCGATACGACCGGCGACATTTCCGCTTCGGGCGTCTGGTACTACGAGGTGACGGCCTACAATGCGACATGCGGCAAGGAAGGGCCTTACTGAGGGCTGCTTAACAGCCCTCAGCGTGAAGAGGTGAAGAAGCAAGGCAGCTAGGAAGTTCGCGGGTGTTCCTTCGCAAGCAAGGATTGAATAGTTGGCCGCTGGCGCGGCCAGCGAGTCGTGAATCGTGAAACGTGAATCGCGGGCGTGGGATTGCCGTTGCGGGGGGTGGTCGCGGCTGGAAGCCGCTCCCACAGGCGGTAAACTTTCTCCTCTGTGGGAGCACCATCCTGGTGCGACCCAACGGCTCGATGCTAAAGATAATCGCGGCTGGAAGCCGCTCCCGCAGGGGCCGCAAAGCGGCCAGTGTCTTGTGAAAAGTGACTGGTGTTTTGTTCCGCGGGCAATCCTCCGTAGGCAAAGATGTGAACTGCATGCCGTTGAGGGCTTCGGCCTTTGGCAAGCAAAGGCCGCTACATTGTGGAGAGTTTGCCGTTACGGGGTGTGGTCGCGGCTGGAAGCCGCTCCCGCAAATAGGTAGGGTGGGCATGAATGCCCACCTTTTTCATACAGGCCGAAAAACGGTCCTTTGTGCTAGGCTGTTCTCAGATCGAAACCGGCAGGGAGATTTGGAGGAGCGGGCCAAGACCTGGTCAGCAGAATTGGGAGCAGTCATGAACGAAAGAATGAATGGCGGGCGGAAATCTCAAGGGAAGAACCCTACTCGGGCGGGAGACCGGACCGGCAGTGTCTGCCGTGAGTTTCTGGTGCCTGGGTGATCGGGCTGCCGGTCAATGCCGTGCTTGTTGTGCTTTCGGTGTTGGTGTTCGTGTTCGTTCTTCAAGACTACCTGTCGGTCAATCTCACGTATCTGTCCTTCTACGCGGTGCCGGTCATTATTTTCCCGTTCAATCTGTTTGTCGGATATATGACAGTCCGTTCGGGAAAGCGGGCGGTCCGGTATCTGCTGGCCGCGGTTGCGGCGATCGGGCTGACGATTCTGTTCGGTCTGGCCTTCCATTTCGTGATGTCGCTGTTCCTGCTGCGGCATTAGGCGCCCAGACGGCAGACGGACATGGCC
>JARRNO010000021.1:0-17593 GCA_037384885.1 Acidobacteriota bacterium
GTTGCGCCCAGGGCCGGGACGGATTCAAGGCGGCTCGACGAAGGCGTGCGGACAGCACGTCGAGGAGGGCCAACAAAGAAGACACCCGGCTCTGGGGCAACCCAGAGGGACGCCGCGGCCTGGGCGCGCTGCTGTGTTACGGTTCGTCGGCGATGCACTTGGGCGTTTGCCTTCTCACCGCGCCCTGCATCGCATCCCAGGGCGCAGGCGTCGCGCCAGAGATCCACTGGGAGCCAGACCCCTTAGTCTCTCCACCGCTTCGCTTCGATCACCGGCGGGACCCCCGGGCGGCCCGGTTCCCCCTTCGTAGCCGGCTGCAACGGCGGATGAATCCGCGTCTGCGGTGTCGGGCTGCTACGCAGCCGGCAAGTCGTGAACCGTGAATCGTGAGTCGTTGGCGGGTGTATCCCCATGCGCGCAAGAATTGGATGGTTTGCCGTTGGGGGTTTCGGCCTTTGCATGCAAAGGCCCCATTTCTCCCCGCGCGCCGATCTGATAGGATGAGAAAGCGGAGATTGCCCATGCGAAAAGGACTCATCCTGGCCGTGTTCTGCCTCATCTTGTCTGTGCCCCTGCTTTCGCAGGCCGCCGGACCGGAGGCTAAACCCAACGTTCTCTTGATTACTCTGGATACGACCCGTGCTGACAGGATCGACTGCATCCGCGGCGGAGGCGATCTGACGCCCAGTCTCGACATGCTGGCGAGGCGGTCGTTCGTGTTTACGCATTGTGAAACGGCGGTTCCTCTGACTCTGCCCTCGCATGTGACCATCATGTCCGGATGGAACCCGAACCGCCACGGGGTCCGGAAAAACCTGGAGACGACCGTTTCGCCCAAGGTCCCGCTGCTGGCGGAGGAATTCCGAAGCCGGGGCTATCAAACCGGCGCGTTCATCAGCGCCTCGGTCCTTCTCGGAAAATACGGCCTGAAGCGCGGATTCGACGTCTATAACCAGAGCTTTTATGATCCTCGAAACCCGGACATCAGCACACGCCGGGGAGACAAGACGTTGAAGCCGGCCCTCGCCTGGATCGAAGCCCAGGGCGGGCGCCCCTGGTTCTGCTGGGTTCATCTCTACGATCCGCATTATCCGTATGATCCTCCCATGCCCTTCGCGGCCAGGTACAAAAAGAATCCTTACGACGGGGAGATTGCCTTCATGGACGCCGCGCTGGGCGGCTTCTTCCAAGGGCTGCACCGCGCCCACGTGCTTTCCGGCGCGCTCGTGGTGGTGTGCGGGGACCACGGAGAGGCGTTGGGGCAGCACGGCGAGGAAAGCCATGGGGTCTTTCTCTACGAGGCCACCACCCATGTTCCGCTCATCGTCCACCTGCCCGGTGAGAGCGGGCCAAAGACCGTCGCCGGCAGCGTGGGGCTGGTGGATGTGGCGCCGACCATCCGAGATCTTGCAGGTCTGAAAGCCGTTCCGGGCGATGGTGAATCGCTCTCCCCCCTGATGAAAGGCGGCAAATGGACGCCCAGGCCCATCTACATGGAAAGCCTGGACGGTCTCTACAATTATGGTTGGGCGCCGCTTTACGGATTGGTGAAGTGGCCCTGGAAGTACATTCTGGCCCCCAAACCCGAACTCTATGACCTCGCAAAAGACCCCGGAGAAATCCACAATTTGGTCCGGAAAGACCCGGGTGAGACGAAGCAGCTGAAAAAGTTGCTGCAGGCGAGGATCACCGGCGTAAGGGCCGAACATGGAGAGCCCGTCCATCTGAGCCGGGAAGAGCTGAAGAGCCTGCAGAGCCTCGGCTATATCGCCGGCTCCATGGGCAAGGCGTCGGGCGGCTACCGGGATCCCAAGGACATGGTGTCCGTTCTCAAAACCTTTAACGAGGCGGCCCTTGACTTCCAAAACGGAGAATACGCGAAGGCTGAACCTCTCCTGGAAAAAGTTCTCGCCAAAGATCCGAACAATCCGGCAGCATGTTTCTATATGGGGTCCATCCTGGAGAAACGGAATCCCGCGAAAGCGGAAGCCTATCTCGTCCGGGGCCTCAAGGCTCAGAAGGACTTCCCCCAGGCCTATGCGCGGCTGATGGAGCTTTGGATCCGGCAGGGCAAACCGGAGCGGGCTTTTGAACTGGGCCGCACGGGAATCAAGAACGTTTCCAGCCCCGAAGCGGCCGATCCGATTCGCGTGATGGCGGCGTGGGCGCTGTACAAAAAGGGCGCGTCCGAGAAGGAGGTCGTCCACTGGCTCGACAGCGCCGCCCACCACGGGGAAGAACTTGGATCGGCCTACAAGCTGCGCGCCGTTCTCGCCTTGAAGAAGGGGCATAGAAAGGACGCGCTGGCCTACCTGAAGAAGATGGCCGGCGCGGCGCCGCCCTCGCAGGTGGCGGATCTCGTGAAAGAAAAAGACTTCAAACCTCTCGCGGACAGCACGGAGTTCTGGAAGCTCGTGCTGACCGCGCGCAATGAAATGAAGCAGGAAGCCGGGCAGTAAGGCCGGCTTTCCGGCCGAACCTTTTTTCATCTCTGCAGCCTCGCGGATCTGTTGAAGCCTGCCGCGGGTTCCTGCCCCCTCATGCTATACTGGGCGCGTCAATTCCCTATTCATCGGGGCGGCGCCGCTGGGCTTGAGAAGAATGCCGACGCGGAGCGAGCACCTTGTCGGGCGGAGGAGATGAGATGAAGTGTACTCGTTTCAAGCAGCTTCTTTGGCTGGGAATCGCGCTTACAGCGGGGATGGGCGCAGCGGCGCAGGCGGGCGCCCCGGCGGGCTTTCCCGAAATGCCCGCGAAGGCGGAATGCCGTCCTCAGAACCAGCAGGAAAAAGAGGCCGGTGCCGCGATTCTCTGGAAGTCCGTGACGCTCCACGGGCACGCGAAAATCGGCTGGGTGAACCTGAAGGGCGTCGTGACCCGTCGGGAGAGCACCCGCTACATCGTCTTCGACGCCCAGGGCGTGGATAACATCGCCAAGCACATCTTACTGGGTGAGGCAGGAACCACCTTCCGGGACATTTCCGGCAGAACGGTCACGCCGGACGGAAGGGTGTTTAAGCTCGATCCAAAAAAGGATGTCAAAAACTTGGATGTGCGCACTCCTGGAGGGAAAACGGCCCGGTCCATGCGCGCGGCGGCTATCTGATCGGCGACGTGGCGTGGATTCCCTTTTTCCTGGGGCCGCCGCCGCCCCGCGCCCATGCTTCCCTCGATCAGGGCTTCGACCTTGACCTTGTCCTCTCCGATCTGCCTCCGGATCGGAATGAGGCTTACGATCCACCCGGAATCCGGAGCGGATTCGCCCTGGGGCTCATGCCGGAACTGATCTCGACGCGACGCCGGCATCCGTACAGCAAGGGGGGAGTGACGAAGTACGGCGTACTTTTCGGTGCGCCCGGCTGGAACGATCCGGCGCCGAAGGGGAGCGAAATCAGCGACAAGAGGATCGAAAGCGAAATCGATCCGTCAAGGGGTATGGCGGCCCTCGATGACTTGGGTCTGCAGGTCGTTCCGGCCTGGGTCAGCACGCCGGGGAGCCAGGCGGTCATGTCCTGGTGGAACAGAGTTCTTGAAAACATCAATAAGCGGTTCGATAAGTTTTTCCGGCACACCAGCAAGGCCGAGGGGGCCGCGGATCTGGATAAGATCGCTCCCGTCTCCCTTCCCGTCAAGGAGCGCGTAGCTCGTCTGTTCGCATATGTCCGGGAGAAAATTCATCCCGATCCCGAGGCACGAACCCAGAAGAATCTGAACCGTCTTCTCCGCGACGGGAACGGCGGCGAAAGGGACATCGCGCTTTACTTAATCTATCTGCTTCGGGAGGCTCACATTCCCGCCAGGATGGTGATTGCGCTCAGCCGTTACGCCCCGACATTCCAGCCCATCCTGGAGGATTTCAGGCCGTACTCGCCCAGCTACATGGTTCAAGTATCTCCTCCCGGCAAAAAGCCCATCTATTTGATGCCCGGAGACATTTTCGCCACGGTTCAGACCTTCCCCGATGTTTACCTGGGGGCGCTGGCGTTCCGGCAGCCGGACGATCCCCGGACTCCCTGGCCCATGATCTGTCTCCCCAAGAATTTGCCTCTCCATGGTACGACCTCGATCGCCTGCTCAGCTGCGCTGCCGGTGGAGGGCGCCAAGACCCCGCTTGAAGTCAAAACCACACTGACCGATAACGCCGCATATGATTTCAGGTGGCGTCTGGGGCTGACTAAACCCACGGTTAAAGGGGAAATGGTCGACGGAAAGGTGGTGGTCACCAGTAGAGGGAAGAAGGTGACCGACAAGTGGGACAAAATCTACCGGAACTGGATGGACATCTGGACGAACATCAAGCCCGATGGCGATCTCCCGCGGCTCGACAACAGGAAAGACGTGGAAAAGCCGTTGACCTTCGCCATGAAGGGCGCCTGGAATCCGGGCGTCCGGAGTATCGGGCCGCGCCTGCTCGTTCCGGCCTTTCCTTCCTCCGATATCTTCACCAATCCCTTCCAGACCGACCGCCGGTTCGGCCCGATCTGGTGGCCCAACGCCGGGGATTATGAAATCAGCCTGAGCTGGTCGATTCCCGCGCCGTACGGTGTCAGGCAGCTCCCGAAGAACGAATCTGTGAAGGGTCCCGGGGGCCTTTTCTACACGGCGGCCTACAGTTACACCCCCGGCGGCAAAAAAGGGACAGCAGGAACTCTGAAGGCCGATCTGAAGCTTCACCTCCCGCCCATGCTTCCCGCGTCGGACTACGAGGCGGCGCGCATGTTTTGCGAACGCCTTCAACGCGTATCGGAAACGAGGTTCCTGGTGGATACGACGCAGCCGGAGACCGCGCCATGACGGGATGGATCCGCCGGCTTTGCTTCGCCGCAGGCGCGGCGGCCATGGTGCTGATCCCGGCCGCTTCAACCGCCGCCTTCAGCCCGGAATGGGCGCGCCCCTATCTGAAACGACCCACGCCATCGGGGGCTTACATCACTAAGAAGGACCATTGGGTGGCGGTTTACAAGTCGATCATCTTTTCCACCACTCCACACGGCGGGATGGCGGCCACGTACAGAATGGTCCTTGCCCCGACCGGGCGGGAGCCGCGGCGGCTCCTCATCGCGATGGATTATGATTCAGAAACTCAAACCCTGGAGAACCCCCAAGTGTGGGAACCCGGCGTCTTCGGGTATAAGCGCATCAACCTGGCCAAAACGAGCCTGGATTTTCCCGACCTTTCAAGTGACGCCCTGACCAGCGGACGCTTCAGGTTCATTTCGACCAAGGCTATCGCCCCGGACAAGCGGGCGATTGTGACCTGGAAAGTGACGGACCGTTTTGCCTTCCCCGGCGAAATGCTGGCCTGGCCCTTCGGCATGTATCCCGCCGAAAAACTTGTCATTCGGGGTGTTGCGGCCGGAGGTGGTGCTGTGCACATCACCTATGTGACTCCCGGCGGAAAGGGCGGGGCGGCGATGAAGACCGGGCCCGTCCACCTCGAGAATCTTCCGGCGCTTCGCTACGTCTACAAGTGGGGAAATCCCTGGCTTCCAAGCCGCTTCCAGGCGATTCCCTTCATCCTGGCTGTTCCCGAAAAGGCCGCCGGCCGGACCTGGGCCGACGTCTCCTCGGCGGTCGACCGGATTTTCGTCGAGGCGGGAAAGGACGGTGCAGCCTCCGTGAAAAGAAAGGCGGATTCCCTCATATCCGCGGACATGGGGGAGAAGGCGCGCATCGATGTGCTCGTCCGTTTCGTGGCAGGACTGGCTTACCGGAATGTCCAGTGGGGCCGGGGCGCGTATACGCCTGCTTCTCCGTCTGAAACGCTCCGCAGCATGACGGCTGACTGCAAGGCCAAGGCCCTCTTGCTGATGAAGCTCCTCGAGGCGGTGGGAGTCCATTCAAACCTGGTGCTCTGCCGCGTGGACGATCACTACCTGGCCGACTTTCCCCTGCCGGCGTCGGCGGCTTTCAACCACGTGGTTCTCGCCGTGAAGTGCAAGGGCGGGGAGACTCTGCCGGCCTCGCTCACAACAGGCCCGGGAAAAGGGTGGGTCCTGGTTGACCCCACGGATCCACAGGCCGTATTCGGCCGCCAGCCGATGGGCTTGGAGGGCGCCTGCGCCTTGTGGGTTGCCCCATCGGACGGGGCTTATTTTCACGTCCACACCCGCCAACCCGCCTTGATGAGTATGGACATCCGGGAAACCGTCACCGTCAGGGAATCCGGCGACGCCGGGTTTTCGCTGAGGCTGCATGGCAGTGCGGATTTGCTCGAGCAGCTCGTTTCATCCAAGGCCTTCAACAATAAGGACAACGCGCTCAGGAGGGACTGCGAAGAGTATCTTCAGAGCGCAGCGCCAGGACTTCGGGTCGAACGGGCCGCTTACCGCGCAGCGCCGCTTTCCGGGGGGCGGCCTTCCGAGCTGACGCTCGTGGGGGAGATCCCTCAGGCCATGCAGGGAGTGGGCGGGCAACTCTACACCATGCTCGCGCCCGTGGCGATTCTCGGCCGCATCCTCGGAATCGCACGGCTGGGCTACGAATGGCGGGGAGGAGCCGATAAGCCCGGGCCGGCCGTGACGGTCCCCTGTGTCCTGAAGCCCGATTATCAGGCCATAGGTGTGGAAAGGAGCGCTCTCTTGACCCTGGTTTTTCCCAAGGGCTGGTCCGTGAAGGGCACGCCTTCTCTGAACGCCGGGTTGTCCTCCCCCTGGCTGACAGTGAAGGTCTCGGGCGGCGGCTCCTGGTCGGTCAAGATTTCCGAGCCGAGGGGCGCCTTCCATGGAGGAAGCGACAAAAAGCGCCTCGAAGATATGAACCGCCTCGCGTCATTGTTCAGGCAGCCCATTCTGGTCCAGAGAGCCGGGGGGTCAAAAGACCCCGCCCACGCGAAGGAACGGGAAAAAAGGGATTGACGTCCGCCCACGGTGCGTCAACAATGGAGGGGCGGAGGGCGTTCATGAAGAAAATGGCGGCTGCGGCATTTGCGGTGATTCTCTTGTCGGCGGCGGCCGTATCCTGCCGGCGTTCCAGTCCCAACGATCGGAACAGCACCCAAACGCCCCAGTCCATCCTGCTGATTACGCTGGACACCACGCGCGCCGACAGGCTCGGCTGCTACGGGGGGAAAGGGAACCTGACGCCTTCGCTGGACCGGCTGGCCCGCCGGTCTTATCTTTTCGAGCACTGCGAAACGGCCATACCCCAGACCATGCCCTCGCACACGACTATTTTCTCAGGGTGGAATCCCTACCGGCACGGTGTGCGAAAGAATTTGGGTGTTGTCGTCCCCGCTGCCGTGCCTCTTCTGGCGCCTGAATTCGAGAAGGCGGGATACCGCACGGCGGCGTTTGTCAGTTCCTTTGTGCTGCTGGGCCGCTACGGGTTGGGGCGTGGCTTCGAGACCTACGACGACGGGTTCTATGACCCGCGCTTTCCTGAAAGAACGGACCGGCGTGCTCAGGATACTCTGGCGGCGGCCCAGAGGTGGATACAGTCCCAGAGGGGCCGCTGGTTCTGCTGGATCCACCTTTATGACCCGCATGTTCCCTATCGCCCTCCCGAGCCCTGGTCGAGCCGTTTCGCCTCGTCTCCCTACGATGGAGAGATCGCCTACATGGATGACGAACTCGGGCTTTTCCTGGAGGCTCTGGAACGGACGGGAATCATGCGAAAGACGCTGGTCGTCGTGTGCGGCGACCACGGCGAATGCCTGGGTGAACACGGCGAGGAAACCCATGGGATCTTCCTTTACGAGGCGGCCACGCATGTTCCGCTGCTCATCCACCTTCCGGGAGAACAGAAGCCGGCGAGGCTGCCCCAGACCGTCGGCCTGGTGGATATCGCGCCCACCGTGCGATCCTTGTGCGGGCTCGCCCCCGCCCCGGGGGACGGCCGTTCCCTGGCCCCGCTGATGAAGGGGCGGCCCTGGACTTCCCAGCCGGTATATATCGAAAGCCTGGACAGCCTATACAGTTTTGGCTGGGCGCCTTTGTACGCCCTGGCCGAAGGACCGTGGAAATATATCCTTGCGCCAAAGCCCGAACTGTACAATGTTTCCAAGGATCCGGAGGAGAACCGGAACCTCGTTCGAAAGGAGCCGCGCCGGGCCGCCGCCATGAAGAAGATCCTGGAGAAAGATCTTCAGCAGAGGACCGCGACAAAGGGAGAAGCCGTCCAATTGGATGAGTCGGAGATGAGGAGTCTGCAAAGCCTGGGCTACATCAGCGGCACGATGGGGACCGGCTCCGGCGGAGGCTACCGGGATCCCAAAGACATGACGGCGTTCCTGCAGCTCTACGAAAGAGCGATGGACGCCTACAACCAGGGAAGGATGGAGGAGGCGGAGCGAGGGTTCCAGGCTCTGGCAGGACAGGATCCCGGTAATCCTCTCACCTATTTCTACCTGGGCAACATCCTGGGGCGGACCGATCCGGACCGGGCGGAACTCTACTTCAAGAAATGCCTGAAACTCCGTCCCGACTTCTGGCAAGGCTACAGCCAGCTGATGCTGTTGTGGGTGAACACGGGCAAGATGCAGCAGGCCTTCGATCTCGGAAAGGCGGCCATCGCGCGCGGCGGGGATCCCAACGGCACGCTGCATGTTTTGAGAGCCTGGGCCGCCTACGGGTTGCACCACGACCGTTCGGAGATCGAGTCGGACTTGACGGAAGCCGCCCGGATTGCGCCAGAAGCGGGACTGAGTCTCAAGTTGAGGGCGGTTCTGGCCTTACAAGACGGGACAAAGAAAGAAGCCGTTGGTTTCTTGGAAAGGATGGCCAAGGTCGCCCCTCCCAAGCAGATCGCCTTGCTCTCCAACGATCCCAGGTTCAAGCCGCTTGCAGAAGATCAACATTTCTGGCTTCTTGTGCTGACGGCAAGGCAGGAGATACGGGATGAGTCCGGCCGGCATTGAGATGCCGGCAAGGAGAGTCAGTCCCGGTGGAAGCCCAGGTCTGATGGGTTGAGTCCGCCGGGGACGTGGATCAAGATGCCGCCGGCCGATTCGAAGGCCTTACGGGTTCGGGCGGCCGTTTGGGCCAGCCGGGCGAGGTCCGGGTCCGCGGCGCTTTTGTCCCGGCTGACATGTCCTCTGGACCAGTACTTCAAAACCAGCTCGCTGTCCCCGCAGACCTTTTTCAATTTCAGCTTTTCTGCGATTTTCAATGCGCAGACACAGGCCAAAAGCTCGCCGTAGTTGTTGGTCCGGCCGCCGGGCGGGTAGTGGGTTCCCCGGACCGTGAGCTGATCTTCCGGCAGCACCAGGTGGAGGAGAGGAACGCCGTCGCGGCCGGTGACGTTGATTTCCGTGCCGTTGCCTCCGCCCGTTCCAGCGTCGAAATAGACGGCGTCTTCCGGAAGTTTCGCCTGGGCCACCTGCTTTTTCGCCGCCCGGTCTTCGTAGCGGGCTCCGGCGCGAAGCCACGCCTCGGCGTCGCCACGGGCCGCGAATCCCTTGTATCGTGCGGGCCGTCCGGCGACGCGGTTTTCACATTCAGACCAGGATTCGACGACGCCCGACCCTTCCGGCGTCTTGTACGCATAAAATTTATTTTTCTTTTTCGCCATAATCGTTTGTTTACCCTGCGGACCGTGCGGACGCGAGCCCGCCCGAATCGGCGGTCAATCGCCCCGGCGGGGTTTTCCCTTGTAGGGCCGGTAAAAGGCCCGGATTTCCGCCATATCCTTCTCCAGATCGCCGGTGGGGGTTTTCACGGGACCCAGACCCAGGACCTTATTCACGTAGTCGATATAGACCATCAGGATGGGGACGTCCGCATTCAGCGCAATGTGGTAGAACCCCGTCCTCCATTCTTCCACAGCCTTGCGGGTGCCTTCCGGCGCCACGCCGAGAACGAGCGCTTCCCGCTCCTTGAAAGCCGCTACCGCGCTGTCCACCATACCGCGGCGCTGGGTCCGATAGGTGGGAATGCCTCCCAGCCAGGTGAAGAAGGGTTCGAAGGGTTTTTTGAAGAGGCTGTCCTTGCCGAGCCAGGAGGCCCGGAGTCCCACCGCGAAGTCCGCGGCGATTCCGAAGACGAAGTCCCAGTTGGAGGTGTGCGGGGCGACGATGATGACCAGCTTCGACACGTTAGGGAACTCGCCTTCGATGCGCCATCCATAGAGCCGCAGGCACAATTTTCCCAGGCCCCTGGAGAACCAGTTCCCACGCCGTGGGACGGCGGCGCCCAGTACCGGGACCCTCATGACCGGTTTTCCTTAAGGAGATTGATGCGCCGTTTGCTTTCCATGTCACCTGTTTTCCCGGCAGGCCCGGGGTCTTCAGATCATTTTTGGACGGCCGCGCCGGCGCGGCCGATCGCTTCCTGCCGAAGACAGACCGGCTGATGTCAGCCGTGGGTTAAAAGGTCAGGGATGCCTCTGGGGATCAATAGGCACGGGCCCACACGACGCGGCGGTCGCTCGGCCCGCCGCATACGAGGCATGCCCCCTTTTCCTCTGGAGTCTCCGATTCAAAGGGAATACAGCGGATGGTCGCTTTGGTTTCGTCCTTAACTTTGGCTTCGCAATCTGCGCGGCCGCACCAGTGTGCGTAGAAGAAGCCGCCCCGGCCGATCCGTTCCCGGAAACGGCCGTAGTCATCGATCGTTTCGGTATGATCTTTCCGGAAGGCGAGCGCTCTCTCGTAAAGGGCTTTCTGGATATCTTCAAGCAGGCTTTCGATTCGCGCCGGGGCGGAATCCATCTCCATGGAATCCTTCTGGCGGCGCTCCTTTTCTCGAAGCTCCCGGGTGGGAATTCTGGGAACGGCCATGCAGGAACCGCTTTCGAGGTCCCTCGGACCGACTTCGATGCGGAGCGGAACGCCTTTGAGTTCCCATTCGTTGTACTTGAAGCCCGGACTGACCGAATCCCTGTCGTCCACCTTGGCGGCGATGCCCCTTTCCCTGAGGCCGGCCTGAAGTGTTTCAGCGGCCTGCAGCGTACCGGTCCGGGTGGCGTCGTCCCGGTAAATGGGCACGATGACCACCTGCAGCGGGGCGAGGCGGGGAGGAACGACCAACCCCTGGTCGTCCGAATGGGCCATGATGACGGCCCCCACCAGCCTGGTGGACACGCCCCAGGACGTCTGCCAGCAGTACTGCCAATCGCTCTGTTCGTCCTGGTACTTGACGCCGAAGGCCTTTGAGAAGTTCTGGCCCAGGTCGTGGCTCGTTCCAGCCTGCAGGGCCTTCCCGTCCTGCATGAGCGCCTCGATACAGGTTGTTTTGAGAGCCCCCGCAAATTTCTCGCTGTCCGTCTTGACGCCCTTGAGAACCGGGAGGGCCATCCATTCCTCCGCGAACCGGGCGTAAATATCGAGAATGCGAATGACCTCGTCCCAGGCTTCGCCGTGGGATGCATGGGCCGTGTGCCCTTCCTGCCAGAGAAATTCAGTGGTTCTGAGGAAAAGGCGCGTCCGCAATTCCCACCGCACCACGTTGGCCCACTGGTTGATCAGGAGGGGAAGATCACGGTAGCTCTTGATCCACTTGGCGTACATGGCGTACATGATGGTCTCGCTGGTGGGGCGGACCACCATGGGCTCTTCCAGTTTTTTGCCGCCCGCGTGGGTAACAACCGCAAGCTCAGGGGAAAAGCCTTCCACATGTTCGGCTTCCTTTTTCAGAAAGGATTCCGGAATGAAAAGCGGGAAATAGGCGTTCACGTGGCCGGTGTCTTTGAACATGCCGTCGAGAACGCGCTGCATATTCTCCCAGAGCATGTAGCCGTTCGGCCGGATGACCATGCAGCCCTTGACCGGACTGTAATACGCCAGCTCGGCGCGCAGAACGATGTCCTGGTACCATTGGCTGTAGTCTTCGTTCATAGGAGTGACGGCCTTCTCATCCCGTTTATTCGCCATTTGAAACAACCTCCGTTGGTCAATTGCAGCCTGCCAGTATACAGGATTTGAGTTGGGTTCGCTTATCGCCGCCGTACGAGCATGCACAGAACCTCCTGCCGATTCAGGAGAAATTTTCACGAGCCCCACTGTTTGCGCCGGTGCGCCTCCCGTGGACCGGGCCGCCTGAGAGCATTAAATTCTGCCTTGAAGGGAAGTCGTTCCGGCTGGATCAGCCTGCCGGGCAAGGGGCTGCCTGAAGAAAAGAGGAGGGGACCCCATGAAACGCTTCTGGTTAGCGGCCGTGGGCATTCTTGCATTTGCAAGCCTGCCGCTCATGGCCCAGAATTATGATCTGACGAAGGCTCCGGATTCAGAAAACGAGACGGCCATGGCGTACCACGGCATCGCGCAGGCCTGGGGCGTGGACCGGGAGGAAGCGAATGGGCTGGTAAACCATCCCGACATGACACCGGCTCATTTCGCCACGGCCGCCATGCTGCACAAGAATTCGGGCGCCTCCATGCAGGAACTCTGGAGGATGAGACAGGAAACCCAGAGTTGGGAGCAAGTGGCCAATCGCGTGAATGCGCCGCTCAATGACATGCGGAGCGAATACAGGCAGAGTGTCAGCGAACGGGTGCGGAACGATCTTCGCACCCAGGGGGAAGAAATTCAGAACATGGCCCAGGTTCAGACGCTGGAGCGTCTGCGCGGCCAGAGTTCGCAGCGCGTGGCCAAGCGCATGCGGAAAAAGGGATTCGCCTCGGCCACCGGCGACTGCGTCCGGGACCAGCTGCGGACCCGGGACCGGACCCGGGACCGGGACAGAATTCGTGACAGCCGCCCGGAGGGCGCGGGCGGTCAACAGCCCTCCATGCAGCATCAGCAACAGTCTCCCGGAGGCCAGCAGCGCGGCGGCGGAGGCGGCGGAGGCGGCCGGGGAGGCGGCGGCCGGGGATAACATCCTGCGAACAAGCCCATGAAAAAGGGGCCCCGGCGGGGCCCCTTTTTCGCGCGGTCCGCAAACTGTTTTAGTTATTCAGGATCACTTCCATCCGGTCCATGATGCGGTTCATCTCCGCCATGGCCGCGTCAAAGGGGGCGCTGGTGGTCATGTCGACGCCGGCCTCCTTTAACAGTTCGATGGGATATTGGGACGATCCCGAGGACAGCATCTTGATATAGGCGTCCCTGGCCTGCGAATGTCCCGGGCCCTTTGCGGCCCCGTCTCTCACGGCCTGTGCGATGGACGTGGAGGCCACGATGCTCGTGGCGTACTGGTAGACGTAGAAGTGCCTGTAGAAGTGGGGGATATAGGCCCATTCCGCGCCGTAGAGCTTGTCGATGCGGCACACGCCCGCTTCATCCCCGTAGTAGGTCTTCAGCAGCTTCAGGTAAATGCCGTTGAGTTCGTCGCCCGTCAGCGGGCGTCCCTGTTCCACCATCTGGTGAATCTTCAGCTCGAACTCCGCGAAGAGCGTCTGGCGGAAGAGGGTCTGCCTCAGGCCTTCCAGGTACTGGCTCATGAGCCAGAGCCTTGCCTGGTCGCTTTTCGTGTGGTCCAGCATGTAGTGGAAAAGAAGGTTTTCATTCAGGGTGGAAGCCACCTCGGCCACGAATGTGGCGTAATGTGATGTGGCGTAGGGCTGGTTTTTGTTCGACAAATAAGAGTGCATGGAGTGGCCGGACTCATGGGCCAGGGTGGACACGTCGTCGTAGCGCCCGTTGAAGTTGAGGAGCTGGAAGGGATGCACGTCGTACGCGGCCCCTGTGCTGTATGCGCCCGAGCGCGTGCCCTTGGAGGGGTAGAAGTCGACCCAGCGGCTTTCGTATCCCTTCTTGAGGGTTTCGACGTACTTCGGCCCCAGCGGGGCGCAGGCCTTGAGGACGAGTTCCATGGCCTGCTGCGGCGTGTAGGTCTGGTCCATCCCCTTCAGGATGGGCGCATAGAGATCCTCGTACCCGAGGCTGTCCAGCCCCATGATTCGCTGGCGGAGCTTCAGATACCGGTGCAGCGTACCGAAGTTGGCATGGACGTCCTTGACCAGCTGCGTGTAAACGGTGGTGGGGATGTTGGGTCCGTCGAGAGACGCGGCCAGGCAGGAATCGTAATGGCGAACGTCTTTCTGAAAAACGTCGGCCTTGACCTTGCTGTAGAGGGACGTACCGAGGGTCCTGCGATAGTTCTGGTAGGTAGACCAGAAGGCCTGGAAGACCTTCACGCGGTCTTCGCGGTTTTCGGCGGCCCGGTAGCGGCTGTAGCCGGCGGCGTCCAGGGTGACCTTGCGCCCGTCGCTCAGCGTCACTTCCGGGTAGGGCAGGTCGGCGTTGGTGAACACGCCGTAGATGGAACCGGCCGAACCCGCCATGTTGCCCATCGCCTGCGCCACGATCTTTTCCTCAGCAGGGTTGAGCGTGTGCTCTTTCATGCGGAGGATGTCGTCCAGGAATGGGGCGTAGGGCTTCAACCGCGGTTCCTCCGCCGTCAAGGCGCCGACCCTTTCGCGCCCGAGCGCCAGAATTTCCGGCTGGAGATAGGCGAGAGACGCCCCGAATTTTGCCGCCACCTGCTGGATGGACTGGAGGCGCTTCTGCGCTTCCGAATCGCGGGTGTCCAGATCGTAGGACATGCTCGCGTAGACATAAAGGCGGGAGAGATTTTTTTCCGCCGTCATGATCGTGTCCAGAGCGGTGTAAAGCGCCTTGCCCGAGTCACCCAGGTGGCCGCTGAAGGCCGCCAACTCGGGGATCTGCTTTTCAGCGGCCTCTTTGCCTTCCTGCCAGGCCTGCGCCGAAGGGTAGAGGTCGGCGAGGTTCCAGGTATACTTCTCGTCGATGGTCGCGCGATCTTCTGCACCAATCAAAATGCTGCCTCCCAAGATTCCGAAGAGAACGGCCCCCAAGAGGGCTGTTTTGAAGAACGTCATGTGGCACCTCCCAATCCCAATAAAAATAGAATATTCACCGGTTCCCGCCGCCGGTCCCCACCGGCCGCTGCGGTCCGGCCCCTCATCGGCAGGCGGCGTTATCGCCGCCGGGGTAGTGTATCAGCCCCGCGCCGGGCTGTGAATGCGAGGATTTTCTTTCGCCGGGCGCCGGCCGGTTTATGGCCGCAGCCGCAGGTTCATGCCAGAACCCCGTGGAGACGTCCGCCGTCCACGGGAAGGGAAACGCCGGTGATAAACGCCGCCGGCTCGGAGCAGAGAAAAACGGCGGCGGCCGCCAGTTCCTCCGGCCGCCCCAGACGGCCCGCAGGTGTCGCCGCCAACCATCCTTCGTACACCTGCTCCGGCGAACGGCCGGTCTTTTTCCCGAAAGCTTCGGCCAGTTCTTCAAGCCTTTCCGTGTCCGTGAACCCCGGGCACAGGGCGTTTACGGTCACGCCGTGCGGTGCGGCCTCTGAGGAGAGCGTCTTCAGCATTCCGGTCAATCCGGCCCGGTACGCGTTTGAAAGCGCCAGGTTGGGAACGGGTTCGAAAACGCTTGTGGAAGTGACGGCGAGAATTCTGCCCCACTTTCTCTCCGCCATTCCCGGGAGGAAGCCCCGGATCAAACGGACAGCCGACATGAAAGTCAGCTCCCAGCCCCGGCGCAAATTGTCTTCGGTGGCCGAATCTTCAAAACCGCCGGCCGGCGGCCCTCCCGTGTTCGTCACCAGGATGTCCGCGCCGCCGAACGCTTCCTTGGTCCTTTCCAGGACCAGTTCACAACCCTCCAGCGTCGAGAGGTCGGCCGGAACAGCGGCCGCTTCAATCCCGCAGCGCGCGGCAAGGGACTCGGCGAGAGACTCCAGCACCGCCTTGCGCCTGGCGCAAACGACTAAATTGGCACCCTCGTCCGCCAATGCGTTTGCGACGGCCCTGCCGATGCCGGCGCTGGCGCCGCAGACCACGGCATTCTTTCCTTTCAGGCCGGTGTCCATGTCATCCTCCTTCCTCGTGATGAAACAGATTCAGGCGGCCAGGTATTCGCCGGAGCGCCTCCTGGCGGTTCCCGCCTCTTGCCGCGGGTGCATTGTGAGGCTCGCGCCGAGTGGTATAATAACGGTTTCGGGAGGAAAAGCCTATGCGGATGCCATTGATCATCGTAGGGGGGCAATGGGGCGACGAAGGGAAGGGTAAGGTCGTCAACCTGATGTCGGACGCCGCCGATCTGGTGGCGCGCTACCAGGGGGGGCACAACGCGGGACACACCGTGACGATCGGGCCGAAGCGCTACGCCCTCCATCTCGTACCTTCCGGGATTCTCGCCGCCGGTAAGCTTTGTGTCATCGGAAACGGAATCGTCGTCGATCCCGAAGCGCTCGTGAAAGAAATCAGTTCTCTCAGGGAGTCCGGAGTAGACGTGAGCTACCTGAGGATCTCGGACCGGGCCCACCTGTTGCTGCCGCAGCACGTCCTGCTCGACAAGCTTCGCGAGGAGCGGAAAGGGGACGGAAAGATCGGCACGACGGGCCGCGGTATCGGTCCGTGTTATGAAAGCAAGTTCACCCGGGAAGGGGTTCGCGCCGTCTTTTTGAAGGACAAGGACCGCCTTTCCGCCGAAGTGGCCCGCCTTGCAAGGGCCAAAAACGCCCATATCCATGCCGTCTTCGGCCATCCCGGCATTCCAGAGGAAGAGGTCGTGGACCGCTTCCTGACGCTCTCCGAACTCATTGCGCCATTGGTTACCGATACGGAACTGCTGATCAACCAGTACGTGGATTCGGGGAAAAAGGTGCTCCTGGAGGGAGCCCAGGGAACCCTGCTGGACGTGGATCACGGGACGTATCCCTTTGTCACTTCAAGCAATTCCACCGCAGGCGGCGCCTGCACCGGGCTCGGGCTTTCGCCGACGAAGATCCGGAGCGTCATGGGAGTGTTCAAATCCTACTGCACGCGAGTGGGGAGCGGCCCGTTTGTGACCGAACTGGATGATGAAACGGGGGAGACGATCCGGACCCGCGGCCATGAATTCGGCACCACGACCGGACGTCCCAGGCGATGCGGCTGGTTTGATGCGGTGGCCGGCAGATACGCGGCGAAGGTGAACGGCCTTGATGGAATCGCCCTGACGCTGCTTGACGTGCTGGATGTCTTCGATGAAGTGAAGGTCTGTGTGGCCTATGAGCACGAAGGAAAAACCATCGAGTCATTCCCGGCCGCGCCCTGGATTCTGGATGAAGCCGATCCCGTCTATGAAACGCTTCCGGGGTGGAAAGAAAATATCTATGGGATCAGCCGGTGGGAGGAGCTTCCGGAAAACGCCCGGAGGTATGTAGAGCATCTTGAAGAACTGCTTGGGTGCAATGTGGCGATTCTTTCGACTGGACCGGACCGCGAACATACCATCATCCGCGATCCTTCATTGAGGGAGCTGCTCGGCCGATGATTTTCAGGAAAATATGGTTGTTGGCGCTGCTGTGCGCAGCGGCGCTGTCGCTGGGCGCCCGTCCGGCCCATCCCCACGTGGTCGTGCTCGGATTCGACGGCGCCGACCCCGGGTTGATTCGCAAGTACATGGCGGAGGGTGATCTTCCGCACTTGAAGAAACTGGCGCAGGAGGGCGTTTTCAGCGATCTCCAGGTGACCAACCCGCCCCAGACGCCCGTATCCTGGGGGACCTTCATGACCTCCTGGAATCCGGGACGGGATCAGGTTTTCGATTTTCTTCGCAGGGATGTGAAGACCTACAAACCCTCCTTCGCGCTCATGGCCGAATCGAGCCGGCCGGTCTTTCTCGGCAAATGGAACAAGTGGGTCTTTTCCGCCGCGGCCCTGCTTTCCCTCCTGCTGCTCGTTCTTCTCCTCCGCGCCTTCATCA
>JARRNO010000022.1:0-14204 GCA_037384885.1 Acidobacteriota bacterium
CCAATCGCCCTTGTTTACCTGGAGGCCTCCATGATCACAGTTGGGATGAACTATGACGTCAGGAAAGGCAAGGAGCAGATCTTTGAAAACGCCTTCCGGGGCGTATTGCGAGTCATGCAAGAAATGCCCGGCCACAGCGGCTCCAGGCTTTACCGGGACGTGGATGATTCGGGATCGTATCTCATCGTTTCGGAATGGAGCGACCGCGACGCCTTCGACCGTTTCGTGGAGAGCAAGAAGTTCAAGCAGGTCACCAGCTGGGGGGAGGAGCAAATATTGACCCGCCGCCCCCGCCATACCGTCTACCAAAGCTGATCATCGTATTTCGAATTCCTGGGGGCCGGATTCATGCATTCCTTTGAGGTGGAATCCGAATTACCCGCGAAGGCTTCAGAGGTTCTGGCGTGGCTTTCAAGGCCAAGAGCCTTTGAGCGGCTGCTCCCGCCGTGGTGGGACGCAGAGGTTGTTCAAAGGTATGGAAAACCGTCCACGGGCGGAACTCTTGAGGTGCAGCTCGGGTCGAAACGCCGCACCACACCGTTAAAGTTTTCTTTCCGAGATTACAATCCGGACTTGGGCTTTTCCACGGTCATTGAAAATGCGGACCGAGGATCCTGGGAACTCGCAATATCGTGCCTGTCTTCTGAAGGAGAACGGTGCAGGCTGGTGGAACGCTTCTCGTGGGAGTCCCGGAGAAGGCATAGCCATAGCCCCGAATCGTTTCTTTTTCGCGAAGGACATCTAAAACGATGGGCGGCCTATCGTCATGACCGGATCCGCCTCGATTTCGAAAAGAGGGAGCTTCTGGATCTGCGCAGGCCTCTTCGAATTGCGGTGAGCGGCGCTTCGGGCCTAATCGGCAGGGAGCTCTGTCTTTTGCTGGAATGTGCCGGTCATGAGGTGCTGAAGCTGGTGAGAGATGAGACCGGAGAGAACACGGCCAATATCCATTGGGATCCGGCATCCGGAAGGATAGACCGGGACGGGCTGGACGGGCTGGACGCCGTGGTTCATCTGGCAGGCGAAAATATCAGCACGGGGCGCTGGACAAGGGCAAAAAAGGAGGCGATTTTGCAGAGCCGCTCGAAGGGAACGGCTCTGTTGGCTGACGCAATCGCGCGTTTGAAGCGTCCGCCCAGAGTCCTTTTGAGCGCTTCGGCCGTGCACTATTATGGGGTAGATGGGCGAGGGCCGGTCGACGAATCGGCGGGGCCGGGCGAGGGATTCCTGGCGTCTGTCTGCCGGGAATGGGAAAAAGCCGCCCGGGGTTGTGAGGAGGTGGGCGTCCGTCTGGTTCATCCGAGACTAGGTGTCGTGGTGAGCGGGCACGGCGGAATGTTGAAACGCTTGCTGCTGCCGTTTTCTCTGGGGCTTGGAGGTCCTGTAGGACATGGCCGTCAAATGTTGAGCTGGATTTCTCTGGACGACCTTTTAAAATGCTTTTGCGATCTCATCGGGAACGAATCGTACGAGGGGCCCGTAAACGCTGTATCACCTAATGCCGTAAGCAACAAGCAGTTCGCACGAATGCTGGGACGGGTTCTCGGCCGCCCCGCCGCCTTGCCCTTGCCGGCGGCATTCGTAAAGCTTGCCTTCGGGGAGATGGGAAAGGAACTGCTTCTAAACGGCGTCACGGTTGTTCCGGGCGTATTGCGGTCGAAGAACTTCAGATTCCGTTTTGCGGAATTGACGCATGCGCTGCGCTTCGAACTCGGCAGAGTGCAGAGCGGCAGCTGAGGAGACACGAAGGAGCATGACCTGAAGCAGGCTGGATGGAGGAGGTCGTCTCAGTTGTGAAAAGAGCGGATATCCCGAAGGATCCGATCCAGGATGCGGCTCACTAAGTCGTTGACGTCGCCCGAATCCCAACCGGCTTCCTCGATTCCCCCTTCCACTCCATAAACGATCAGGCGGGAGGGGATCTTTTTCAGGTTCCTTGCTTTCTCTATGAGATCCGCTACGGTGTGGGGCAGTCCTGGATAACGAGTGAAAAAGCTCGGAGGAATCGGCTGTCTCAGGGCGTCGAAGCGATAGATAGTACCGGGAGCGGCGCCGGAATGAACGACGTCCAACAGGATCGCTCCCTTTCCGTTCTGCCATGCATCGAACAGCATGTTGGCCTGGGGAGCGTCCTCGAAAACCCGCGCCCTGCCTGACAACTGTCCCTTCAAGCGTCTCGCGATCTCGACGCCGAAGGTGTAGTGTTCACCGGAGCGCGTGCCCATTCCGGCAACGATGATTTCCGGTCTTTCCTGGACCGCTGGTTCTCCGTGAATCATGCGCGGGCCTCCAAAGAGGTTTGGCCGCGCTGGAGAAGCACGGATTGCGGTGCGGGAAATACAAATTCTATAGAAAATAAGATTGCATGCATACCTTTGTCCATCCTCCGAGATGAATCGTCCGCCTATGTTTTCTTGCCCGGATGGCGGGGACTTCCTCGATGGGCGCCAGATTCCTACGGTGGCGCCATAGGAGGTAGCTTAAGCCTTCCAGAATCCGGAGGCATCTATTTGCGGCACGGACCCTGAGCTTTGCGGCTTTCCACCCACAAAATGGGGGATATCCCCCTGCCCCAGGCGGGCAAAGAGGCATGAGAGGAATAAACGAATGGCGCAAAGCGTCTACCGAAAGCCTTTCCGGACTCCCACAGCGGACAGCAGGTCGCACTCTGGTTGCGGATCGCAAGCGCAGGACTGCGGCGCAGGCAGCTCAACTGACGAGGAGATTCAGCGGCGTACCGGGGAATGGGTGTCTTGCCTCAGTCAAAACTTAGGGTCTTGGGCTGTCTTGACGAGGGGGATACAGGGATCTAAAATAAGCATCTGAACATATGTTCAGCTTGTCAGGAGGATGACATGCCGCTGGTACCGATCCAGGAAAATTCGGGCGATTCGACGGACGGCCGCTTTCCAGAGAAGGTATATCACGCTATGGCCGAAACATTTCGTTCGCTGGCCGACCCCACAAGGACCCAGATTGTCCATTTGCTTACACATGGCGAACGGACCGTGAACAACCTCGCCGAGCATTTATCTGTCAGCCCGTCCGCAGTCTCTCATCAGTTGCGGGTTTTGCGGCAGATGGGCCTTGTGCGGTTTCGAAGAGAGGGGCAGTGGGCTTTTTACAGCCTTGACGATCCTCATATTGAAAGGCTCTTTCACGAAGCACACCGGCACGTGCTCGATTTCCTGGGCCAAGGTTGACATCCGCGGTGCAGTTAGGCTGATTCGCCGCAGGAGGGGACATGGGCAAGAGCTGTCATGGAGCGACATCGCTTCCCTCGAATTCGAAAGGCAAAACAGGAAAAGCGGGTGCGAAGCGCATTTTCCTGGTTGGAAGCCCCAATGTGGGCAAAAGCGTCCTTTTCAATGCGCTGACGGGGACATACGCTGTTGTGTCCAACTACCCGGGGACGACGGTTGAAGTCTCTCGTGGAAAATTCTCATTTCAAGAGCTTTCCGCGGAGGTGATCGACACACCCGGAATGTATTCCCTTCATCCGATCACGGAAGAGGAACGAGTCGCCCGGGACATTCTGCTCCAGGACGAGGGCCCGATCATCCATGTGGTGGATGCCAAGAACCTGCCCAGAATGCTCCCCATGACGCTGGAACTCTCACAGCTTGGACGCCCGCTCGTTCTCGTGTGCAACCTCATGGATGAGGCCTCGCGGCTTGGAGTTCGTGTGGACACGGCGGCTCTTCAGGAGGAACTGGGGATACCCGTCATTGCCATGATCGCCACAAGGGGAGAGGGGCTCCTGGACCTGAAAAAACTGCTGGCGGAGGGCGTGCCCCTTGCCAGGCCGCCGGTGCTGAAATGGCCTGCCCCCATCCGGCAGGCTGTTCAGGAATTGAAACGGTCTATGAAGGAGCGCGGATCTGAATTCTGGGCGCTTCGGCACCTGGAGGGTGATGAACTGGCTGCACGCATTGCTCCCGCGCCGGAAAGCGTGGTCCGAAACGGCTTAAATCTTATCGGAGGCCAGGCGGGCCGGGAACGGCTTCCAAGGCGCCTGTCCGAGGTCTACAGAAGCGCCTCCCGCGCCCATCTCAAGAAAGCCTTCAGCGACCCGGGCGCTAGGGAAGGGGCGCTCCAGGAGAAGATCGACCGGATCCTCATCAACCCGTGGAGCGGATTCCCCATACTCGGTCTCGTTCTTTTTCTCGGGTTGTACGAGCTGGTGGGCGTTTTCGGGGCACAGACGCTCGTCAACCTCCTGGAAAACGATTTCTTTCTAAAATTTGTGAATCCGCTCATTGAACGCTTCTTCGGCTGGCTGGTTCCCTGGGAGTGGCTTCGCTCTCTCTTCGTTGGCCAGTACGGCATGCTGACACTTGGTCTGCGCTACGCCGTAGCAATCGTTCTGCCCATCGTCTTTATGTTCTTCCTCGTATTTTCGGTCCTGGAGGATTCGGGCTATCTCCCACGCCTCGCCATGATGTTGAATCGCATCTTTAGGAAGATCGGATTAAACGGAAGGGCGGTCATCCCCCTTATTCTGGGTTTCGGCTGCGATACCATGGCAACTATGGTGACGCGAACGCTGGAAACCAAGCGTGAGCGCCTCATCGCCACCTTTCTACTTGCTCTGGCCATCCCCTGTTCAGCCCAGCTCGGTCTCATCATGGCCCTCTTGGCCGGGCATCCGGCGGCCATGGTGCTTTGGGTCCTGATAGTAACGGGTGTATTTCTCGCCGCCGGGTCGCTGCTCGCCAAGCTCATGCCGGGGGAGAAGCCTTTCTTTTTTATGGAACTGCCTCCGCTTCGCGTGCCTTCGCCCAAGAACGTTCTTTCCAAAACCGTGAACAGGATGGGGTGGTATTTATTTGAAGTGGTTCCCCTTTTCATGCTGGCCTCGGCCTTGATTTGGGTGGGCCAGATCACCGGCCTTTTCCCCAAGCTCATCAAAATGATGGAGCCTGTGGTCAAAGGGATCGGGCTCCCGCCTCAGACGGCCGTGGCTTTTCTTTTCGGGTTTTTCAGGCGCGATTACGGCGCTGCCGGACTCTTTGAACTTCAAAAAACGGGATTGCTGAACGGTACGCAGCTCCTTGTAGCCGCAGTCACACTCACCCTCTTTCTTCCCTGTATTGCTCAGTTCCTCATGATGAAGAAAGAGCGGGGGTGGGCGACGACGCTTACTATGAGCGCCGTGATTCTGCTTATGGCCTTTGGTATTGGATGGACGCTCAACACGATTCTCGTTTCCCTCGGAGTTACGCTGTGATGACATGCAGCGTCTGCAGGAGAAAATTTGATCCGGACGGCCCGGAATGCAGTACAGCTTGTGCAGGATGTGCACTGATAGGTCAGGGGTGCGGCAAGGTCAAATGTCCTTATTGCGGCTACGAAAACCAGCGTCCGTTAAAGGACCTTTTCAGCGCAATGAAATCGCGCTTCCGATGGGGGGGCCATGGCTCACACGACGGACATTAGCGAGGAACAGCAAGAAATTTTGGAAGCCCTCTGGCAGTACCAGGAAGAGGGCCGGCGCCCTGCGCCGGCAGGCCTTGCAGGGGAGATGAGGCGGCAGATGGAAGCTGCGGGCCTGCTGATTCCCGACACGGATCGCTTGACGCCGGAAGGTGTCGACCTTGCAAGGAAGGCCATTCGCCGGCATCGCCTTGCGGAAAGGCTCGTCAACGATCTTCTTGGGGGGGAGCCGGATACAGGGGAAGAAAGCGATGCATGCCGCCTGGAGCATTCACTGGTGGAAGGTCTTGATGAGAAAGTGTGTACCTTTCTGGGACATCCCTCTCTCTGTCCCCACGGCCATGCCATCCCTCCGGGGGAGTGCTGCCGTGCGGCGCGGCAGAATGTTGAAGCTGCAATTGTAAGGATGCACCTTCTTGACGTGGGAGAAAGCGGGGAAATCGCATATCTGGCCACTTCGAACGGCGGCGATCTGCAGAAATTTCTATCCATGGGCATCCATCCGGGAGACAGGATCCGGATTCTTCAGAAAAGCCCGAGCTTCATTTTCCAGTGCGGCCATTCGCGTTTCGCTGTCGACCGGGAACTTGCGGCGCTTGTCTTCGTCCGGCGGGAAAGCTGAGCAGTCACTCTTCCTCCATTTGATTCCAAACTAGGCCGTCCGCTTCGTTTATTTCCGCAATTCGGGCGATTGCCGCCCGGAATTGAAACTTTTTCCGTCCAACCGGCGTACACTGTATCTTGACCGCATTCTAAGTCTTGTAACCTGCTCCGGCGCGTCCTTTGTGGAGTCGTCTTTGACTGTAAACGAGCCCTTGCTCGAGGGCTTTCTGGTCCGGCGCTACAAACGGTTTCTGATGGATATCCGCCTCGACGGGGGACGGGTCGTCACCGTCCATTGTCCGAATTCGGGCAGCATGACGGGATGCCTGAAAGAGGGGGCCCGCGTTCTTGCATCGCCTTCCCGTAATCCAAAGCGAAAATTGAGCCATACCGCCGAGTGGATTCAAATGGAAGACGGCTGGGTGGGCATCAATACGCATCTGAGCAACAAGATCGTGGGTGAAGCCCTCCGCGCAGGAGCCGTTCCCGAACTCTCGGGCTATGACGAGGTCAGAGCCGAAAGACCCTACGGCCGTTGCTCGCGTGCGGACTTTCTCCTCAGCGCGTCGGGACGGCGGGACTGTTACGTGGAGGTCAAGAACACGACCTTACCGGGGCGGGAACAGGCTGTGGCCTTTCCCGATGCGGTGACGCTGCGCGGCCAGAAGCATCTTGACGAACTGATGGATGCGGCGGGGAATGGGAAGAGGGCCGTCATGTTCTTTCTCGTGAATCGTCCCGGCGGCCGGTACTTCAAGCCCGCTCGAACAATCGACCCCGTTTATGCGGCCAAGCTGGCTGCCGCGGCGGCGGCGGGGGTGGAAGTGTTGTCATACCGGAGCGTGATTGAGCCTCCCACGGTGGTGCTGGGAGACGCTGTCCCGGTCCGTCTTTAGCACTGGGGAACCATTAGCTTGGTGAGCAACAGGAGGTCTGTATGAGAGTATCCCGGATGCTTTTTGTTCTTGTGGCGTTCGCCTCGGCGCCGTTACTGGCCCAGCAGGTGAAGCCGATCTTCAAGACGCCGCTGTCTCCTCGAAACGCCAACTACACCATGTCGGTTTCTCTGAACGCAAAGACTCACGTCATCTCCGGAACGGAAACCGTTACCTGGAAGAACCTGACAGCAGATACCGTCCCCGACGCATGGTTTCATCTTTATCAGAATGCCTTCGCCAACAACCGCACCGTCTTCATGCGCGAGTCAGGGGGGCAGCTCCGCGGCGACCATTTCAACGGGAAAGGCTGGGGCTGGGAGCGGGTCAAGTCCATCAGCCAGGTTGTCGACGGACGTGATGTTCCCCTGAAACAGCAATTTCCCAAACGCGACCAAGTCGTTATGAGCGTCGCGTTGGCAAAAGCGGTGCCTCCGGGCGGCCAGGCGGTTTTCCACGTGACGTTTGAGACCAAGCTGCCGAAGGTCTTTGCCCGATCCGGCTACGCAGGCACCTTTAATATGGCCGGCCAGTGGTTCCCGAAGTTGGGAGTCTACGAGCAGGGCAGGGGATGGAACTGCCACGAATATCACGCCAATTCGGAATTCTTCAGTGATTTCGGTGTGTACAACGTGGACATCACGGTGCCGGAAAATTACACTGTGGGAACAACGGGGCTGATCGAGTCCGTGAAGAAGAACCAAGACGGGACCAAAACCCTGTTCTGCCATGCAGAGGATGTTCATGACTTCGCGTGGGCGGCGGATTCGCGGTTCCTGGACCGCAGCGAAACCTGGGAGGGCATCAAGATCCGGGTCCTTATGCAGCCGGGAAACCGGAACAGTATCAGCCGGTACTTTACCTCGGTCAAGCAGGCGCTCGAGTACTTTGCGGCGCACATCGAAAAATACCCGTATCCGCAGATAACAATCATCGATCCGCCTGAAGGCGGCATGGGCGCCGGCGGGATGGAATATCCCACCCTGATTACGGCGGATGCCAGCCCCTTTCTTCCGAAGCGTTTCCGGATGCAGGAGATGGTTGTGATTCATGAATTCGGCCATCAATACTGGTACGGCATGGAGGCGGACAACGAATTCGAGCGAGCGTGGCTGGATGAGGGAATCAACTCTTACTACGAAATGAACATCATGGATCACTACTACGGGAAATACACGTCCATTCTTGATCGTCTTTTCGGGTTCTCGCTTTCAGACATGGATGAGCAGCGCGCATCCTATTCGCGGTTACCCGATACGGATCCCATTTCGCAAGATTCCTGGAAGTATGAGAGCTTTGGTACTTACGGCGGCATTACTTACGGCAAGTCGGCTCTCGTGCTTAAGACGATGGAAAACCTTATCGGAAAGCCCCTAATGGAGAAGGCCATGAGGACCTTTTTCCAAACCTGGAAGTTTAGACACCCCTACACGCATGATTTCCTTGACGTGTTCGGCCAGGTCGCGGGGAAACAGAATGAGGCGCTCATGCGGCAGATGCTGGAAACCACGGACACGATCGATTTTCGCGTTCTTGCGGTTCGAAACCACTACGTCGGTCGTGAGAGAGGGTACGATCTGACCAGGACTCCACCTGAGAGGTTCTCCACGGAAAAGAGCAAAAAGGCCGGCAAAAAGGGCCGGGAGGCTAAAGGCGCCTACCGGAGCCAAGTTGTCATCCAGCGCAGGGGCGCTTTGGTACTGCCGGTGGACGTCAAGGTCACATTCGCCGATGGAAAATCGAAGGTGGTTCACTGGGACGGCCAGGGGGCCTATACGATATTCCATTTCACCGGGTCCAGGGTGACGGGCGTGCTTGTCGACCCGGTGGACAAGGTGCCGTTGGAGCTGAAGAAATTGAACAACGGCTGGTCTTCAAAGCGAAATTCCCTTCCCGCCAAATCAGTGGGAACGCGTTTCGGCGCCGTTTTTCAGGGGCTTTTGTCGGCTCTGCTCAATTTGATTTGAATTTCTTGGCGTGGAGATGACAATGAAAATGATCAAGGCGATCAAGAACGGCTTTTTTTCAGGAAAAGGCAAGTTCCTTTGTGCCGCTCTCTTCTACCTTGCAGGTGCGATTTTCGCTTATGTCGGATTGGCTCCTCTCCGCCATGGCCTGCATAAAGCGCTGGACTACGTCAATGGCGCCACTCACCCCGCGCTCAACGGCGGGCTTCCCGCGCTGATTGAAATCAGCATGGGCGACAAGTCGTTCTGGACGATGGGGATCTCTTTGGTAGGCTTCGCCCTGCTCGTCCTTCTTCCGGTGGCCCTCTTTTTGACGGCCGGGACCTACGGCTTGGCGGCCGAAGCTTTTGAAAAGCCGGTTCGCCGGTTCTGGGGAGCGGCGTCGAGCCAATTCTGGCCCTTTGCGGCGCTCACGATTTTCAATATTCTGTATTGGGTTGTCCTTGGAATTCCCGCGGCGTTCTGGTTTGCGGGCTCGAGAATGATTGGTCAGGAGCACGAGACTTTTGTAACCAGCTACAGGCTTTTTATCATCAACATGGTCGTGCTCTTCGTCGTGGTCGTCCTGATTCGCAACGTGATGAACTTCACGCTCGCTCAATACAGTGTGACCCCGGGCAGGGGAGTGGGGCGAAATTTTTTGCATGGGCTGGGTTTTGCGTGGCGGCGTTTTTTTCCCGTATCGTTCATCACGGTTCTCTTCATGGGCCTTCGGTGGGCGACGGTTTGGATTTTCGCTGTTCTGCTTTCTGCCGGATTTTCTTCCCCCGGACGGTGGTGGTTGTCCGCCGTGCTTCTGCAGATCGGGTGGTTCATCGCAGCTTTCCTGAGAGTGGCTGAAATCAGGGCGAGTGTTAAATACTGCGGCGCCTTTTCATGGGCCGAACCTCCCGTTGAGGAGAAGGCTCCAGCGTCTCCAGCGCATCAGGTTTCGGTGGACGACTTGTCTTCGACCAGCCTGTAAATCGTATTTTTTTGGTTGGAGTCGAGATATTTGCTGGCCTCGAACAACAGGAAAGACAGGAGATTGTCCAAGGCGCCGTGAAGGGCTTTATAGCGGCGCTCGTGGGGAAAATCCGCCACATTGGACAAGAGGACCTTGCGGTCCAGTTCGCCGGAGGCGCCGCATGAAACGCCTTCCAGGACCGGCCCCCGGGAGGACTTCAGAGATTCGAGAAAAAGGCCGGCTGTCTGATCCGCCGAGAGCCTGAGCTGGAGCTCTGTTCGAATTTTCTTGAAGAGCGCGTTGTATGTTTCTATGAGCTGCATCAGCGCCGAAGTGTCGTCCGCTTCATCTTCGCGTGGAACGCTTTCTCGGCCTTCGATCTGTACGTACCCGGCCAAAATGAGGGACGTGATTACCCGCAGCGTCTCAAATTCGTCCATTGGGGAGGCGTGAATGATCTCCCGGATCGTTCTCCTGCCGTCCACGAGACCCAGGACTTCTTGCTCTCCCGGGTAGAACTTGACGGATTTATCCCGATTTTCAGGCGGAGCCGGGTGTGGGATCCGGCGGTCATCAGGAATGAACTCCTTAATGCGGGGCCACTCGTCCAGACGGCGGATTCCCTCCATAATAATGTTGGTCGTTGAGGTGGAAAGCTTGATCTTTTCTTCGTTGGGTTCGGGGGTTTCTTCAAAGCTGAAGGCTCCGTCCCGAATGGAGAAAAGCGAGTAAACAATTTCCAGCACCTGATTCTTGACTGCCCACCAAAGCTGCTTCGGAGAAAGGATGCCCATCTGGATGAGGACCTTCCCCTGACGTCTGCCGGGTTCAACCTGCAGGCCGGCCTTCATGTTTTGTTCCTGGGTAATTTGTCCGTGTCGTACGAGGAAGTTACCGAGGGATTCCTCGGGCAAAGTCGAAGAGGCGAAAACCATTTCGCCCCGGCTCCAGTAGATTCTCTTGACGGCCTCTCCCAGGTCCATCGTCAGGGTTCCCGTCTTCTTCATCATGTTGATAAATGTAAGAAGATCGGGAACGCTGACCGCCCTGAGAGAGCCCTCCAAAATTCGTTCTCCCATGCGTTCTCCAGCGGGTAGGATAATTCAAGCATCTGAAAATGCCAAGGGTTTCGACCCGCAGGATGCTTTCCGAAGGGGGAGATGGCGCTCGAAACCGCTTTCCGGCATTGCCGATTGGCGGCAGTCTTACGGCGCTCTGAAAAAAGGGCGCAGAAGAAAGCCTGTCCAGTTGACGCTCTTTCAGGGCCGGTCTATGATGATAGGGTGGGAAGAAAAGAGCGAGTTGCTGTATTTGGCCGATCCGACGTCCGCTCCGACGAACCGCTCTACAGCCGGGCCGTGCAGGTGGGAAACCTTTTGGCCCGCGGGGGTTTCGTGGTGGTGAACGGCGGGTATTCCGGCACAATGGAGGCGGTAAGCCTCGGCGCGCGTGAGGCAGGGGGACTTGTGGAAGGTGTTTTGTGCCGGCAATTTGCGGGAAGAGATCCGAATCCTTATCTCACGCGGCAAATCTGGGCGGATGACCTATTTGACAGGACCCGTGAATTGATGGACCGGGCGGAAGCCTTCATCGCCCTGGAACCGAGGATGGGAACGCTGTCGGAGGTGACGTTCCTCTTGGCCCTCTGGCGGGCGGGGCACCGGGTTCCGTCTCCGTTGGTGCTCATGGGGGATGCATGGGAAAACCTTCAATCTGCACTGGAATCGAACGGAGTGCTTGAAGAAGGCGCCCGTCCTTTCGTGAAATTGACCCGTTCCGCCGGTGACGCGGTCGAATGGCTCAAGGATAAACTAACAGAAGGAAATCATGGGACGGAAAGAAAAGCATCGGCGTGAATCCCGCCGGGAAGACCCTTTGCGCAAAGGCATGGTTCGTGATTACTGGGAAACAATCTGCGTCGTGCTCATCTTCGTTCTCTTTGCCCGGACCTGGGTTTTCCAGAACAGCAACATTCCTTCGGGATCCATGAAAAACACCCTGTTGGTCGGCGACAGGCTCCTCGTCAACCTGTTTGTTATGGCCCCGTGGATTTTAAGTGGGAGCGAAAGATCCTTCCCATGCGAACCATCCATCGGGGGGACATCATCGTATTCAAGTATCCGGGCCGCCCCGAGGTGCCCTTCATCAAGCGCGTGATCGCGAAAGGAGGAGACGTGGTGGAGGTGATCAACAACCATGTCTTCGTCAACGGAAGGATGCTTGTTGAAGGATATGCCCGTCTGCCTGACTACATTAAGACCACCTATATCAAGCCCCCGAAGCTGCCTCCGAAAGCCGACATACCCGTCTTGCCGGACTATCTTCGGGATCCCGGGGCCTTTGTCGTACAAACCATGCCCGGGAGGACAGATGTCACCCTGAAGTCCATGTATGAAAACGGCGATCCGTCTCGAGAGAAATTCGGTCCCTATATTATTCCAAAGGGGCACCTTTTTGTGATGGGCGACAATCGGCTCAACAGCGAAGACAGCCGCTTCTGGGGCGCTCTGGACGAGAATCTGGTTTTAGGAAGGGCTTGGCTGATCTGGTGGTCCTTCAGGGACCACGAGCAGGGGTTCAGGCCGGTTTCTCCTGGAAACGAACTGAAGCGGCTCTGGAACAAGGCGATCCACTTCTATAGCAGAACTCGGTGGCGGCGAATTCTCACCCGGCCACACTGACGGAAAGGGAGGCTCCAATGCAGTTTACCTCACAGGTTCGCGAGTACCTGGCCAAAGTTGATCCCGAGTTTCGTCGGCTCTATGAAAAGCATCAGCAGTATGAGAAAGAGTTGAGCGGACTCGCGAGCAAGGGTTTTTTGAGCCAGGAGGAAGAGCTTACCGTTGCCGAAAAGAAAAAGCTCAAGCTGAACCTGAAGGATAAAATGGTTGCGATCGCCAAAAAGTATGAAAAGGAACTGCAAAATATAAAGTCTTGATACGACTGGAAGGCTGGTTGCTTTTGTACGGCTTCCCAATGCTGGGATGAAGCGGGGATATGGTCCGTTCGCGGGGAGGAGGTCAGCCCCCTTGGAACGATTACCATTCAAAGATCCATTGCTGGAAAACAAGGACCTGCACCAGCAGCTTCGCCTGATGGTGGACCATCTCGTGAAGCTAGGAATTACGCTGAGGGAAGCCCAGCAGGAGATTGAAAAGCTTTTTATAGAAAGAACGCTGGTTTCCTGCAACGGAAACCGGAGCCGGGCCGCCAAGCAGCTTGGCATGCACCGGAACACGCTGAATTCTCGCATTGAACGCTATGACTTGAATCACAGGGAAACCGGCCGTGACGGGTCGTCCTAAAGATGAGGCGGCATGGATTCGCTTCATCGCGAAGATGTGGGCCGATCATGGCCAGCCCGTAGACTTCTCCAACGACGCTTTCGTCCTTCCTCGCGCCAGATATGCGGTGACCACGGACTATCTGGCGGAGGGAGAAGACTTTCAGCGGGCATGGGCTCCCGGGGAAGCCTGGGGATACAAGGCACTTGCTGTCAACCTCTCCGACCTTGCTGCCATGGGTGCTTCACCGGGCTATTTTCTGTTGACCCTGGCCATACCGGCTGACATGGAAGATGCCCTCGTGGAGCGGGTTCTGAAAGGAATGGCCGCACTATCGTCGAGAGCGGGCATCGCTCTTTGCGGAGGGGATATGAGCCGGAGTCCAGCCGGCCTCTCCATTTCCATCACCGCCCTGGGAGAACAGCTGTTTTCTCCCCTGACTCGATCTGGTGGCCGTCCCGGTGACGGTCTGTTTGTGTCAGGGCCGCTGGGGGGAGCAAGAGCAGCACTTCTGCAATACGAAAAAGGTGCCCGTCTGGATCACTTCGACCCGGCGAAGGCGCCGGCAGATAAATACCAGGCGTTGCTGGACCGCCTTTTCAGACCGCCGCTTCAAAATGAACTGGGTGAGTGGCTTTCAAAGTCCGGTGCATGTTCTGCCTGTATGGATTTATCAGACGGTTTGAGCCGTGATCTTCCGCGTCTCTGCCAAGCGTCTTGCTGCGGTGCGATTCTCGAGCCGGAACGCCTGCCGGTGGATCCCCTGGTAGACTGTTCAGCCAGAGAGGACGCCCTGGATCTGATGCTGACCGGCGGGGAGGAGCAGGTGCTCCTTTTCTCAGTTCCTCCAGAGCGGGAGGCCCTATTGGGCGGCATGCCCGGAACCTGTTACCGCGTGGGCATCCTGGACGGACAACATGGAGTCCGGGTTCGAACCGGTGAAGGAGAAAAGCTCCTTGAGGTGGAAGGTTTCGACCATTTTAAAACCTGAATTCTGGGCCCGTCTGGCCGGTGCGGGCGGTCCCCCATGGAA
>JARRNO010000022.1:14234-23331 GCA_037384885.1 Acidobacteriota bacterium
GGGGGCGGCCGTTGGGCTTGGAGTGTTCATCGGTTTTCTTCCGCTGGGTCCCCTTCAGACGCTGATTGCTCTCGTTCTGGCCTTTGTCTTTCGTTTAAATCGGTTGACAGTATTCGCTGGGACGATGGTATGGCAACCCTTTTCCGCGCCGTTTATTCTGGCAGCGGAACTGGCCGCAGGGCGATGGATGTTGGGTCCCAGCGCGGCCGGACGATTGGGATTCGCCGGGTGGGGGGATGCACTGGTGATGGGGGCGCCCCTCGTTTCGGCGGCAGCCGGACTGCTTTCTGGGACCGTGGCCTGGCTTCTTTTCCGCCGTCATCATAGACGAAATTCTTCGTCGAACGTCTTACAGGAGAGGGAGGGTGAAGTGTGACGGAATCCCTCCTGAGACACTGGCTTAGAAAGGCGAAAAGGGGCAATGAAAGGGCCTTCAAGGCGCTGGTCGAGGCAACGAGGGAACGTCTCTTCTGGCCGGTAAGAAGAATGGTGGGAACCGATGAAGATGCAGAGGAAATCCTGCAGGAGGCCTACATGGCCTTATGGCGGGAATCGGGAAAGCGGCTTCCGGACCGGCCTGACGCATGGCTTTACAGGTCCTGCATCAACCGGGCTATCGACCGTTGCCGCCGCATGGAAACCACACGTGTGAACTTGGAAAAGGTGGCCCGGCAGCTCGAGTCCAGGAGGGCAGCAAGGCGCGATGCGCTCGGGGTGGTGAAAAAAGGGGAAGTGGAAGAGGTTCTGGCGCAGTCGCTCGATTTGCTGGGAACCCGGGAAAGAGCGGTGTTCATTCTGAGAGCGTTGGAGGAATGGCCATTTTCCCGGATTGCCGAACTCATGGCAATCTCCGACAGTACTGCGAGGAATCAGTTCATGCACGCCAGACGAAAAGTGGCTGACGTCTTTCGATCCAGGGGGCTGGAGCTATGAATTCACTGAAAGACATAAGGTCTAGCAGAACCGCCGAAGAATGGCGTCCTTTCATGGAAAGTCTGATGGCGGACTTCCGCCGGGAGAAGCGGAACCGGATGTGGGTCCGGGGAGGGTTGGCCGCACTGGCCGGTGTAGCCGCAGCGGCCTGGATTTTGTTGACCTGGTCTCCGCATGCCTCCCTGCCGCATGCGGTGGTGCCCACGACCGAGGCGTCGCTTTTTGTGCCCAGCACCGGCGTGGTGATGATTGTCCGGCAGAGCCCAGGGCAAGGCGACATACCGGAGGAGAAGCCGTCATGAAATACCTGAGATACGGTTCTGTACTTCTTCTGTTGCTGCTTCCGGCCCTGCTTATCGCCAAGACGTCCGATACTCTGACTTGGTCGATGAAGCATCGCGACGTCGCTTCCGTGCTCCCGAGGTTGGCCGAGGATCTGGGGGCCAGCGGCAAGTTGGACGTGGACTTTAAGCAGAACACGCTTACCGTGACGGATCGACCCTCCAATATTGCCCATCTGAGAAAGCTGCTGGAAGAGTTGGACGCTCCGCTCAGGCGCTTCGCCGTGGAGACACGCCTGGAGGTGCTGAACTCCAGGCGGGGACATGCCATCCTGAGGCCGGGCGCCGGCTATTTTGACGCGACGCAGTGGCTTATCAACAGTAAACCGGAGCAGGTCTACTCTTCGGTGGTGGACCTGCACGAGGGGGAGAGTTCGCATGCGCTCCTCGGAAAGACTTTTGAGGTACGGTTGAAAGCCCAAGGCTACGACCCCACGACGAAGCGGCTTGCCTTCTCCGAGTTGGCCCTGGTTTCCAAGCAGCCTGGCGGAGACCGGGTCCTGTTTTCGGGGGCCGCCGCTCTCCCGGAGGGCAAGCAGACGGTGTTGCTGGCCACGTCCGGCCAACTCGAAGAAGGATACCGCCTCGAACTGAGGCCGCTCCTTCTTCCTGTGGTTACAAGCCGGGAGGTTCCCTGATGCCGGATTTCGAGTGCCGGCTCGGAACGCCGGGTGGCGATGTCATCGTGCAGCACATGAGCGCCTCCAGCGAGGCCGCTCTTAAGAAGCAGCTCGAAGAGAAGGGCTACTATATTTTCGCCATCAAGCCGAAATCCGCCATTTCTGAACTTTTTAAAGGGTCAATTGCAGGCGGCAAAAAGGTCCCTTTGAGAGATTTCATCCTTTTCAACCAGGAACTCTCCGCCCTTCTGAAAGCTGGACTTCCGGTCCTGTCGGCGCTCGATCTTCTTCTGGCCCGGAAGCATGATCCGGGTTTTCAACAACATCTGGAACTCGTGAGGGACGATGTGTCCGCTGGTGCGTCGCTGTCGGAGGCGTTTGCCAACAGGGGGCGCGCTTTCCCTCCCATCTATCCCGCGACAATCGCCGCGGGCGAAAAGAGCGGCGAACTGGTCAGCGTCATCCAGCGCTATCTCTTCTACCTCAGGACGGTTCAGGCGATCCGCAAGAAAGTTGCCTCCGCGGTCATTTACCCCATCATTCTTCTGGTCATGTCCGTCGTGCTCATCACGCTCCTCCTGACGGTCATCGTTCCCAAATTTGCAGGTATCTTCAAGTCCGCCGGCGCATCGCTGCCCTTGATCACGAGGATCGTCATGGCGGTCTCCGAGGGATTCCAGTACGGTTGGCCCTTTATTTTAGCCGGCCTCCTCGGAATTGTGGCCGCGCTGAAGATCATGTCCCTTCGTCCCGGTGGCAAGTTGCTCTTGTCTCAGGCAAGGATGAAGATCCCCGGGCTTGGGCCGAATATCCTCCGGTACAACGTGTCGCAGATGTCGCGTACATTGGGAACCCTGATTTCCGGTGGAATACCTGTCGTTACCGCGTTGGAAGTCGTCGCCGAAGCTATGAGCAACGAGATCTACAGACGAGGCTTGAAAAGGGTCCGGCAGCGAATCCTAGAAGGCCAGTCACTCTGGTCCAGTCTCGAAGAAGAGAAAATCGCTCCAGCACTCGCCCTTGAAATGATTGAAGTCGGCGAATCGACGGGCGCTCTCGACGAGATGCTGGACCAGGTCAGCCGCTTTTACGATGAAGAATTAACCACAGCCGTGGAACGCTTTGTGGCGCTGCTCGAACCGGCGCTGCTGGTCGTCATGGCCGTCTTGATCGCGATCATTGTTCTTTCGGTGTACATGCCGCTGTTCTCGATGTACAGCATCGTCGGGCAGTGAGGGGGAAAGTATGGCGTCACAACCTACTGACATTCTAAAAAATCTTCCGGCCGAAGGAGACCTTCTCAGCGAAGAGAAGCAGGCTCGCAAAACGGCCGAATCGCTGAGGCTTCCTTTCATCAGTCTCAAGGACTTCAGGGTGGACCCCAAACTGTTCATGGCGATCCCGTTGGACCTCATGTTCCGTTACACCTTTCTCCCGTATCGTCAAGAAGACGACGCTCTCGCTATCGTGACCGCCGATCCGTCCAACGTGAGCATGCTCGACGAGCTGGAAGCGCAATTGAATCAGCCTGTGGAAATCTTTGTCGGCGTGAGGACGGAGATCCTGGAGATACTGAAGAAATCGGAATCGAGCCAGCGCGTCCTTGAAGAGGTGTCCGAGGACTTCCGGCTTCAGATCGTGCGGGAAGACGCCCAGGAAGGCGAGGAAGTCGTCGACATCGAAAAGTTGTCGGCGGATACCAGCCCGATTATCAAACTGGTGGACTTCACCATTTACAATGCGCTTCAGAGACGCGCAAGCGACGTCCATATCGAAACGGGCACCGGGGACGTGACGATCAAATACCGTATCGACGGGGTTCTGTATCCAGCCATGGATGCCATTGACAAGCGTTTTCACGCGACAATCATCTCCAGGATCAAGGTCATGGCGGAGCTGGACATCGCGGAGAAGCGCATCCCACAGGACGGGCGGTTCAAACTCAGGATCAAGGGCCGGACGGTGGATTTCCGCGTGAGTATCATCCCGACGATTCACGGAGAGGACTGCGTCATCAGGATTCTGGATAAGGAATCCACAAACGAAGAATTCAAGAACTTGAGCCTTGATGTCCTTGGATTCGAGGCCGGCGTGATCAAGAAGCTCAGGCGGCATGCGGGAGAGCCTTACGGCATGATGTTGGTGACGGGTCCTACGGGATCGGGAAAGACGACCACGCTTTACGCCATTCTCAGCGAGATTCAGTCGAACGACTTCAAGATGATCACCATTGAGGACCCCGTGGAATACCAGCTGTCCGGTGTCACGCAGATTCCCGTCAACGAGAAGAAGGGGCTCACCTTTGCGCGGGGACTGCGCTCCATTTTGAGACACGATCCCGACAAGATCATGGTCGGCGAAATTCGAGACGAGGAAACGGCGAACATCGCTATTCAATCCGCTCTCACAGGGCACTTGGTTTTTACCACGGTCCACGCCAACAACGTGATCGACGTTTTGGGGCGGTTTTTGAACATGAAGGTGGAACCATACAACTTTGTTTCGGCGCTGAACTGCGTGCTCGCCCAAAGGCTTGTGAGACGAATCTGCCCGGCGTGCAAAGAGCCGGTGAAGTACGATGAATCCATGCTTCACGAATCCAACCTCGATCCAGCGCGTCTCAAGGGACTGGAACTTTATGAGGGAAAAGGCTGCATTGACTGCAACGGGACCGGATACCGGGGCAGGATGGCCATATCAGAGCTTCTCGACATGACCGACAACATCCGGGATCTGATCGTGGACCGCCGCCCGTCCAGTGAAATCAAGAAAGCGGCGCGTGAGGAAGGGATGTGGTCGCTTAGAGAATCAGCGGTCAAGGCCTTCCTCGAAGGCAAGACTACCCTCCGGGAAATCAACAAGGTTACCTTTGTGGACGAGACGAGAGCATGAACATGTTGATGAACTTTTTTCCGCTGCAAATGCCACGGGCTTCCGCCCTGATCGCCCCTCCATACGCAGGGGGTTTCCGTCTGGCGAACTCGCGGAAGAAGCCTCCCGTACTTGCGAGGACGCAGCATACTCTGTCCGGGAACGACGGCGGTGCGCTTCCAGACGGCGAGGAACTTGAACGGCTTGCAGAAAGCATCGTATCGGGATTGGGAAATCCCTCCCGTCTTGCGCTCGTCCTTTCAGATGCCTTCTTCAAAATGCAGATCCTCACCCTCACTGAATTTCCGGCCAAGGAGTCTGAAAGGCTCCAGGTTCTCAAGTGGCACGTGCGAAAAAGCCTGAACTATTCCCTTGAGGACACCAGGCTTCGGTACTCGATCCTGGAGAAAAGGTCGGGATCGGTGACGATCTGGCTGACACTGGCTTCGGAAACAGCGCTCAACGCCCTCGAGAAGGCTTTCAAGGCCGCCGGCTCCTCGGTCGGACATATCGGAGCAGTGACGCCGGAGCTCTTTAATCTTGCCGTCTCGAGGGGAGGGATCCGCGACGGGGGCGCGTATTTAATTCTGAACCGCAGCGGGGGCTCGACCAGCTTCCTGTTCACCAACGGCAGGAGACCGGTGTATTACCGCCAAAAGGAAATTTCACACCCTTCCGATGACAAGGCCTCCGGGCAAAGGCTGTCGCGCGAGGTGAGGCTGACCATGGCCTACTATCAGGAACGGCTCGGCGGCGCGCCACTTGCGGGGCTCTTCTATCGTTCATGGCCGTCCGGGTTGGAACTGCCGATGGACGAATTTGACTCGGGCCTGAATGCCGTGTCCCTGGACGAATTGGCCGCAAATAGTGAAGACGCGAGAAGGGCGCTGCTTGACGACCCCGCTCTCCTTCCGCTTTTCGGTGTTGTGGAGACGTGAATGCGTAGACGACTCGATGTGAACATGGCGAGTGAGCCGTTTATCCACAGAAAGCTCCTGTTGGGGATCCTGGTAGGCTTGCTGGGCGCCCTGTTGCTTGCCAGCGGACTCAATGTGACGCTTTACCGGATCCGCGGGAAGACGTATCGGATGGAAAGAGCCAAGCTGGCCCTCCAGGAAAAGAATGTGAAGGCCCTGCACCGGAAGATTGACGCACACAAGGCGCTATTACGCTCGGAGGCTGTGGCGAACTACAAGTCGGAGGGCTCCTTCGTTCAGCAGATGCTTTCGGCCAAGAAGTTCTCCTGGACCCGGTTTCTTGCAGAGCTTGAGACGATCAAGCCATACGGCACGATGTTCATGGATATAACGCCCAATGTGGGCAAGGAAGGACGTTTCGTGTCAGTACGGGTCAGGGGCGTGGCCAATCCGAGGGGCGAAGTCCTCAAGCTCGAACAGAACCTCTTTCAAAGCAAGGTGTTTCGGGACGTCAAACTGGAAATGGAACGCAAGGACTCGAAAAACCCGTGGGTGACCTTTCAAATCAGCTTCACCTACCTGCCGGCAGGAGGAAAATCATGAACTTGGACCGCCTTCTCCGGCGCTGGTTCTTTTACGCTGCCGCTGTGCTGGTTTTGCTCCTTTGTGGAAACGTGCTTCTGTATTACTTTGGGGTGTCGAGAATCAGCACTTCTGCGGTATCCGTTGCACGCGCGGTGAAGCAGAACCAAGTTTCCATCCAGAAGCTCGAGGTCCAGGAGAAGGGGCTCCAGGCTTTGGTCGTCCGCTACAGGAAAGGGGAGCAGTCCGTTAAAGCGCTTTGCGACGACTACCTGAAGACAAGGGAAATTCGGTTTGTCGGCGTTCAAAAAAATCTCCAGGCCCTGATTCAGAAAAATGGGATGGAAACCGAGACCTTTCGTTATGGTTACAAGGTCTTCCCAAGAGACAACAACGCCGACAAAGGGTGGAAACACCGGTATCTCAGGGTTGACCTGCAAGTGCCGCTAAGCGGATCTTACCCGCAAATCAAAAAATTTCTTGCGGATGTTCAAAAGTCGCATCAATTCTTGATCTTAAGAGATCTGGGCATTTCCTCTTCGAGCGCCGGGGGATCGGTGCTAAAACTCCGTGTTGATATTTCCACGTATTTCGTAGCGACCCCCGATGACCTAGAACCAAGTCCGGGGGGGCGCACATGACCAGGCGCTGGCGGTCGATTCTATTGACGGCGGCTGCTTTTGGCGTTTTGAGCTGCAGCGGATCCGTCTCTGGCGGAAAGCCGGCTGCAGAGGGCTCAAGGCAGCCGAAAGGTCATCCTGGAAGTAAGCAGAGGGCGGCGCAGCCCATACCGGTCATTAATCTGCAGGGTCTATTCGCGTCGGAGGCGCAGAAAGAACGGGGCGCGCCCAGAAATCTCTTCGCATTCGAACAGGATCCCGCTGTCCTCGCGGCGCAGCGCAGGAAGGCGGAAGAAGCGCGCCGGAGATCGTTGCTCGCACAGAAGAAGGCAGAGCAGGAGCGCCTGAAGCGGGAGAAGGAACTGGCCAAGAATCCACCACCCCCCCAGCCTCCCGCCATCCCTTTTCAGTTTGTGGGGTACCTGGGATACCCGCAAGACCGTATCGGCGTCTTCGTGGATCATGGCGGCAAGGACATCTATCTTGCAAAGGCCGGCCAGAAGATTAACGGGACTTTTATTATTCGCGACGTTGGGTATGAGTCGGCGGAGGTCGGCTTTGTGGGATTCCAGCAGACCCAGCGTCTGGCCCTGGCGTCTGGAGGAGGGAGATGAGCGTGAGGAAACAGCAATGGTACCGGTTGTTGACGGCGGTGCTCCTGATAGGTGTGTGGGCTTGCTCGCCCGCCCTTTACCGCAAGGGCCACAAGTACTACCAACACGAGATGTACGACAAGTCTGTCATGACACTGGAAGAAGCCCACCAGAAGAACCCGGAAGATCTCAAGATCCGGACACTGCTGATGAGGGCGAAGCTTGCCGCGTCGGAGAAGCATTTTGCGAATGCGAAGAAGGCGCTTGCAGACAAGGACTACCAGACGGCCTATCTTGAACTTCAAAAGACGCTCTTTTTCGATCCGAGCAACCAGTATGCCCGCGACACGCTGAATAAGGTGGCCAATATCATCCAAGCCAAGGAGAAGGCCGCCAGAGAGAAGCAGCTCTCCCTGGAGCAGTTGAAACACGAGGCCGACGAAGCAAGCCACGGTCCCATGCTGGATCCTTCTTCCAACATTCCGATCGTTTTGAAATTCAACAATGCGCCACTGAAGACTGTGCTGGACGCCATGTCCAAGGCCAGCGGGATCAACTTCCTTTACGACGACAGGACGGACAAGGAGAAGCGCATATCCATAGACGTTTCAAACATCAGCCTCGAAGAGGCTCTCAACTATCTGATGATGCAGAGCAAGAACTTTTACAAGGTGCTGGATCCCCACACATTGATCATCGTTCCCGACACCAAGCAGAAGCGGGACGAGTACGAAGACAAGGTCATCCGGACGTTCTATCTTTCGAACGCGGACGCCAAGGATGTCTTCCAACTCGTCCGGTCCATATTGCAGACCCGGCGTATGGCCATGAACCAGGATCTGAATTCCATCACAATTGAAGACACTCCCGAGAAAGTTGCTTTGGCAGAAAAAATCATCGCGGCCAACGACAAGAGCAAGGGGGAGGTTGTGGTGGATGTGGAACTGTTGGAGGTGAACTCAAATCTTTTGAGGGATCTGGGTGTTCAGATCTTTACGGGAGGGGGCGCCGGCGCCGATCAATCCGTGACGATCGGTCCCCAGCACAACACGACCGACAAGGGAATCGGGTTTGGGCCGCCCGTTTCAACGGGGCAGTTCTTTAATAGCTATCGCAGTGGGATGAGGATATATCCCTTACCTAATTTCGTGATTAATTGGCTGTTGACCAACAGCGAAACGCAAATTCTTGCGCGCCCGCAGCTCCGGGTGATGGAAGGACAGAAGGCGACGGTTCATATCGGGGATAAGATCCCCGTTCCCACAGCGAACCTCTCCTATCCCAGCACAACCACGGGCACCTCCTTTGTTCCCATGACCTCCTATACGTACCAGGATGTGGGGGTTAAGATCACCATTGAGCCGCGGGTCCATCACAACCGCGAGATCAGCATCAAGTTGAAGGCCGAAGTGTCTTCCGTTACCGGTGAGGTGGCTGGTTCCGGGCTGACCCCCAGCCAGCCGATCATCGGGACTAGGGATGTGTCCACTGACATCCGTCTCGGTGATGGAGAAACAAGCCTGATTTCGGGCCTGATCCGTCAATCCGACAGCAAATCTTATACTGGCGTGCCGGGATTCGGCAAGATTCCCATTCTTCGGCGTCTTTTCGGGTCCACCT
>JARRNO010000023.1:0-24130 GCA_037384885.1 Acidobacteriota bacterium
ATAGGTCGGCGCAACCGGACCGTCCAACGCCGCCGGCGGCGCGACCTGTCTTCTCTAACCATATGGAACAAGACAAAATTGCTCTTGGTCCAGAACGCGCTGCGTGCACACGGATACGGTCCCCCGGGTTTTCCATGGCGCTGCATGTGCGGTATGCTCGTGATGGGGCCGCTACGGCCTCCGGTCCTGGCACACCTGAATCGAGGAACGGGCTTCAAATAGCGATTTTCCTGGTTTAGAATGTTGGTAGCGACGTTTAGGAGCCGATGATTATGGTCGATAAATCCAGTGGAATCGACAAGATTCGCAAAACTCTCGAAGAAGAAATGAAGCGCCTGGAGCACGAGCTGCGGGTTGAACTTCCCCGGGAAATCGACCGTGCGAGGCAACTGGGGGATCTCTCGGAGAATGCTGAATATCACATGGCTCTTCAGCGCCAGCAATATGTCAAGGCACGCGTGATGCAGCTCCGGGAGCGCATCGGTGCTCTCTCCACGATCAATTTAAACTCGATTCCAAAAGACAAGGCCGCCTATGGCAGCATTCTTCTGCTTCTCGACGTGGATCGTGACGTGGAGATTGAAATCCGCCTCGTCTCAAACGAGGAGGCGGATATCGAGAGGGGGAAGTATTCCGTTCAGTCCCCGATCGGAAAGGCACTTCTCGGGCGGCGGGAGGGAGACGAGGTATCTGTCGACACCCCCGGCGGAACGAGAAACTTCGAGGTCGTCACCCTGACCACCATTCACGATCAATAGCTGAGACATCCCGCCTTCGCCGCGAGCACCCCGGCGGTTGATTGACGTGGCCGCCGCCGGACATTATCTTTGCGAGCTCAGTAGCTTAGAGACTTTGACGGGCGGGACATCAGCTTTTCGATGTCGCCCGGGTCCCGAGGCACGTCCTCGGTCAGGCAGCGGTATCCCGCTTTGGTAATGACGATGTCGTCCTCGGTGCGGATCCCGAGTTCTTCAGAGGCAATGTAGATACCCGGCTCGATGGTGATGACGACTCCGGGTTCGAGAGGGCGGTCATACAGCCCGGCGTCGTGAGCGTCCAGACCGAGATAGTGCGACGTTCCGTGGAAAAAGTAGCGGCCGTAGCCAGCCCGGGCGATGTATTCGCTGCAGGCCCGGTGAACGTCGGTGACGAAATTGCCCGGGCGCGCCGCTTCCATGGCGGCTTGGCTGGCGCCCAGGACCACATCGTAAATCTCCCGCTGGCGCTTGCTGTACCGTCCCGAAATGGGATAGGTCCGGGTAATGTCGCTGCAGTAGAAATCTTTTCGGCATCCGATGTCACAGACCGCGAGGTCGCCTGCCGACATCTTCCGGGAATTCTTGTCGTAATGCAGGACGCAGGAATTCGGTCCCGACCCGATGATGGTGGGGAAGGCAGGCGTCTGCGCCCCTTCCATTCGAAAGACGAACTCCACCAGGGCGGCCGCCTGGTATTCCATCATGCCGGGGCTGATGTGCCTCATGAGGGCGTCGTGAGCCGCGCGGGTAATATCGATCGCATCCACAAGACAGGCGAGTTCCGTCTCGTCTTTCACACGCCTCAGGTCGCCCAGAAGCGCTCCAAGCCGGCGAGGCTGAAGGGCGGGGTACCGGCGGTGAATCTTTTCCCAGAAAAGGTGGGTCTGGGTGGGCGGGTCATCGAGCCCAGCCGCGGGAAAATCCAGGTAGCATAGCGGATTTTTATCAAGGGGCCTCGACAGGTGAGCTTCCAGCTGGTACGAGGCAAGAATCGTCCCAACGCCCGTGTCTTTCATGGCCCGCTTCCGTTCCCGGTCCGGGAGGACCTCCTTCGTCAGGCCGCCAGACGAGAGCACCGGCCCGGTCCAGCGTTCTTTGGCGGGATCCTTCGGCGGGAGGAACAGCACCTCGTCGGCGCCCTCAGGTGTGACGTTGAGAAGCAGCGCCGCCCCCGGCGATTCCACACCAGTCAGGTAGTAGAAATTAGAATCGGGAACAAAGGGAACCAAGTCTCTTTCGGCCCCGGAAAAGATCAGCGCAAGAACCGCCTGGGCGCCGGCCGCCTCTCGAAGGTGCTCCTTGAGAAGATCGCGGCGCCGCTTGAAGACATTCACGGGCTTCTCCTTTCGTATGGTGCGGCGCGTTATTTTTTGGGATCTTTGTTTTCAGGTCCCGCCTGGGGCTCCGCCGGTTTGGAGGTCGGCTTGCCCTTCTCCGCCGCGGCCATTTGAATGGTGCCCTCCACGGTTCCGCCCTCCATGACGGTCATAGACGGAGATGCCAGGAAAATCTCACCGCCAAGGCGTCCGTGGGGATGCACTTCCAGGGCACCCTTCACCTTCAAGGTTCCCTCTATCCTGCCGTAAACCACCAGGCTGTTGACTTCGACGTCGCCGGAGACGACCCCCTTCTCCCCCACGACCAGGCGGTCGGACCGGAGAATGGATCCCTTGAACTCTCCGTCGATGCGGAAGGTGTGGTTGAACACCAGCTTTCCTTCCACGGACACGCCTTCGCCGAGCATCCCGCCGACCTGGACCGAACCATTTACAGTCTTGTTCATGTCTTACCTTTCCCTTTGCGTGCCGAAGATGACGTCATAAAGACGCTGTAATTCGTCCTCGTTCTGGAATGCAATGACGACACGCCCTCCCTTCCCCCGGCGTTGAATGGCCACGGGCAGGCCGATGCGCCCCGACAGCTTGCGCGAGGCCGCTTTCGTATCGGGATCTTCCCGCATCGGGTTACGGGGCGCGGCGGCTTTGGAGCGCTTTTCCGCCTCGCGGACGGACAGGCCTTTTGCGACGATCTGTTCCAGGAGCGCCTGCTGATCGTCTTGCTTTCGCCGCGCCAGAATAGCCTTGGCATGGCCGATGGTAATCATGCCCTCTTCCAGAGCCTTGAGACCCGAGTCGGGAAGCTTGAGGAGCCGCAACATGTTGGCCACCGTCGCCCGGTCTTTGCCCACCTTCTCCGCGACCGTTTCCTGCGTGTATCCAAGTTCGTCGATCAGCAGGCGGTAGGCGCGGGCCTCCTCCACTGGGTTGAGATCTTCACGCTGAAGGTTCTCCACCAGGGCGAGCTCAAGTCGCTTTTCCTCTTCCACATCTTTGACCAGAATCGGCACCTGATGAAGACCGGCCGCCTGAGCAGCGCGCCAGCGGCGCTCTCCGGCGATGATTTCATAGCCGCCGTCCACGTGGCGCACGAGGATCGGCTGAAGGATCCCGTTTGCACGAATGGAATCCGCCAACTCGCTTAGTCCCCCCTCACGAAAGGCCTTTCTCGGCTGGCTCGGATTGGGATGGATGCGGTGAATGTCCACCTCCAAAACCCGCCGGCTTTCGGGCGCCGGTCCGCCGAGGAGTGCATCCAGTCCACGGCCGAGACGTTTGGGGCTCTTAGCGTTCATGGGAAAGGAACTCCTGCGCGACTTGAAGATAGGATTGTGCGCCCTTGGAAGCAATATCATAGAGCAGCACGGGCTTGCCGAAGGATGGCGCCTCCGCCAGCCGGATATTCCGGGGGATCGGATTCGCGTAGACCTTGTTGCCGAAGTAGCTCTGGATTTCCTGGCTGACTTGGCGGCCGAGGTTGGTGCGCTCATCGAACATGGTCAAAAGGACCCCTCGGATTTCCAGTGCTTCGTTCAGGCCGCCACGGATCCGTTCGAGAGTCCCCAGCAGCTCTGACACCCCTTCAAGGGCAAAGTACTCGGCCTGAATGGGAATGAGCACCTCATCCGCTGCCACGAGGGCGTTGACAGTTAATAAGCCGAGGGACGGCGGGCAGTCAATCAGAATAAAATCGTACCGGTCTCCCACGGAGCCGAGAGCCTCTTTTAAGGCGTACTCACGCTTGTCGATGGAGACGAGCTCCACTTCGGCTCCCGCGAGATCCACCGAGCCCGGCAGCGCCGACAGATAGGGGAGGTCCAGAGTGACAACCGCCTCCTCAAGGCTCGAGCGCCCCGTCAGAACGGTATAAATCGTCGGGTGCGCGCCCTTTCTGGGAAGTCCCAGTCCGGACGTGCAGTTCGCCTGGGGATCAAAATCAACCAACAGGACCCGCTTTTCGGCGGCGGCGAGAGACGCCCCCAGATTGATGACGGTCGTAGTCTTTCCGACGCCGCCTTTTTGGTTGGCGATCGCGATAATCCGGGCCAATTCGCTCCTCCTTGTGAAGGAACTTTTTACCACACTTTGGGCTTTCCCGAAAGTAATGGGCCGGAATCCGTCCCGCCCTTCAAATTGTTCCACGTGGAACACGGCCGATGATGATTACTTGCCCGGCCTGACCGAGCAGGTGCTCTGAACGGGCCCAGCCCAGGGCGTCCAGCCACCCGCGAAGCCTCGCCGCGGCATCTCCCGCTGTCCATACCAGGAGGGCACCTCCGGGGACAAGCGCCTCCCCGACTCGTTTCACCAGCCCCTTGCGAAGCCTGACTCCGCGAACGGTAGCCGCGTGAAAGCGTGCCCCGGGCGAGAGCGAAAGAAACTCTTCCACAGTGCATTCCCGGATCTCCAGACTTAAAGACAAGACACGGGCGGCCTCCCTCAAAAACTGCGATTTCTTTGCGGCCGGTTCACAGAGAACCCATGTCAAGCCGGGCTTCACCGTCGCTAGAGGAACGGCCGGTATTCCCCCGCCCGCGCCAATGTCCAGAACTGCACCCTTGTCCGGCAACAGTGTCCGGGCCTCGAGGGAGGGGATGACTCCCTTGCTGTAGGCCGTCTCCCGGTTGCGGAACGCCGTCAGTCCGGCGACCGGATTCCAACGGAACAGCAACTCAAGGTAAGGGGCGAATCGTTCATCCATTTTCGGCGCGCTTTCCGTTCTCGAGGGTAATTCGCAGCAGCGTCAGGGCGGCCGGGGTCATTCCGGGAATTCTCCGGGCTTGCCCGAGTGTTTCCGGCCGGACGGCCTCGAGGCGTTCCAGGAGTTCCCGAGACAAGCCCGAAAGGTCATCGTAGCAAAAGTCCTCTGGAATGGGCACGCCCCAGGCCGATTTGAGCCGCCGGACCTGCGACTGCTCGCGCTCCCGGTAACCCGCCGTCTTCACTTCCGACTCAATGTAGCGCCGGAGGAACGGGTCCGGCTCAATCGTTTGCCCACAGAGCGCCTCGAGCATACTGAGGTCGTTCCCGGGGCGCGACAGGTATTGCGCCATGCTCGGCGATGTCCCGTTCAGGCGGATTCGCGTTTGTTCCAGGAGGGCTATCGCCTTCTCAACCCTATTTTCACGCTTCAGGATGTGCGCCGCTTCGCTGCTTTCCATGACACCCGCCTTCTCTGCGTACCCGGATAGTCTGCGATAGGCCGTGTGCCGGTCTAGCAGCAGACGGAATTCCGACCGTGAAGTAAACATGCGGTACGGCTCCAGAACGCCCCGAGTGACAAGGTCGTCCACCATAACGCCCAGGTAGGCCTCTTCCCGTCCGAGCCGAAAGGGAGGTTCACCCTTCAGCGCTCTCGCCGCGTTATACCCAGCCCAAAGTCCTTGAGCCGCGGCCTCCTCGTATCCAGTCGTTCCGTTGATTTGTCCGGCCAGGTACAGCCCCCGCAGCCCCCTCAGCTCAAGAGAGAGAGTCAGGGCGCGGGGATCAACATAGTCGTATTCCACGGCATACCCGAACCTCAGGATTTCCGCTTCTTCCAGGCCTGGGATGGTCTTCAACATGTCTTCCTGCACGTCCTTCGGCAGGGACGTGGAAATTCCGTTGGGGTAAATCTCCGGTGTGTCGATACCGTCCGGTTCGAGAAAGACCAGGTGCGTCTCGTGGTGTGGGAATTTAACCACCTTGTCTTCGATGGAAGGACAGTAGCGGGGCCCGGTGCTTTGGATTCGTCCGGAGTACAGGGGTGAGCGGTCCAGGTTTTTCCGGATCAACGCGGCGGTCTTCTCCGTCGTGTGAGTGACATAGCAGGGCTGTTGTTCCAGATGGGGAAAGGGTTCCCTTTCGGGGGTATAGAGCGAGAAAGGCTCGGGAAGATCATCCCCATCCTGGTGCTCCAATTTCTCCCAGGCGACGGTGTCCCGCCTGATGCGGCACGGCGTACCCGTCTTCAAGCGCCCCAAGGGGAGTTCAAGCTTCCGCAAGCTTTCTGCCAAGCGGTTCGAGGCGAACTCCCCTGCCCGCCCGCCGGCCTTTTGTTCGGCGCCCACGTGCATCACGCCGTTCAGGAAAGTGCCTGTCGTCAGGACGACCACCTTCGCTTTCAGGCTTCGCCCATCCTCCAGAACCACGCCGCCGATTTGTGCGCCTCGCAGGATCACGTCCGCGGCGCGCCCCTGGACCAGGGTGACCCCCGGGGTGCTCTCTAGTATGGCGCGGACCGCTTCGTGGTAGAGACGACGGTCGCTCTGGCAGCGAAGCCCCTGAACCGCAGGCCCTTTGCTGCCGTTCAGAATCCTGAATTGAATTCCGGATCGATCTGCGGCCTTTGCCATCAGTCCGCCAAGCGCGTCAATCTCCCGAACCAAGTGGCCCTTTCCCACACCCCCGATGCTGGGATTGCAGGACATCCGTGCGACAGCGTCCAGACGATCCGTGACAAGCGCCGCGGACAGACCGTGAAGGGCCAGCATGCGGACGGCTTCGCTTCCGGCGTGCCCGCCCCCCACAACGACCGCATCAAAACTCCTTTCGTCTGTTTCATCGCGTCCAAACATGGCTATTTCCCGATGCAGAAGCGGCTGAAGATTTCGTCGTAAAGGGCTTCAGGGCTCATGTGACCGAGAAGTGCGTCCATCGCCTCTTGCGCCCGGTGAAGATGCGGCACCGCCGCCTCTTCCGTTTGTCCGGCTTCGATGGCCGCCCTCGCCTCCCTAAGAAATCCCGTGGCCTCCCGGAGGCTTGCGGTTTGCCGCTCCGAAACCAACTCGGTTTCTTCCCGCGGCGACCTCTCTTCCGCCCAGCTCGCCACCCGCCTTGCGACGGCGTCGAGACCCTTGCCGTCTAGGGAACTCAGGGCGCAAAACTCCCGATCCGGGACCGCGCCGTATGTCTCGTTGACCAAGTCGGCCTTGGTACCCACCAGGGCGATTACCTTCTCCCCAACCTGTCGCAGAAGTGACTGCTCCCCATCACCCCAGCCCGCCGTCATATCAAACAACAACAGGACCCCCTCCGCATTCCGGGCGGCACCGAGCCCGCGCTCCACCCCCAGCTTTTCAACGGGATCCTCAGACTTGCGCACACCCGCAGTATCGATCAGAACCACCGGGTAGCCCGCGAGATCCAGCGTCTCTTCCAACAGGTCCCTTGTCGTACCGGGATGAGGACTGACGATCGCACGATCCCTCTGGAGAAAAGCGTTGAACAGCGAAGATTTGCCCACATTCGGTGCGCCGCACAACGCGATCCGCCAGCCTTCACGCAGCGACCGTCCTCTGACGGCATCACTCAGGACAGCCCCCATCTCGTCTTCCAACTCACGCATCCTGGCAACATCATCGGACGGCCGGTAGGCGGCCGTGTCTTCAGGAAAATCGAGACGGGCATCCATGTCTGCCTGCAGTGCCAGGAGCTTCTGACGTAGACCCTGCATGCGCTCCCCCGTGCGGCCCGCCACAATCCCACTGACGGATCCGGCTTGCAGGGCGGTTTCGCTGTCGACCAGGGCGTTCACCGCTTCCGCCTGCATCACACTCATCTTTCCATTCAAGACGGCCCGGAATGAGAACTCACCCGGAAGGGCCGGGCGGGCGCCCATCGCCTCGCACGCTCCTTTCAGGCTTCGGATCACACCCCCCGAACCGTGGCAGTGGATCTCCACGACCTGCTCACCCGTGAATGAAGCCGGCGCTTTGAACCATACCGCCATTCCAAAATCCAGGACGCGCTCCTTCCCATCCAGAATTTCTCCCTGCACCAACAGCCTCGGGTAATTCCACGGCGAACGGCTTCCCCGGGATCTGAACAGCGCCTTCAGAATGGAAATGGAAAGTCTGCCGGAAAGACGCACCACCCGGACGCCGCCGCGTCCGGGTGGTGTGATTTCTGAAACGATGGTGTCGTTTACATCAGGCATGCGACGGCTTGGAGGGCCGCTTCGGAGTGGACTTCCTCGCCTTTTGTGCGGCCCTTTGACGTTCGGCCACCTGCTTGTTGATCATGTACTGCTGGCCCATCTGCAGGACGGTGTTCGCAAGCCAATAAAGCGTTAATCCCGCTGGCGCGTTAAGGCAGATCATGGTGAAGAAAGCGGGCATGAACCACATCATCAGTTTCTGCGCCCCCTCTACCGTCTGCGTCATGCTCATGCGTGTCGAAATGACCATCGCCACGCCCATCAGGATCGGCGTAATGTAGTAGGGGTCCGGAAGGCTGAGATCTTTGATCCACCCGAAGAAATAGGCCCCGCGAAGCTCGATGCTTCTCGGTAGAAACTCAAAGAGGGCGAAGAAGATCGGCATCTGGATAAGCATGGGAAGGCAGCCGCCCATGCCCCCGAGGGGATTAACCCCCTCCCGCTTGTATAAAGCCATGACCTCCTCATTCATTTTGTTCCGGGTGGCCATGTCTTTGCCCATCTTCTTGTATTTGGCTTTAATGCGGTCGATTTGCGGTTTGAGCCGCTTCATGTTCTCGCCCATCTCCTTCATTTTGACCATGGAGCGCTGCGTCAGGGGATAGAAGGCGAGCTTGATAATCAGGGTCAGCAGAAGAATCGCGATGCCCCAGTTGTGGCAGAAGTTGTTCAGTTTCTGCAAGCTCCAAAGGAGCACGCCGCTGATCGGCGTCAGGATGGGGCCTAGAAAGCTGCCTCCCCATCCCATCAACCTGGGAAAGTGGTCCCCCATTTTCCGGAACTTAAAGTATTCCTTGGGCCCAAGGTAAAGCTTGCCCGAGCCGGGATAGGAAACCACCAGCTGAACATCCGATTCCTCGGGGTGAAGTTTCTGAAGATCTTTGTTCAAGTAGATTGATTCTACCTGAATGCCATGCGTAATGGGCTCCTTTGGCATGAAGATCGCCGCGAAATAATTGCTGGAAAGCGCGGCCCAATGCACTGCGGATTCCTTCGCATAGGACTCCGTCACGATGGGCTTCTTTTCGCTCACCTTCTTTCTTTCGATCTGGTCGAAACCCCCGGACTTGGAAAGCGCAACATAATCCTTCAGCGCATACCTGTTCTTGGCCTGATTCTTCGTCAGCATCCCAAGGCCCGGGCCCCAGACAACCGGCACGGAAGGCAGGGGTTTTCCGTCCTTCACGGCGGAGAGATCGAATCCCACAAGGTAACCCTTGGGCCCGAGAGACAGGACTTTTGCAACCGCGTCGCCCTTTCCGTCGGACCACTTCAACGTCAGAACCTCGGTCCCATCCTTTTCGCTGCGCTGTTCCACGTGGAACAGGGCCTCGTTCACCGTCTTGTTGAACGCTGGATCGCCCGTTCGAATCCTGAGCGGATACACCCCCATCGCTTTTGCAAGAGGGGAAACCAAATCGTCTCGTATATCGTGATTGTGATGATATTTTTTCAAAAACGCATGGACAAGCACGCCCCCACGGCTGTCAACCTCAAGCAGCAAGTCCTGGTTGGCCAGCTGAAACGTCTGGGCCTTTTCCCCCGAGATCGCCTTTAATTGCTTTTCTGCAAGAACAGGCGCCGCCATTGCCTTCGAGGGCATAGCCTTTTCCGCCGCTCCCTCCTTTTTTTGGACGGCCGTCTGCTTCTGGGCCTCCTTCTTCGCCGCCGGCTTCTTGGCGGGATTATAAAAATAACCCCACGCCACAAGAACCGCGAACATGAGAAGCGTGGCCCATATTAGCCGGCTCGTGCCGCCTGTATCTTCCTGTCCCAATTGCTGCATCAATGGCTCCGTTTCTGCTGTCGTTCCGGGACAGGGTCATACCCACCCGGGTGCCAGGGATGACACTTGCCAATGCGCTTGAGGCCCATCCACACACCCCTCAGGGCGCCGTAGCGGTCCACCGCCTCGTACATGTATCTCGAACAAGAGGGATAGAACCGGCAAGCGTTGCCCAGGAGCGGAGACAGGGTCCACTGATAAATGATGATGACTCCCTTGATCAGGTATCGCACTGCAAATATCCCTTTTCCTGTAGTCTCTCCGCGGCCCGGACCAGCGCCGATCTCACTTCCTCCAGCGTCATGCCGGCCGCCTTCGCCTTCGCATTGATCACCAGATCACAATCTTCAGGCAGCCGCCATCCCTCGCCGCGAAAGGCCTCGCGCATAAGACGCTTCAGCCGGTTGCGCTGAACAGCGTTCCCAACCTTCTTGGGAACAGTGCAGCCCAACCGGCGACGCCCCCGCTCATTGCTGCAAGCATAAAAGACCAGCTTGGAAGTGAAAATCGGGGCCGAACTGCGGTAAGCCCGCAAAAATTCGGCCCGACTACGGATGCGATCCTCTTTCGATAATCCGGGATTGCGCCCCGCTACTGGGGCGTCAGGCGCCATCGATTCTTGGCCCGCCGCCTCGCCAGGACTTCCCGGCCGCCTCGGGTGGCCATACGCGCCCGGAATCCATGCGTTTTAGCACGACGACGACGGTTCGGTTGAAAGGTCCTCTTCATAGCTTGACTCTCTCCGTTTCGGCTTAACGAGCGGCCGCGCTTTTCTTTCCCGCGACCTGAATTCTCGCAATGGCCTGTTCAAGTTGGGCTTGCGCCGCCCGAAAATCGGAATCGGGTTCGCGCAGCATCTGCTCTGCTCTCTTCTTTGCTTCCTCGGCCGAGGCAACATCGATGTCCTCCGGCCTTTCCGCCACGTCCGCAAGAACCGTGACCCGGTCGGGCAATATTTCTACAAATCCCCAGGATACGACCAGGAACTTGATCTTATCCCCGACCCGGTATTTAATCTCACCAATCTTCAAGGATGTCAAGAGCGGCGTGTGACCCGGGAGTACGCCGAGGCACCCCAGCGACCCCGGAAGCACGACTTCCTCTACTTCCTGCTCGACGACGCTTCCCTCGGGCGTCGCGATCTGCAGTAGAATCTTTTTCGGCAATAGATGCTCGGCCATGCTCGACTATCCCTGCTTCGCCAGGCGCTCCGCCTTTTCCTGTGCCTCCTCAAGCGTGCCAACCATGTAGAAGGCCTGCTCCGGAAGATCGTCATGCTTACCGTCCACCAGCTCCTTGAAGCCTCGGATGGTGTCGTCGATCTTCACGTAGGTGCCCTTCATGCCGGTAAACTGCTCGGCCACGTGGAAGGGCTGCGATTGGAAGCGTTGGATCTTGCGGGCGCGCTGAACCGTGATTTTGTCCTCTTCCGAAAGTTCATCCATACCCAGAATGGCGATGATATCCTGCAGATCCTTGTAGCGCTGCAGTGTGGACTGCACCCTCCGGGCCACGGCATAGTGCTCGTCGCCGACGACGCGGGGATCGAGGATGCGCGACGTGGAGGCCAGCGGGTCCACCGCCGGATAGATGCCCAGCTCGGAAATCTGTCTCGACAGCACGGACGTGGCGTCCAGGTGCGCGAACGCCGTAGCGGGCGCTGGGTCCGTCAGGTCGTCGGCCGGCACGTAAATAGCTTGCACCGAGGTGATGGAGCCTTTCTTCGTCGACGTAATCCGCTCCTGAAGTTCGCCCATTTCCGTCGCCAGGTTAGGCTGGTAGCCCACCGCCGAAGGCATACGTCCGAGCAAGGCGGAGACTTCCGAGCCGGCCTGGGTAAACCGGAAGATATTGTCGATGAACAGAAGGACGTCCTGACCTTCCACGTCACGGAAATATTCAGCGACTGTCAACCCGGAAAGACCCACGCGAAGCCTGGCGCCAGGCGGTTCCGTCATCTGGCCGTAAATCAGCGCCGCCTTGGATTTCTCCGGGTTGCCCGGGCTGATGACGCCCGCCTCGGTCATTTCTAGCCAGAGGTCGTTCCCCTCGCGCGTGCGCTCACCCACACCCGAAAAAACCGACACGCCGCCGTGGTGCATGGCCACGTTGTTAATCAGCTCCATGATCAAAACAGTCTTGCCCACGCCGGCGCCGCCGAACAACCCTGTCTTTCCGCCTTTCAGGTACGGCTCCAGAAGATCCACGACCTTGATGCCCGTTTCGAACATCTCCGAACTCGTGGCCTGCTGTTCGAAAGTCGGGGCGGGCCGGTGAATCGGGAAGCTGTCCTTGGCGTCCACGGGGCCGAGTTCATCCACCGGCTTGCCGAGGACGTTCAAGATCCGTCCAAGGGTGGGCTTGCCCACGGGCACGCTGATGGCCTCTCCCCGGTCCACGGCCTTCATGCCCCGGACCATTCCATCGGTCGGCTCCATGGCGACACAGCGAACCCGGCCCTCACCGAGGTGCTGGGCGATTTCAGCGGTGACGTCAATGGGCACCTTGGACTCGAAACCCTCAGACGTAATGTGTACGGCGTTGTAGATGGCGGGAATGTGATCCACGGGAAATTCCACGTCGACCACCGGCCCGATCACCTGTACGACTTTGCCTTCAACGGTCATGATCATCCTCTCCCAGGCTTTACGATTCCAGGGCTTGCGCCCCGCTGACGATTTCAATGATTTCCTTGGTAATGGCGGCCTGCCGCACCCGGTTCGCGTTCAAGGTCAGCCGGTCGATCATATCTTTGGCGTTCTTGGTGGCCCCTTCCATGGCCGCCATTCGCGCCCCCTGTTCGGCCGCCGCGGACTCCAGCAGCGCCCTGTAAATCTGGAAGGTTACGTGCCGCGGCAGCAGCGTTTCGAAAAGCTCCTGGTCGCTGGGCTCGTAAAGGTAGTCGATAAATTCCGCGGGTTTGTCGAACTCAAGCTTACTGATGGGAAGCACCCGTTCCAGGGTGAGCTTTTGAGAAATCACGCTCTTGAATTCGTTATATATCACGTAGATTGCATCCGCCTCGCCGTCCGCGAATTGGGCGATCAAGTTCTCGGCAATGTCGTCCGCGTTTTCGTAGCGGACCTTCGTAAAGACATTGATCCACTGCCTGTCGATTGGAAACTCGCGGCGCCTGAAAAAATCCCGCGCCTTACGTCCCACGACTTCAAGCATGACCTCAACGCCCTTTTCCTTCTGCTCTCTCAAAAACGCCAATGCGTAGCGCTGAATGTTGGCGTTAAAGGCGCCGCAAAGTCCACGATCCGCCGCCACAACCACAACGCGGATCCGTCTTTCGGGCCGCTCCGCAAGCAGCGGGTGCCGGTCTCGATCCACACGGGACGCCAGACTGTTCAGCACCTGAAGCATTTTGTTCGCATAGGGGCGGGCGTGAATAATTGCATCCTGCGCCCGGCGCAACTTCGCGGCCGCGACCATCTTCATGGCCTTGGTGATCTGCTGCGTGTTCTTGACCGAGCGAATTCGCCTCCGGATATCCCTGAGGTTGGGCATCTACTTGGCCTCCTGCTCCGTCACGAACTGCTTCTTGAAGTCTTCGATTAACTTAACCAGCGAGGCCTTCACCTCGTCGTCAAGCTGCTTTTTCTCCCGAAGCGCCGCCACGAAATTGCGGCCGTTGAGCTCCACGTACTTGTACAGCCCGGTTTCGAACGCCGCGCAGCCAGCCACGCTCAAATCGTCCAGGTAACCATTGACGGCGGCGAAAACAATCGCGATCTGGTTCACCACATCGATGGGGGCGTACTGATCCTGCTTCAGGATCTCCACCAGCCGTTCGCCACGGTTCAACTGGGCCTGCGTGGCCTTGTCCAGATCCGAACCGAACTGGGCGAAGGCCGCCAGCTCACGATACTGCGCCAAATCAAGGCGCAGCGTTCCGGCCACCTTCTTCATGGCCTTGATCTGCGCGTTTCCCCCTACGCGGCTGACCGAGATGCCCACGTTAACCGCGGGGCGGACGCCCTGGTAAAAGAGGTCCGCCTCCAGATAGATCTGGCCGTCCGTGATGGAAATGACGTTGGTCGGAATATAGGCCGACACGTCGCCCGCCTGCGTCTCGATGATGGGCAGCGCCGTCAGCGAGCCGCCGCCGTGTTCCTTGTTGACATTTGCCGCACGTTCCAGCAGGCGGCTGTGAAGATAAAAGACGTCTCCCGGGTAGGCTTCTCGCCCCGGCGGGCGCCGGAGAAGCAGCGATATCTCGCGGTACGCCGCGGCGTGCTTGGAGAGGTCATCGTACACCACGCCCGATGTACTGAAGGGTCGCCGGATCAGAGGCCGAAGCCGACACCACGATGGTATGGTTCATCGCGTCGTAGCGTTCCAGGGTCTTCACGACCTGGGCGATGGTCGAACGCTTTTGCCCCACGGCGACGTAGATGCAGATTACTCCGGTTTCACGCTGGTTGATGATGCTGTCAATGGCGATGGCTGTTTTCCCGGTCTGGCGGTCACCGATGATCAGCTCGCGCTGCCCACGTCCGATGGGGATCATGGTGTCAATCGCCTTCAATCCGGTCTGAAGCGGCGTCTTCACAGGCTCGCGAGCGACGATTCCGGGGGCGATTCTCTCGATGGGAACGCGCCTCTCTTCCTCAATGGGGCCTTTGCCGTCAACCGGCTGCCCAAGAGGATCCACAACGCGTCCGAGCAGCCCGCTGCTGACGGGGACCGACATGATTTCGCCCGTCCGCCTCACCTCGTCGCCCTCTTTGACGAGGTCGGTCTCGCCCATGAGCACCACGCCCACGCTGTCCTCTTCCAGGTTCAGCGCCATTCCATAAAGATCGTGCGGAAAGGCCAGAAGCTCGCCCGCCATGACCTTGTCCAGGCCGTATACGCGCGCGATGCCGTCCCCCACGGAAATCACGTACCCAACCTCGGCGACATCAAGCCGTTTCTCGAAGCCTTGCAACTGGGCCTTGAGGAGCTGGCTGATTTCATCGGTCTTTATCATGCTTGATCACCCCTTTACCAGCGTTGCGCGCAGGGCGCCCAAGGCCCCCGCGACAGAACCGTCGTAAATTGTCGAACCCACCTGCAGCTGAATGCCGCCGAGGATATCCGACGAAATCACCGATTCCAATTCTACGTCCTTGCCGAAAACACGGGACAATGTGGCCCGGATTTCTCCTTCCTTCCTTTTGCTCAGGCCTTCGGCAGTGATCATGCGGGCCCTGAGAATACCCCGGGATTCATCGGCCAACACCTGGAAGGCGCCAAGAATGGAGGTCCATTCTCCAAGCCGGCGCTGCACCACAACAACCTTCACAAATCGAACGACCTCCGCGGAAAAGGAGGCCTCCGCTCCCAGCCGGTCGATGAAATTATCCTTGACGTCTTGGGGCACGGAAGGATTTTCCAGGGCCGCTTTAAATCCCGGAACGGCCTCGAACCACTTCCCCAGTGCAACCAGATCATTGAACGTCTTTTCCGCACCCCCGGCGCCAACCACGTCCATGAGCGCCCTGGCGTAGCGCCGCGCCGCATCAGCCATGAACGCGCTCCTCCAGCTTTTCAAAGAAGTCGGACATGAGCCGCTCCTTGTCATCCGCCGTCATGGCCCCTTCCAGCAGATCCCTTGCCGTCTGCTCTGCGAGCCGGGCCGTGTAGGCCCTCAGCTCCTGCTTGGCCTGAACCGTGCGGCGCCCCATTTCCTCACTTGCCTCGCGACGGATCCGATCCCGCATTTCCTCTGCTTCGCGCGCGACCCTTTTCCGGTCGGCTTCGGCCATTTCACGAGCCTCACGCTCGATGGCTGCGATCTCTTCTCCCAGCCGCGCCATTTTCTCTTCCATTTCTTTCAGGCGTGCCTGGGCTTCTTCCTTCTCACGGCGTGCGCTCTCCAGTTCTTCGCTGATGCGCGACGCACGGCCACGAAAGAATTCCGGCCCCCTGCGCCGCAGCAGGAAATAGAAGAGTGTGATCACCAGGGCGAGATTGATCGCCTGCCAGACGATCATGGGAACGTGCCAGATGGGGGCAAGCCAGCCCGAAAGTCCGCCGCCTTCGTGCCCCCCCTCCTGAGCCAGTGCTGCAATGGATACAGCAAGCGAAAACAAGGCGAAGCCTGTTTTGCGAATCACGCCGCCACCTCTCTCCCGAGAATTTTCTTCGCCATCTCCCTCGCCAGGCCGGGAATTAATTGTTCCAGTTCCTTCCGGATGCGGCCGGACGCCTCCACCAGTTCGGCCTCGCTTTCCTTAAGCTCGGCCGCCACAGCTTGGCGCACCTTGTCCAGTTCGGCCTTTCGGTGCGCGTCGGCTTCCTGGCGGGCGTCTTCCTTGATCTTCAGTCCCTTGCGCCGGGCGGAAAGGATCGCGTCCTCATACTCGGCAAAGCGGCGGTCAAGTTCGTTCCGGGATTCGTCCACCAGGTTCGTGGCGTCCCGGATTCTGGCCTTTCTCTCGTTCAAAATACGTTGAACGGGACGAAAAAAGACCTTGTCGATGAGATAGCTGTACACGAAAATCGCCACCATCAAGATGACGATATTCGGCCAATGCTGTACGATTTCCTGGATCACGTCGCCCCCCCAGATGCGGACAAGGGTTTAAATAGGCGCATATCCTACCAGATTCACCCTTGACGGTCAAGAAATGACGTGCACTCGCCCCCTCCCCCGGGGCATACTCCAAAACCCTTGCTACAGCGGCCTTGACGAGTGGTGGGCGGTACTGGGATCGAACCAGTGACTTCCTGCTTGTAAGGCAGGCGCTCTCCCGCTGAGCTAACCGCCCGCACCATTCGGCGGGGCATCTCCCCGGGAAGCGGCCTTCTTCCCGGGGCGCCGTCCGTGCCGGGGGGGCCGGACACGGCCGGCGGCCTCATCCACCGCCGACAAATTCAACAATTTCCAGGCGGTCGCCCTCTGCCAGTTGTGTTTCGCGGTACTTGGCTTTCGGTACGATTTCGCCGTTACGCTCTACCGCAACCCGCGAGACGTGCAGATCCAACGAAGCCACAAACTCCCCGATGCTGCAAGGTTTTTCGAGTTCGCGCTCCCGGCCGTTCAAGACCACCCGGATCATTCCTTCCGCCTCACAAGGGACTTCAACTGTTCGTGCTCTCCTTCCTTCTCCACATCTACGACGACGGCCGCGTTGCCGTCAAGCTGCGGCAGCCTGAACGACGCCGCGCAGATCCCGCTCCGGTCTGTTTTGCCCCTAAACAGTTCACTTGTTCCACCGTCCGTGGCGACCAGCGTCACCAGCACTTCCGCGCCGACGACCGGCACCTGGGTGATGTCCGTAACAGCCTGCAGCCTCAGAGTGGCGGATTCTCCCGCCGTCATGGACGTTTCATCCAAAAGCATGAGCGTCATCTGCTCGCCGTTGCTTTCACTCGTCAGGTACTCCAGGATGACCTCGTCCAGGCTCTTGGAGGAGATGATGCCTTCCCCGAAGGCCTTCTGCCCCTCCTTGGCGTATTTCCCGAGCTTGATTTCCACGACCACCTTGCGATGCTGCCGTTCAAGAAGCGCGGAGATATCCGATTCCTTGCAGCCTTTTTTCAGCATGTCCTGGTAGGGGGTCTTCAAGGACGCAAGAATCTCCCCGCCCTGGTAGATCAGGGTTTCGATGACGGGATTCTTTTCGCCGCGGTCTTCGGTCTGGACGTGGTAAACCTTTCCCGCGCAGTTCACATCCTGGTTGTAACCGGTGATCATGGCGCCTAGGTGCCTCCTATTAGATAAGGATACGCAACCGCGTCTCCCGAGACAAGGGTCAGTCTTCCACCGGCTCCATCCGCGCCGTGAAATGACGCAGGAACGGCGGTTCGTAAGTGACCCGATATCCCCGGTACCGGCCCGCCGTTTCCGCAATCCTGCCGGCGGTTTCCGCAACGTACGCCAAGTGGTTGTCCGTATAGGTCCTTCTCGGGACGGCGAGCCGCACGAGTTCCATGCCCGCCGGCTGGAAGCGGCCGTCCTCCAAGTTCTTCCCGAACATCAGGGAGCCGATTTCCACCCCTCTGACGCCGCCCTCCAGATAAAGGGCCGCCGCCAGGCTCTGACCGGGAAACCGCTCCGGAGGAATGTGCGGAAGCACGGCCGTGGCATCCAGGTAGACTGCGTGGCCTCCGGCTGGCTCAAGGATGGGAACGCCATTGGCCTTCAACGCGTCGCCGAAACGCGCCACCTGTCCGACCCGGGCCTCCAGGTAGTCTTCACAAACCACTTCCCTGAACCCCTGCGCCAGGGCCTCCAGGTCGCGGCCCGTCAGGCCGCCGTAGGTCAGGAACCCTTCCCGGAGGATCAGCGAATTCTGCAGCGGCTGCAGGAAACGATCATCCCTGAGGGCGAGAAATCCTCCGATGTTGCCCAGACCGTCTTTCTTCGCGCTCATGGTGGCGCCGTCCGCGCAGTCGAACATGGCGCGGGCGATATCCTTGACGGACCAATCTTGGAATTCCGGCTCGCGCATCTTGATGAAGTAAGCGTTTTCTGCGAAGCGGCAGGCATCCAGGAAAAAGGGGACCCCGTACTTTCGGCACAGTGCGCCTGCTTCCCGGAGGTTGGCCAACGACACCGGTTGGCCGCCGCCCGTGTTGTTGGTTACCGTGCACATGCACACGGGGATTTTTTCCGCTCCCGCCTCCCTGAGAAGATCCTCAAGCCGCGCCAAGTCGATGTTGCCTTTGAAGGGGTGCTGCAAAGAAGGATTGCGGCCTTCAGCGATTACGAGATCGACCGCCTGGGCACCGTAATACTCGATGTTGGCTCTCGTGGTGTCGAAATGGTTCGTGCTCCATCCCCGTGATGTCACGCACCGCGTCACGAAACCGGAACCAGGATTTCGCTTGCGCGTAGGACTCGTCTCCCTCCATCATGGCGGCCCACTGCCGGTCGCTCATGGCTCCGGTGCCCGAATCGGTCAAGAGATCGATGAATACCGCTTCCGCAGGAATCAGAAAGAGATTGTGGCCCGCCTCAGCCAGCCGTCGCTCCCGCTCCTTCCGGTCCGGCAGCCGAATGCTTTCCACCATCTTCATCTTGTAGGGTTCCGGTCGGCTTTTCATGATTTCTCCTCAATATTCGGGCCAGGTAGCTTCCCGTCCGGGAATCCTCCACGCCGGCCACCTCCTCGGGCGTGCCCACGGCCATGATTCGTCCCCCCTCGTCACCCCCTTCGGGCCCGAGGTCCACAATCATGTCCGCACACTTTATGACATCCAGATTATGCTCGATCACGACCACGGTGTTTCCCGAGTCCACCAGCCGGTGAAGCACGTTCAGCAGATGCCTCACATCCTCGAAGTGCAGTCCGGTGGTCGGCTCGTCAAGCACGTACAACGTGTTGCCGGTCGCCCGGCGCGACAACTCCCGGGCCAGCTTGATCCGCTGCGCTTCACCGCCCGAAAGCGTCGTCGCCCTTTGCCCGAGATGAATGTAGCCGAGGCCGACGTCCTGGAGCGTCTTGAGCTTGTTGGCCACGAGCCGCACCGGCTCGAAGAAGACCAGCGCTTCATCCACCGTCATATTCAGAATTTCGGAAATGGTTTTTCCCTTGTACCTGATCTCCAGGGTCTCCGCCCGGGACGATAGCCCCGCGCACGAGACTCGGGCACCTGCGAATACAGCTCCCGGATCGGAGTAAACAGGCCGGTGTATGTGGCGGGGTTGCTCCTCGGCGTTCGGCCGATGGGAGACTGGTCGATCTCGATGACCTTGTCCACCAAGTGCCATCCTTCCAGCTTCCGGTGCTTTCCGGGGCGGTCCAGGCTTTGGAAGAGCCGCTGCATCAGTCCCTTGTAGAGAATGTCATGCACAAGGGTGGACTTCCCCGATCCGGACACGCCCGTAACAAGGTTCAGCACACCCAGGGAGAAAGGGACATCCACGTCCTTCAGGTTGTGCTCCCCGGCCCCCCTGACCCAGAGCCGGCCGGTTTCCTTGCGGCGGTTTTCCGGTACGGCGATGCTGCGGCGCCCCGAAAGATACGCCCCGGTAACCGACCGCCCCTCTGTGCAAAGCGGCGCCCGGTCCCAGTTCGACAATGTGGTCCGCTTCGCGAATCGTTTCTTCGTCATGCTCGACCACGACGACGGTGTTGCCGAGATCCCGCATGCTCTTCAGGGTATCCAGGAGACGCTGGTTGTCCCGTTGGTGCAGTCCGATGGACGGCTCGTCGAGAACATAAAGCACCCCTGTAAGCTGGCTGCCCACCTGCGTGGCCAGCCGGATGCGCTGGCTCTCTCCACCTGAAAGTGTCGTGGCCGTCCTGGAAAGAGTCAGGTACCCCAATCCGACATTTTTAAGAAATGTCAGGCGGTTGCGGATTTCTTTCAACACCAGCCGGGCGATTTCCGTCTCCTGCGCCGTCAGGTCGAGAGACTCCAGCGTGTCAAGCGCCCCATGCACAGAGAGGTCGGTAAAATCAGCGATGCTCATCCCAGATAGGGTGACCGCCAAGGCTTCCGGTCTCAACCGTTTCCCACCGCACGCAGGACAGGCGGCGGTGGACATGTAGCCCTCTATCTCCTGGCGCACGGTATCCGACTGCGTTTCCTTGTAACGCCTTAACAGGTTGGTGATAACGCCTTCAAAGCGGAGCGGAATCTGCCGGGCCGCCTTTCCGCCGCCCGACTCGAGACCGTTCGTCCCATACAACACGAGGTGGCGCACCCCTTCCGAGAGCTTGGAGAAGGGCGTCTTCAAGGAAAAATTCCAAGCCCTGGCCAGCCGCTCCAGAAGCTGCCGGTACCACCCCCCGTTTTCCACCGGCCAGGGCGCGAGCGCCCCCTCCGAAAGAGACAGGTTCGGGTTCGGGACCACCCTCGCCGGATCCAGTTCCATCTTGACGCCGATCCCCGAGCATTCCTGGCAGGCGCCGTGCGGGGAGTTGAACGAGAAAATCCGCGGCTCGAGCTCTGGAAGGGCGGTTCCGCACTTGGCGCACGAAAGCCTTTCCGAGTAAAGGCGGTCGCTTTCATCCGACAGCCTGTGAATGATGAGCAGCCCTTCCGACTTTTTGAGGGCAAGCTCCACGGATTCAGTCAGCCGGCCCTCCATTCCAGGCCGGATCACGAGACGGTCGATGACCACCTCAATGCTGTGCGCTTTGTAGCGGTGGAGGTCCGACCCTTCCGAGAGGTCCGCCACCCGGCCGTCCACGCGCGCCCGCACGAAACCCTCTTTGAGGAGATCCTGGAATAGCTTTCGATACTCACCCTTCCGGCCCCTCACAAGCGGCGCCAGAACAAGAACACGTTCGCCTTCCGGGAGGCGGGCGATCTGGTCCACCATCTGCTGGACGGTCTGGCTCTGGATGGGGGTCCCGCACTGCGGGCAGTTCGGGTGGCCCACCCTGGCAAAAAGCACCCGGAGATAGTCGTAGATCTCCGTCACCGTACCGACAGTGGACCTGGGATTGTGTGAGGTGGATTTCTGCTCGATGGAGATGGCCGGAGAGAGCCCTTCGATGGTATCCACGTCCGGCTTTTCCATCAGGTCCAGAAACTGGCGGGCGTAGGCGGAGAGCGATTCCACGTAGCGCCGTTGTCCTTCAGCGTAGAGTGTGTCGAAGGCCAGGCTGGACTTTCCGGAGCCGCTCAACCCCGTGATCACGATCAGTCTGTTTTTGGGCAGCTTAAGATCGAGGTTCCTGAGGTTGTGCTCGCGGGCGCCTTTGATCCGAATGTAATCCACAGCTCCTCCAAATCCCTCATTTTAGACGCCTTGCCCAAAAATTTCCACTTCCCATGTCCCGGGCGCAGTTTGACGGCCCATAAAACAAATGAGGGGGGATTCTGTCCCCCCTCGCTGGAAGAAAACTCGGAACCGAAATGGAGAGTTGTTTTCGGACAATCGCTCAGGAGGCGGGATGGACGGCGATGGACCCGTTCACGGCTTCCATGTGCAACGTTTCGCCGCCTCCGTTCACCTCACCCCCCAGGCTGTGACGCGATCCGCTCATGGAGGGAAAACCGCAGTCGATGGATCCGTTGACGTTTTCCGCGTCCAGATGGAATGCGGCGGATTTGTTCACGGCGACTCGCAGAGATCCGTTGACCGTTTCCAGTGAAGCCCTGCTCGGTTTGAGCGAACGGATCGTGCCGTGAACGGACCCGTTCGTGGTTTCGACCTTCCTGACGTTGTCTACATCAAAGGCGATGGCGCCGTTGACGGTCGTGGCGCTCAGAAGACCGCCCCGGGTGATGCCGATTTTGCCGTTCACCGTTTCCGCCTGGATTTCCGAGCCCGGCGAATCCACCTGGATGCCGCCGTTTACGGATTCAAGCTTCACGTGAATGGACGAAGGCGCGTTGATGGTATACGTGACCGATTTGGTGATTTCCGACAGGACTTTTTTAGCTTGGTCTTCGCTGGAGGCCTTGGCGCGTTTGATTGCGACGATCTGGACCTCGTTTTTGTCCCAGCTTTTTAGCGTGATGCCGCCGTTGACGTTCGACACCGAAAGGGAGCCGCCCTTTTGCATGGTAAAGGTTTTCTCCACCCGCTCAGTCACGCTGGCCGCACGGCTTGGGGAGCAGGCAGCCAACCCTGCGGCAAAGACGGCGACAGCCAATATTCCGGTGAAAGTACGACGTTTCATGGGGCACCTCCTCTGCCTCTCAACAGACCATTACGAAGGGAGAAGGCGGTTTGTTTCTGCGCCCTGGCCGCCGAACCGCCCGCTTCAGGGCCGGCGGACCGGGGTAGAATCCACCCGCAGCGTCAGCCGGCAGGCAGGCGCATTCCGACGCGGCGCCCCAGGAGCTGTTCGATCTTCATGCGTTGGGTGGAAGGGGCGTTGAGGAAAAGGAAGGTGGATACCCACGGCTCTTCCGGGGTCGTGTTCAAACACACGGCCTGAGATTCAAGCATCTCACCGTTGAGCGGGAACCGGATCCGGACCTTTGTCAGCACTCGGACCGGCAGGTCCAGATGCGCTTTGACGCCCCCGCGGCTCAGGATGAGAATCCGCACCGCAGCGCCCCGGCTTCCCGGCCCTTCGATTTCCCCCTCGAGCGGCTCCGGCCTCATCCCATCGTTCAGGTCGTCTTCCACGGCATGCCTCCAAGAAGCACCATGGCGCCGCGGCGTTAGGATTTCATTGGAATTTGATGAATTTCAGGAGAGTAACGGCGCTGGAATTCTCAGTCGATCCCGCAGGCGCGGCGCGCCCGCGCCAGTGTCTCCCGGGCGATAAGCCCGGCCCGTCTTGCGCCGTCTCGAAGGATATCCCAGACGTCGTCGGGCCGCTGTGCCAGTTCCCGCCGCCGTTCCCTGGCTTCGCCGAAATGCTCGTTCAGGAGCTGGACCAGGCGCTTCTTGGCCTCAGAGTACTTCAGACCACCTGCCAGAAAGCGCTGGCGCCACTCTTCCACCTCCTGGGCGTCAGCAAACAGTCTTAACAGGTTGAAGACATTGTTCGTGTCGGGATCCTTGGGCGCCTCCACCGGAGCAGAATCGGTGACGATGGACATCACCCTCTGCTTCAGCGGCTTACCCTCCAGGAACATCCCGATCTCGTTTCCGTACGACTTGCTCATCTTCTGCCCGTCGATCCCGGGCACCACGCCCGCATCCTCCAGGATCCGGTCTTCCGGGACGGTAAAGGTGTCTCCGTACAAGCTGTTAAAACGCTGAGCGATGTCCCGCGTTACCTCCACGTGCTGCTTCTGGTCCTTGCCCACCGGTACGATTTCGGCGTCCACGATCAGGATGTCCGCCGCCATGAGCACGGGATAAGAGAAAAGCCCGTGGTCCGGGCTGATTCCCTTGGCCAGTTTGTCTTTGTAGGAATGGCACCGCTCCAAAAGCCCCATGGGCGTGACCGTCGTGAGCAGCCAGGACAGTTCGGGAACTTCATGAACGTCCGACTGGCGGTAAAAAGCCGCCTTTTTCGGATCCAGGCCCAGCGCCAGATAGTCGAGCGCCACGTCCAGCACGTTTTCCCTCAAGAGTTCCGGGTTCTTCACGGTGGTCAGGGCGTGAAGGTCGGCGATGAAGTAGAAGGCTTCACCCTTGTGCTGAAGCTCCAGGTGCTGGCGGATGGCGCCGAGGTAGTTTCCGATGTGGAGCTTTCCGGACGGCTGAATCCCTGATAAGATGCGCAATTCCACGTCTCCCGCTCTTGCGGGCCTAATTTACCAGATGGCAGGGCGGCGTGACAAGCGGGTGCTTCCGGGCGGCATTCCTTAAAAAACCGTTCGCTTCGTCCGGAGGGGCGACCGCCCCAAACATCTGTTCGGCAAGGTTTTGCGTATTGACCCTTCAGGTGCTTTCGGGCATAATAGGTGTTCCTTGTGTTTAGGAGGACAGGACATGTATTTCGCTTTGCTCATGGCAAAACCAGGCGGAGGG